>NZ_JBHZAF010000009.1:0-131106 GCF_042754085.1 Nocardia sp. NPDC059236
GACGTCCGTCCTACGCGGAGCCCCGCCCTGTTACCTCGACTTCGCCGACACAGCTTGACAACGACTCCAGCAGCCAAACTTCCCGGCATTGGGTCTTGACCCGGTCTCCGGCCGGGCGTTGCAGCTTCGAGGGTGCGGCCACCACACACTCGATTCCGGCCGCGCTCAAGGCCCGATATAGGCCGAACCCGGTCGGTCCGGCCTCATAAGCCACCTTCACCGGCCCCGCCAACCCCGCCAGCCACGCCAGGATCTGTCCCGGATCCGGACACAATCGCTGCCTGCTCAGCTGCCCGGTCTCGTTGTCGATCCCACACGCCACCACCGACAACGCGTGCACATCCAAGCCGACACTCGTACGCTCGATACTCACCGGGGGCCTCCTGACCTGCAAATGTGGCTCTACCGAAGTGAGTTTCACCCCGGCAACCCACGCGGCTTTGCAGAACGAGGCCTCCGGCCCCAACTCAGTGGGCCCTCATACCGTCTAGTCTCGGTGGGCATGACGCATGCTCGAGATCGTCGGGGGAGGCAATCGGCTGCGTACGACCCCGCCACGGTGCCGCTACGCCCGACGAGGCCTGGCAGGTCGACGAGACCCAGCCGGTCCAGACCCCGCCCGCCCGCCGCCCGCCGCCCTTGTGAACGCCCCGAGCGAACACGCCGGGCGCTGGCGGCCGGGCGGGTGGCAATGGCCCTGCTGGCGGTCGCGGTGCTGACCGCTACCGGCGCGGCCTGGCGCAGATACCATCAGGAATTGAGCGGCCTGACCATCTCCGGTGTCACTCCGGACGGCCCCAAATCCAGCGGCAAGACCCAGAACATCCTCGTCATGGGCCTGGACAGCCGCCTCGACGAGCACGGCAATCCACTGCCCCAGGACATGTACGACGCGCTGCACGCGGGGGACGACAGCGAGGGCGGCTTCAATGCGAACGTGCTGATTCTGGTGCACATTCCGGGCGACGGCTCCAAATCCACCGCCATCTCCATTCCCCGCGACGACTACGTCACCCTTGATCCCGCGTCGTGCGCCACCTCCCCGTGCAAGGGAAAGATCAAGCAGGCGTACGGATTCGCCTACGCTCGGGCCAAGGACAAGCTCGCCGCCGCCGGGGTCAAGGATCCGCTGGAACTCGATCAGAAGTCCCGCGACGCGGGCCGCCTCGCAGAGAGCAATACGGTCGGTAAGTTCCTCGGCAATGTGCCCGTCGACCATTTCGTCGAGATCACCCTGGCTGCCTTCTTCCAGATCGCCGAGGCCGAACAGCCGATCACCGTGTGCCTCAACGAGGACACCTCCGACGGCTACTCGGGCGCCAACTTCAAGAAGGGCAAGCAGCAGATCGACGCCGCGCAGGCCATGGCCTTCGTGCGCCAGCGCCGCGACCCGGATCAGCCGCTGTTCACCGACCTGGACCGCACCCGCCGCCAGCAGGCCTTCATCGTGTCCCTGGCCCGGCAGCTGCAGGACGGCGGCACCCTCAGCAGTCCCGGCAAGTTGCGCGCGCTGCTGGATATCGCCAAGCAGAACACCGCCATCGACAGCGGCCTGGACCCACTGTCGTTCGCGCAGCGGGCCTCCGCGCTGCTCGACGACGGGCTGTCGCTGTACACGCTGCCGGTCAAGGACTTCGGCACCGACGACGCGGGGGAGTCGATCAATATCGTGGATTCGGACGAGATCAAGGGCATCGTGCGAAACCTGCTGTCCCCGGGCGACTCCGGCGCCACCACGACCACCACACCCGCGCCCGCCACCACCGCCATCCCGGATGCCACCGGCATCGTGCTGAACGTCGTCAACAGCTCCGGTGAGAACGGCCTGGCCGCCAAGGTCGAACAGGCCCTGGCCACACGGGGTTTCACGCAGGGCGCCGCGACCACCGGCGCGGCCCGCGACACCACCACGCTCACCTACGGCGCGGGCGCCGAATCCGCCGCCACCGCCCTCGCGGCCCAACTCGGACTCACCGCCACCGGTTCGGCGGCCGTGGAAGCCCAGGCCGTCCAGCTCACCCTCGGCAGCGACGCCCGCAGCGGACCCCTCGCGAATGTGCCGGTCGACCAGACCGATCCGACCACCTCGGCCACCCGCACCCGGACCCCGGCCACCTCCACCACCCCGCCCGTCCCGGTCTCGGCCACCGCCCCCGGCGCCAACGCGCCCGAGGCCACCGACCTGTCGCAGATGGATACCGGCGGCATTCCCTGTGTGAGGTAACCGAATTCGCGCATGCCCCGGGCACGGCGGGCGTAGCTTTCTTGGTGCAGGCTATGGTTCGAGGGGCGAACATGAACGATCCGCGGCGCTACGTGGTCATCGGCGGGGGACTGGCAGGATTGGCGTCGGCGGTCTGGCTGGCCGAAGCCGGGAAACAGGTCACACTCCTGGAACGGCGCGGACGCCTCGGCGGCCGCACCCACGCGCTGGAGGTCGCACCGCTGCGCGACATCCCCGACAACGGCCAGCACGTGATCGCCAGGGCTACTGAGGCCATGTGTGCAAGCTAGAAGTCGCAGTGCATGCCAGTTCGAATATTGCTGCATCCGGTCATAAACCGACGGTAAGATCGCGGGGTGCAGCTTCGGTACAACTTCCGCCTGTATCCCACAGTGGGACAACAGAAGTCGTTGGCGAAAGCATTCGGATGCGCGCGTGTGGTGTTCAATGATGCATTGCGGGTACGTCAGGCAGCGTTTCAGGCTGGCCAGCGGATCAGCGATGGCGAATTGTCGAAGCGGCTCACCGAGTCGAAACGGACCCCGGAGCGGGAATGGCTCGGGGAGGTGTCGGCGGTTGTTCTTCAGCAGGCGCTTGCCGACCTGAACACCGCCTACCGCAACTTCTTCACCTCAACGAGCGGCCAACGCGAGGGCACAAGGGTTGGACAGCCGAAGTTTCGGTCCCGCAAGGACAATCGGCAGTCGATCCGCTTCACGAAGAACGCACGGTTCGCGGTGACATCCGGCCGGAAGTTGAGGCTGCCGAAGATCGGTGATGTGCCGGTCAGGTGGTCGCGTGAGCTCCCGTCGGAGCCGTCAAGTGTGACGGTCATCAAGGATCCGGCTGGCCGGTATTTCGCGTCGTTCGTGGTCGAGGCGGAGGCGGTGACACTGCCGCGATCGCACTCCGAGGTCGGCATCGATCTGGGGCTGACGGCGTTCGCGGTGCTGTCGAACGGCAAGACGATCGAGAGCCCGCGTTTCCTGCGGCGCGCGGAACGCAAGCTCCGCAAGGCGCAAAGATCTTTGTCCCGCAAGGAGAAGGGTTCCAGGAATCAGGCCAAGGCGCGCGGGCGTGTCGCAAAGGTTCACGCCCGGGTGAAGAATTCTCGCCTCGATTGGGCGCACAAGCAGTCCACGGCGATCGTTCGCGAGAACCAAGCGATCTATGTCGAGGATCTGTGTGTCAAAGGTTTGGCGCGGACTCGTATGGCGAAGTCGGTGCACGACGCGGGGTGGGGCATGTTCGGTCGCATGCTGGAGGAGAAAGCGGCAAGATATGGTCGTGTCTTCCGCAAGGTCGACCGCTGGTTTCCGTCCACGCAACTGTGCTCGGTGTGCGGAGCATTAAGCGGGAAGAAGCCTTTGCATATTCGAGAATGGACGTGCACGTGCGGCACCACCCACGATCGGGATGTGAACGCCGCGAAGAACATTCACGCCGCTGGACGAGCGGAGTGGCTAAACGCCTGCGGAGGGACCGTCAGTCTTTCCGGCTAGCGGGAAGCAAATCCCTGTGAAACAGGAACCCACCGAGGGGCTGCGCAGCGGTCCGCTCGGAATCCCGGCCCTTCGAGGTCGAGAGGATGTCAAGAGCATCTTTTCCGATTACTCGCGTTCTGCTCGCACTGGCGGCTCCCGGAAGAAGTTGAGGATCAGCCGCGTGATGTCGGCCAGGAACCGTTCGCGGGGAATGGGCGGAGCGTCGAGCAGGTAGCGGATGGTCAGATGCTCGACCGTGCGCACCAGCATCCAGGCCGCGGCATCGGCGTCCACCTCGGCCGGAATCGGATACGGCCGCAGGGCCAGCGCCACCCGGGCCAGCTCACCGATCTGCTGCTCGAACGCCACCACCGGCCCGTCCGCACCCAGCCGCGGCGTCTGCTCGACGACTGCGCGCAGCAGCTCGCGGTCATTGCCCAGAGCATCCATCAGATACGAAATGGTTTCCGGCACCGACACTTCCGGCGGTCTGCCGATATTCGACAGCACCCGCGCCCGGACCCGCTCGGTCACCTCGCGAGTGTAGCGCTCGATCATCGTCGCCACCACCGCGTCCTTGTTCGGGAAGTACTGATACAGCGAGCCAGGGCTGATATTCGCCGCGGCGGCAATCCGATTGGTGGAGGCGCCGTCGTAGCCGTGGATGATCAGCACCTGCTGCCCGGCATCGACAATGCGGGCCACCATGGCGCGTGAGCGTTCCTGCTGTGGGGTGCGGCGCGGCGGTGGCGCAGGCGATTTCGGGGTGCGGCGTTTCGATGTCATGGCGTTCGGGGCGAGATTCGGAATGCGAATTGAATGCGAGTGAACAGTCGTGTCAGCGTGGAAACATGGTGTCACACAGCGCGGTGTCGGACCAGGGCAAGGAACCGGCGCACCCCCTTCGATGCGATCCGTTGCCGCTCGGGCCGGAAACGCTGGCCTGGAAGACCTTCGGGTCGCTGTACTTTCTGCCCAGCGCCCTGTTCGTCGGCATGGTGCAGAACATGCATCCCGGGCTCGGGGCCGGCGTGGAATTTCACTCCGAGATCCACGACGAGTTCTATCAGCGGATCCTGCGTTCGCTGTACCCGATCTACGGGGGGTGTTCGACGGCGACCGCGCCCGCGACACGGCCCGCGAGATCGTCGGATACCACCGCGACATCAAGGGCGTCAACGCGCGCGGGCGCCGATATCACGCCCTGGATCCCGGCACCTTCTACTGGGCACACGCGGTGTTCTTCGCCCAGAACCTGCGCGCCGCAGACCTGTTCATGGGCGGGCTGAGCGAGGGCGAGCGCGAACAACTCTGGTGCGAGCACTACCGCTGGTACGAGCTGTACGGCATGAGCATGCGGGTGGTGCCGCCGAGCTGGCCCGCCTTCCAACGTTATTGGCGCGACATGTGCCGCGACACCTTGGAACCGACCAAGGCCGCCCGGGATGTCTTCCATCTCGTGGACACCGTGCCGGTGCCGCCGTTCCCCCTGGTGCGGCAGCTGCCGAAACCGCTGTGGGAACACCTGATCCGTCCGGCCGGCGGACAGTTCTACCGGTTCGTCACCATCGGCCTGTGCGATCCGGAGATCCGCCACACCATGGGGTTCACCTGGACCGCCCGCAACCAGCGCCGCTTCGACCGGCTGTGCCGGACACTGTCGGCCATGAACCGGGTGACACCCGACTCGGTCAAATACTTCTTCCCCCGAATCCAGGCCGCTCGCCGCCGCGTGGCCGGGAAACGTCCCGCGTGGCTGCCGCCGCCCGAAGCGCCCGAAATGCTGTGGCCCGCCGCTGGACACCGCGCAGACCCCAAGCACTACTGCCCGGTCCACGCCGACCGCGACGCCGACTCGATCACCAGATTCCGCCAGCTGACAGGGTTTTGACGCCATGACCGAGGGTCTCGAAGCGACACCGTCGCATCCCTGCGACTACTACTACCGCCCGGGCCTGCCGCTGCGCCCGCCACCGCCGCGCGCCGTGTCCTCGGAGCTGTGGTTCGAACCGCGAAAGGCCATGCTGGGTCCGTGGATCGACGTGCGCCCCGAGCCCGCCGACACCCCGCCACGACACCTCCGCCGAAGCCGACCGCTGCCCGGTCTGATCCCCTAACCTTGCGTCCCGGCAATGCTCAGGTACACGACCATGATCGTGAACAGAAACCACGCCGCCCCCTGCCAGATCGGCCACGCCCGCTCTGCCCGCCACGCCCGGAATGCGATCACCAACGCCCCGATCCCCCCGAACAGCAAAACCCCACCCGGTCCCAGCCCCACCACAACCCGCGAGGTGCCATCACACAGACTCGACCCGGCATTCAGGCATGCAGGTCGCGCCGCCGCCCAGACCAGCACGACGACCGCGACAACCGCGGTCCCGCCGAGTACGGCCAGCACATAGGTGGTGGCATGCCGCAACATCGATGGATCGTTCCACCGCTTCTCCACGTCGTTCACCATGACCACACCACCTCCGCTCAGCGCCCGATCCGCACCCGCCGATACCACCATGGTCGTCCTGCGCGCCGCCTCCTGCCACGCCGAACACCACCTCTTCGTCCCCCTTGATTCGCTTCCTGTGAACTCCACCGGATGCTGCGGCTGAAACTCCACCGGATGCTGCCGCGCTGGCGGTGCGCAGGGTCCGTGGTCAGCGGGCGTCGGCGGCGAGCCCGAGACCCAAGCCGACGAGGATGGCGGCGAGGGTGCGTTCGATGCGGCGGCGGATTCCGGTGCGGCGCAGCCAGGTTCCGGCTCGGTCGGCGGCGAGGACCACACCGATGCACCAGGTGGTGTCGATGGCCAGCTGGATGACGGCCAGGATCAGCACCGTGGGGAGGACCGGGCCGCTCGCGGGTAGGAATTGGGGGAGAATCGTCAGGCCGAAGACCGCGGCCTTCGGGTTGGCGGCAATGGAGATCAGCGATGCCCGGAAGGCGGAGGCCGGGGTGCGGCCGCCGGGCAGGGCCGAGGTCAGCGCGGCGCCGAAAGCGTCGTCGCCCCGCGATCCGCGCCAGGCCTGGATGCCGAGCCACACCAGCACGACCGCCCCGAGCAGATGGATGCCCACATTCAGCACCCGGTTGGCCACCAGCAGTGCCGACAGCCCCGCGCCGCCCGCCAGTGTCCAGCCGAAGATGCCGATCTCATTGCCCGCCACCGCCGCCAGTCCGGCGGCGCGGCCGTCCCGCACCGACCGCTGCAGGAACAGTGCGGTCGCCGGACCCGGCAGCGCAGCCAGAATCAAACAGGCGAGCGTGAAGGCGGGAAGTACTTCGATCCAATGCGGCATCCGTCGATGCTGTCACCGCCGCCCCCGGCCCGGCCAGCGGATTCCGCCGCACGAGCCGACTTCGCACCCCATCCGGCGAGTCTCGCCACGACACGCCATCATTCGCCCAGCCGGACCCCGACCCTCGCCTGCCGCCTGCCATGTTCCAGTGCCCGCCACCTCGTCCCTTCGAACATCCGGCCTGACGCGCCGCTTCGGGAGATATCGGCCTGCTGTGCCGCCTCGGGCGCGGGCGGATCGCCACGCCGAGGCGCGGACGGAGAGTCAGCCTTGCGCGGTGGCCGGTGCGCTGCCCGCCTCGGAGAGGTAGTCCTGTCCGCCGACGTACACCGTGTGGCCGGGTGGGGTTTCGAGGGTGGTGGCGTCGGCGACGGCGGTGGCGAAGTCCTCGACGGTCGGCAGGTCGCCCTGGTCGCGCCGCGTGGTGACGGCATCGGGGTCCCGGCGTTCGAGCAGGCGCACGATGATGGTGCCGTCGATCATGTCGCCCGACACCACGGTGAAACCGATACCGCGGCTGGTGAATTCGCCGATCATGGCCCGCAGGGCATCCTCGCCGGCGCGCTTGCTCGCGGCGATGGGCTCGTAGCCGGGCGGGACCTCGCGGGTGGGGGAGAAGTGGGCCTGGTGGCTGGTGACGAAGACGATGCGACCGCCCTCGGGCAGGTGCGGCAGCGCGAGCCGGGTCAGGCGAGTCTGCGCGTCGCGGTTGAGGAGCATGGCGTAGCCGGGGGCGGCGTCGCGTTCCAATCCGCCGGAGGCGTTGAGCACCACCACATCCAGCCGGCCGAACTCGGCGATCACCCCGTCGATGAGGGACCGCGCACTGTCCGGGTCGGCGATATCCGCCCCCGCCACCGACGCGCTGCCGCCCCCAGCGGCGATCTCGGCGGCCAGGGTCTCCGCGCGTTTGCGCTTCTCGCGGTAGTTGATCACCACGTGGTCGCCTCGGGCGGCCAGCACCCGCGCGGTTTCCGCACCGATGCCGCGGGAGGCCCCGGTGATCAGGACGATGCGCCGCCCGGTATCCGTTGTCGCCATCAGCGACCTCCATCCAGTGAGTTGCTTCTAATCCAGAAGTACTAGATTGGTACTTCGAAATGAGAAGCGCAAGTCAGCCACCCCCCGCCAACAGCCGCGCCGACGCCTCCGCGACCCCGCTACTGGCCGCCATGGACCTGCTCGGCCAGCGCTGGATGCTGCGCGTGATCTGGGAACTCGAGCCCGGCCCGCTCGGCTTCCTGGAACTGCGCCGGCGCATGGGCAACTGCTCGTCGAGCATGCTGTCGGTGCGACTGCAGCGGCTGGTGGAAGCCGGTGTGGTGGACAAGAAGCCCGACAAGTCCTACGAATTGACCACTGCCGGAGTGGAATTGGGCGACTCCCTGGAACGGGTTTGGCGGTGGTCGGAGCGCTGGGCAGGTAGCCTCGAGCGCGCAGGGGGCGAGGACGAGGCGTAGGAACGGGATGAAACGCAGGTTGCTCATCGGCGGCGCGCTCACGCTGGTGGTGCTGGCCCTGATCTCCGTCGGGTTGTACACCCTGATGAACTCACGCACCTACCAGGTGGCCGGCCGCATCGTGCCGCGCGTCGACACCACCGACAAGATCGTCGCCCTGACTCTCGACGACGGCCCCAGCGAGCGCACCCCCGAGATCCTGAAAACCCTTGCCGACGTGGGCATTCCGGCCACCTTCTACCTCATCGGCGGCGAACTGGCTGCCCATCCCGGCCAGGGCCGGGCCATCGCCGCCTCCGGCAACGAGATCGGCAATCACACCTACCACCACCAGCGCATGGTCTTCGTGACCCCCGGCTTCGTCCGCGATGAGGTGGAGCGCACCGACGCCGAGATCGCGAAAACCGGCTACCGGGGCCCGATCACGTTCCGGCCGCCCAACGGCAAGAAGCTCTTCGCCCTGCCCTGGTACCTGTCCCGCCACGATCGCACCACGGTCACCTGGGACGTCGAGCCCGACTCCGGCAAGGCGCCGACCACCGACCAGATCGTGGCGGAGACCCTGTCGAAGGTGCGCCCGGGCTCGATCATCCTGCTGCACACCATGTATGCGACCGGCGGTCCCTCGCTCGCCGCCATTCCCCGCATCGCCCGGGCGCTGCAGGATCAGGGCTACCGCTTCGTCACGGTCTCCCGGCTGCTCGCGCGCTAGCGCTCAGGCCGCATCGCCGGATCCGGTGATACCGCGCCGGATCTCACCGGCCGTGTGCGCTTCGCGCGGCATGGCCCGCGCGTGCGAGGAACGCAACTGCCACGGCACACTGGTCACCATCACCCCCGGCTCGAACAGCAACCGCGCCTTGAGCCGCAGCGAACTCTGGTTGTGCAGCAGGTTCTCCCACCAGCGCCCGACCACGTACTCGGGGATGAACACGCTCACCACATCACGTGGCCGCGACTTCCGCTGGCGTTTGATCTCTTCCAGCACCGGCCGGGTGATTTCGCGATACGGCGATTCGATGACCTTCAGCGGAATCCCGACCTGGTAGGTCTCCCAGTCCTGGGCGAGGTGGCGGGTGTCGGCGTCGTCCACGTTCACGGTCACCGCGGTCAAGGTGTCGGGCCTGGTGGCGCGCGCGAACTGCACCGCGCGCTGGGTCGCCTTGTGCCAGCCCGACACCAGCACCAGCGCGTGCACCCGCCCCGGCAGCGTCTCCAGATCGTCCCGGTCGATCTCCAGTTCGGCCCGCACCGACGAGTAGTGCCGGTGGATCAGCCACATGATCGCCACCAGCACCGGCATGGCGATGACCACCAGGTAGGCGCCATGGGTGAATTTGGTGATCATGACGACCACCAGCACCACCCCGGTGAAGCAGGCGCCGAAGGCATTGATGAAGCGCGCCCGGTGGATTCGCAGGCGCTCGGCCGGGCTGTCGACGGTGCGCAGCTCCTTGTTCCAATGCCTGACCATGCCCGTCTGGCACAGTGTGAACGACGTGAACACGCCCATGATGTAGAGCTGGATGAGTCGCGTGGTGGACCCGTCGAAGGCGTAGATGAGCCCGCCGGCCACCACCGCCAGCAGAATGATGCCGTTGGAGAAGGCCAGCCGGTCCCCGCGGGTGTGCAGCTGCCGCGGCATGTAGCGCCGCTGCGCCAGGATCGAATTCAGCAGCGGGAAGCCGTTGTATGCGGTGTTGGCGGCCAGGATCAGGATCAGCGCCGTGGTCACCATCAGGTAGTAGAAGGCGACGCTGTGCCCGCCGAACACCGCCGCCGAGATCTGCGCGATGACGGTCTTCTGCGCGTCGGTCCGGCAGTCGCCCTCGAATCCGATGAGATCGCAGGTATTTTCGACCACCCGGGTCTTGGTGACCATGGCCAGCGCCGTGACGCCCGAGAACATGGCGATGGCGATGATGCCCATGGCGGTCATGGTGCGGGCGGCATTGAGCGCCTTGGGCTTCCGGAACGCGGGCACCCCGTTCGAGATGGCCTCGGCGCCGGTCAGCGCGGTACATCCGGAGGAGAACGCCCGCAGCAGCAGGAACGCCACGCCCGCGGTCGAGAGCCCGACCTGCTCGGCGTGAATCTGATAGTGCGCGCTCTCCGCCACCGGCGTGTGCCCGAGCAGTGTCTGGCCCAGACCCACCACGATGAGCACGAACACGCCGAGAACGAATCCGTAGGTGGGAATCGCGAAAGCCCGCCCGGATTCCCGGACGCCGCGCAGATTCATCGCGGTCAGGAAAACGATGAATGCGAGATTGACGGCCACCCGGTACGGATTCAGATCCGGAATGGCGGAAATGATGTTGTCCACTCCGGCGGCCACCGATACCGCGACGGTCATGACATAGTCGACCAGCAGTGCCGCCGCCACGACCAGGCCGGGCAGCGCGCCCAGGTTCTCGGCCACCACCTCGTAGGAGCCGCCGCCGGACGGATACGCCTGCACCACCTGCCGATACGACAGCGCCACCACCGCCAGCAGCACCACCACGCCCGCGGCCACCACCGGGGTGAGATGGAGGTAGGCCAGCCCGCCCAGGGTCAGAATGAGCAGGATCTCCTGCGTGGCGTAGGCGACCGACGACAGTGGGTCACTGGCGAAAATGGGCAGCGCGAGTCGTTTGGGCAGCAGGGTCTCCCCGAGCCGATCGCTGCGAAACGGGCGTCCGAGCACGAGTCGTTTGGCTACGTCGATCGGTGAAACCACGCTCGGAGCCTAGGGCGGAAAACCGCATGAATCGGAACCCCATGCCGTATGGATTTCGTAAAGATACTGAACAGTCCGGTGCTTTCTCTTGCCAGTTTCGAGACTTGTGCAGTTGATCGAACAACCACCTAGACTGTCTGGGACGTAGTCGAGGATTTATGGAGAGGTGACACGATGGGAGACCGGACGGTCGTCGCCGACGTTGCCGACGAGTTGGCACGCCGCGTGGCATCCGGGGAGTACGAGCCCGGTGGTCTGATGCCGTCCGTCCGCCAGGTCGCCGACGAATTCGACCTGAATCGTGCGACGGCGCAATTGATTCTGGGCCGCCTCGAATCCTACGGATTCGTGGACGCGTACCGCGGCAAGGGGTTCGTCATCCGAGATGTGCGCGCCGAGGGCGGTGTCGATGTGTACCGGCGGCTGTTCCGGCTGTCCATGCCGGATCCGGAGATCGCCGCGGACATGTTCGGCAATATCGTCGACGAGGAACGCGGCATCGCGCTCGAGGCGCTGCTCGCGTACACCGGCGGCGAGCGCGCCCTCGATCCGGCGGTCCTCAAGGACGAGATCGACGAACTGGAAACCCTTGCGCGCGGCGCGGACCCGGATCCGCACCGCATGCTGGGCATCGAGCTCGGGCTGCTGCGCCGGCTGCTCACCGCGCTCGGGCACACGGTGCAGCGCGCGGTGCTCAACTCCATCGGCGAGATGGTGCTGGAGGTGCCGGAGGCGGTCGAGGCCTACTTCGCGGTCTCGCCGGATCTGCACGTGCTGGTGTGGCGGGCGCTGGTCGCGGTGTGGGAGTCCGACAGCGGGCCGAGTCAGGCGCAGCTGGCGCTGTTCGAGGATCTGTTCGGCATGTACCACCGGAAGGTGGTGGCGCGCTTCGAGGAACTGGTCGGCGCGGCCGGGGCCGAGTCGGCCGGCGAGGTGGCCGCGACGGCCTGAAGGGGCTGGACCGACCCGATCACGCCCGTTTCAAATCCGACGGGTCGGTTTCGTCTCAGACAACCCCGCTTGGCAGAAATTATTGCCCGATCACGGCGTTCATGATGGTGCCCGCGCTCGTCGCGAGAATGCCGCCGATGAGCGCGCCCGCGACCTGCTTGGGTGCCTGCACCCCGCCGCCGCTCCACTTCTCCCAGGCGAAGCGGCCACCCGCGTAGGTGATGGCCAGCACTCCGGAGAGCAGCACGAACCAGGTGAAATACCGGACCAGGCGCAGCAGCTTGTCGGCCACCGGCGGCGTCTCTGGAGTCGGATCGAAGATCTGCGCGTGCTGAAGCTGCGTCAGCAACTCGTGGGCGGCAGTAAGTAACATCGCGGCGCTCTTCCACGTGATGGCATGTCCTTCTCCGGGGTACTCGCCGGAGGCGGTGCCGCGCAAGGGAAGTCGCGCTCTGATCGGTCATCGGGCGTGGACACGCGAAAGCAATAGTGCGCGCGCCCGGTGCACTCAGTCCACGTCGTTGTCCGCAGACAGATAGGCTATGGCCGCCAGATACTGCCGGCACGCGAAGTGCTGATCGTGCGCGCGCAGGATGGTGCGGGCCTGACGATAGGTGAGGGTGCGCGGTTCGACCGCACAATCACCGGGACTATCGTCGCGAGCTGCGACATCGGTGGAACGGACGAGCATCTGCGTCATGGGATGCCTCTGGCCGATTAGGGGGATGATCCACCGAGTTTAGGAGCTCGGATCGTGCAGATGCAAGCACATCTGCACGCTCGAATCCGGTGTCTCCCTGGGCGTGACCCGGTTTCTCCGCGGCAGCGACCCGGAATCTCTGCGGATGCGAACCGATGTCGCCACGGGTCTCGAATCCGCTGTCCCCGCAGGATAATCCACTGCCCTCGCAGGATGTCCGCGTCACGTGACTTTTCGGACGCATGGTTCCCGGAGTAATCGGACGAACGGGACCAACTAGCCGGGATTGTCTGAAATCCTTCGCAACTTCGCTTGGCTTTCCGGTGAACCAAGATCAAATCTGTTGTGTTGCAAAGGATGTGCCGCTCCGAGGCATCGATAGCGAGCAATCTGCGTGCTATCGTCGTGCTTGCGGTTGCAACTGTAAGTACACCTGATCGAACATTTGCAAGTACTGGGACCACCGTCTGCGGGCGGTACTGGCAAGGAGTCTGAAATGACGGACATCTCGGCAACCTCGATCGATCGCTCGAACCTGTTGTGGCGCAAGAGCACCTTCAGCAATCCCAGTGGAAACTGCGTGGAGATGGCTCCCATGGCCGATGGGCAGGTGGCCGTGCGCAATTCCCGAGACCCCGAGGGCTCGCTGATCGTGTACACGCGGCCCGAGATCGACGCGTTCCTGCGCGGCGCGAAGAGTGGAGAATTCGACGACCTCGCGCGCTGAGCGGTAGCATTGGCAATCGGCGCGGTGGTTCGCGACAAGCGGTTGTGAGTCCACTGCCGGCAAACCCGAGCATCGGAGTGGACCCCATGATCGCAGAACCCGTTGCCCACGATCGGGCGGATTCCGCTGTCGCCGAACGTGGCCCGACTGCACTGCGTATCGCGGTCGGCAGCCAGCTACGGAAGCTGAGGGAACTCAGCGGAATTACACGCGAGGCCGCGGGTGACCACATCCGCGGTTCGCACGCGAAGATCAGTCGTCTGGAACTGGGGCGGACCGGATTCAAGGAGCGCGATATCCGGGATCTGTTGGCGCTGTACGGCGTTGACGATCCCGGTGAGCGCGAGCAGTTCCTCGAACTGGTCCGCAAGGCGAATCAGCCGGGATGGTGGCATCGCTACAGCGACCTGCTGCCGCCCTGGTTCGAAACCTATCTCGGCCTCGAGCACGCGGCGAAATCCATTCGTACCTATGAGGGTCAGCTGGTCCCGGGTCTGCTGCAGACCCCGGACTACGCTCGCTCGATCGTCGCCCTCGGGCACGATGCGGATGGAGAGCGCCGCGTCTCGCTGCGCCGGCGCCGCCAGGAGCTACTCACCCGCGACGGCGCGCCGAGTTTCTGGGCCGTGCTGGACGAGGCGGTGCTGCACCGTCCCGTGGGCGGTCCCGGCGTGCTACGCGGCCAGATCGAGCACCTCATCGACATGTCCAAATTGCCCAATGTGACCATCCAGGTGCTGCCCTACGCGGCGGGTGGCCATGCGGCTGCGGGAAGTTCGTTCACCATGCTCCGCTTCGCCGAGACCGAACTCCCCGACATCGTCTACCTCGAGCAGTTGACCAGCGCGCTGTACCTGGATCGCCGCCAGGATCTGGAGCTCTACCGTCAGGTCATGGATCAGCTGAGCGTGCAGGCGGAGCCGCCGGAGCGCTCCCGCAAAGAGCTGGCGCGGATTGCTGCGGAGCTCGACTGAGCTCCGGGCTGGTCCCCAGCCGCGGACGGAAGGTCCGTACACATGGATAAGGGGCCCCTCGCGAGGCCCCTATCAGCGTGCCGTCGACCTGACGAGTCGGCCTGCGGCACGGCCGGATTCGGATTACTGCCTGATGAAACTGGAGGCGATGCGCCAGAACGCCTCCGGTTGCATGCAGTGCAGATCCCAGTCGTTCACCATGGCGTGCGCCGTGGTGACGATCCGCTCGATGTCGAAGTCATACCGAGTGGCCGCTCCAGTGGATTCGACCTGGCGGATGACGAAAGCGGTTGCCGTCTCACGTGAATAGGTTTGCTCCGGCTGACTTCTGTCGGCAAACCCGAGCCGGCTGAGGTTGATTGGCTGATTCATTCGAACGCCCCTGACGCCAGGCCGACGGCTACCCGTGGGCGAAGAATCGCCGGTGATTCACCGCTCGGCTCTCTGGTTGTCCCCTTATTGGTGCCTTGCACGATGAGTCTATGACCGTGCATTGCGCAGATGCAAGTACATCTGCAACATCGAATTCGCAGCGCCAGAGCATTTTTCGGTGTGCTATGAGTTTGCGATACGAGGGTTGGCAAGAGGTTGCATTCGCCCCCGAGCAGGGCTTTTCCAGTACTTCCGATCGAAAGTTCCGGCGAGAATGGACTGTTCCGCTTTATCCAGGAATTAGCGGAAGATCAAACTCGGCCCTCGAGATGCTCAAACTCTTCCCTGACGGGCGGCGTCTCGCCGCATCGCGGCTTTGAGCCGGCGATGTTCGATGATCATCAGGCCGATTCCGAAACGCAGACACACCGCGCCGGCGAGCCCGCACAGCGCACTCCAGCTGAGTGCGCCGTAGCCGGCGGTCGTCAAAGTCAAAGCGATCGCGACGATTCCGGCCGCGGCCAGAATCGGTCCCGGGAGATTACGGGTGTCGTCGTAGGCGGGCGGAGTGACAGGCATCAACACTGTCCTTTCTCCGGGGGTATTGCAGAGCCGATAACAACTGGATACCCGGGCCGGTTCGGGCGAATCACACCGCTGTAGACCCGTGTTCACACCGGCCGTCGGTGATACCCAGATCGTCCAGCAGGCCGAGGAACGCGCGCGCATAGGGCGAGGCCGCGGTTTCGGCCCGCACCCGCCCCCAATCGACCTGGGCGCGCAATTCCCGCGCGATGTGCAGCAGCCGGGTGAAATCCAGCCGCTGTGGATCGGACACGGTGAGCTCGTCCACCAGGAAGTCCGCGACGGTCACCACGGGCGCGGCGATCGATCCGATGGGCAGCCGCTCCGCCCGGGCCAGCAGTTCATCGGTGATGGGACGGTAGTTGGGGCGGAACACCAGATCGACGCGAATATCGCGGTCGTAGAGCGTGGTCCGCTCGGCGTCGGCGGCCGGCAGCGGCGGCCGCAGTCCCGCGGCGGCGAGCAGGCGCTGCCCGCGGGCCACGTCCGCGGGCAGCAGCAGCACATCGACCTCGGAGTGCGGGCCGGTCACCGGCCCGCCGCGCGCGTAGACCGCGCAGTCGCCGGTGAGCGCACAGGGAATGTCGTTGTCCTGCAGGACCTGCACGGTGAGCGTCAGGGTGCCGAGCAGCCGGTCGATATTGCGGACCATAGCGGTGGCGTACCCGTGGTCTCGCGGGCTAATCCGGAACCGCCGCCAGCCCGGCCGGCGGGCCCCGGATCGGCCCGGCCAGCGGGCCCTGGATTGATACGGGTTTCACGCGTGTGTTAGGTCTGAAAAGAAGTGGATCGATCAACCTGAGTGGACGGGAGCCGGTGCCGTGGTGGATGTGCCCGCGTACTTCGACGAGGTGGACGGCGGTTTCTTCCCGACGCCGTTCGCGGCCAGCCAGTGGTCCTCGGCGCAGGTGGTCGGCCCGGCCCTGACCGGCCTGCTGGCCCGCGAGCTCGAACGCGCGCACGCCACCGACGGGTTCGTGCCGGTGCGGCTGACCGTGGACCTGTTCAGCGCGGCGCGCTTCGAGCACACCACCGCCCCGACCGTGCGGGTGCGCGACGGCCGGCGGATCCGGGTCGCGGACGTGAGCGTGGTGCAGGGCGGTACGGTGGCCGCGCGCGCCACCGCGGTGCTGCTGCAGCCGGCCGAGCAGCCGCCGGGGGAGCTGTGGCACCGGGAGCAGGAGCCGCAGCCGCCGTCGCTGGAGATCGCGCCGCCCTCGCCGCTGCCGCAGACCCCGCTGTTCAACAGCGGGGAGGACTCGCCGGTGTGGAGCTCGATACCCACCGAGCACGAGAACAACCTCCGGAAACGCACCTGGCAGAACCCGATCCGGGTGGTGACCGGCGAGGAGCTGACCCCGTTCGTGCGGGTCGGGGTGGTGGCCGAGGCCACCAGCATGATGACCAACTGGGGCGACAAGGGCATCGGGTTCATCAATACCGATATGACGCTTGGCCTTTCCCGCCAGCCCGAGGGCACCGAGATCGGCGTGCAGGCCGACAGCCATTTCAGTGAGCGCGGCCTGGCGGTCGGCGTCGCGACGCTGTTCGACCGGATCGGCTCCTTCGGCAGCTGCATGGTCGCCTCGGTGTCCAATGCCGGTCGCCAGATCAGCAATGCGCAGCTGGACATGGTGATGCGCCGGAGGATGTGAAACAAGACCCTCCGGGCACGGGCCGGTCTCGATGTGGCGTCGAACCGACAAGTCCGGAGTGCGGATCAGAGTGTCCCAGTAGGCTCGGGCGCCTCGAAGACAGTTCTGATCCGTGGGGGTGTTGTGCTGCGTCGCCTGCGAAATATCGCCGGTGCCTTGATGATCGGATGGTGCACGATCGTCGGTTACGGTGCCGCACCGGGATTCGCGCAAACACCCGACACCGGAGCACCGGCGGTCCCACCCGGTCCGCCCGGAATCGCCCTGCCCTCACTGCCCGACATCCAGCACTGGATCGACCAGGTGATCCCCGCGCCGCCCCTGGCACCGGCCCCGGCGGACTCGCCGCTGGTCGACACCGCCCAGCTGCCACCGGATTTGGCGGCGCTGCGGGCCGCGGCCATGCCCGCCGCCATCGGCGACTCCTTCGTCGACGACTGGCCCGACGGCCTCGACGGCGTCGACCCGGGTGGCATCGTCGCGGTCCGCGACGTAACCGCCACGGCCGCACCCACACTGATCGTGCCCGTGCGGCAGGTACTGCAGCTGAAGTACCGCACCAACGACTCTCACGACGAGCCCTCCTACGGCATCGCCAGTCTGGTGCTGCCGGTGGGCGAGTGGACCGGGCCGGGGGAGCGGCCGGTGGTGGTCAACAACCTGCCCATCGACGCGCTGGGCCGCGACTGCAACCCCAGTTACACGCTCGCACACGGCTTCTCCCGGGCCTCCAACTTCACCGGGTACATCCTGCCCACCACCCAGCTGGCGCTGCTGCGCGGCTACGCGGTGCTGATCACCGACCACGAGGGTCCGCGCATGGCCTACGCCGAGCCCATCGTGGCCGGGCACGCCATCCTGGACGCCATTCGCGCGGTCCGCAATCAGCTGCCGGATGAGCTGGGCGACAGCAGGTTCGGCATGATCGGCTACTCCGGCGGGGCCATCGCCACCAATGGCGCGGTGAAGCTCATGTCCGAGTACGCGCCCGAGCTGGCCGACGTGGTGGTCGGCGCGGCCCTGGGCGGGGTGCCCGCGGACTTCAGCCTGCTGGCGCACTCCATGAACGCCAATCTGGCCTCGGGGGTGTTCCTGAGCGCAGTCTTCGGGATCGGCCGCGAGCGGCCCGAAATCCTGGCCCGCATGAACCATCTGGGGCAGTGGGCGGCGGTGTCGGCGCTCAACAGCCAGTGCAGCGAGGTCTTTGCGGTGCCGGGCGTGCTGCAGCTGCCCATCGACGTCGCGGCGAACATCCCGGACCCGCTGGACAGCGATCTGGCGCACGAGATCTACAGCATCACCCGCATGGACGGTAGGAAATCCCCTGTGCCGCTGTTCATCTACAACGGCGAGCAGGAGTTCTGGGTACCCGCCGTGGGCGCGAAGAACCTCTACCAGGAACAGTGCGCACTCGGCGTGCCGGCGGTCTACCGCAGTGTGTTCGGCGAACACTTCATCGCCGCGGCCACCGGCTATCCGGAATCGCTGAGCTGGCTGGACCAGCGCCTGCAGGGTGTGCCCGCGCCCAACGAATGTTGACCGCGGGCAACGGTTCTCAGATCGGGAACAGGTTGTGCTTGCGCGGGTTGTGCTTGCGGACGGCGTCCTTCTCGCGCAGCAGGCGCAGCGCCTTGCGGATCTCGAGGCGGGTGGCCGACGGCTCGATGACCGCGTCGATGTAACCGCGCTCGGCCGCCACCCACGGGTTGTCGATGAGTGCGTTGTAGAAGTCCACCATCTGCTGGCGCACGGTCTCGCGCTGCTCGGGCGGGGTGGCGGCGAGGGTCTTCTTACCGGTGACGGTGACCATGCCGTCCGCGCCGATGACCGCGATGCGGGCGGTCGGCCACGCCAGGTTGATGTCGACGCCGAGCTGCTTGCAGCCCATGACCGCGTACCCGCCGCCGTACGCCTTGCGGGTCACGATGGTGACGATCGGAACCGTGGCCTCGATGAGCGCGCGGAACATACGGCCGCCGCGCTTGATGACGCCGTTGCGCTCCTCCTCGAGACCCGGCAGCACGCCGGGGGTGTCGACCACGTAGACGAGCGGGATGTTGAAGGCGTCGCACAGCCGGATGAAGTACGCGCCCTTGTCCGAGCATGCCGCGTCCAGCGCACCGCCCAGCACCATCGGCTGATTGGCGATGACACCGACCGGCCGGCCGTCCACACGGGCGAATCCGGTGATGAGGTTCTGCGCGGCGGCCTCACCGATCTCGAGGAACCCGCCGTCGTCGAAGATGCGCAGCAGCACCTCGTGCATGTCGTAGCCCTGGCGATCGGAATCCGGGATGATCCGGTCCAGTTCGCGGTCGGAGTCGGTGAGCTCGGGCTCCAGGCCGGGGTTGATGATCGGCGGCTGCTCGAGGCAGCTGCTCGGCAGGTAGCTCAGGTATTCGCGCGCCCACTGCAGGGCGTCGGCCTCGGTCCTGGCCACGTGGTGCAGCAGTCCGTTGCGGGCCTGGACGGCCGCGCCGCCCAGCTCCTCGGCGGAGATCTCCTCGCCGGTGATGCCCTTGATGACCTCGGGCCCGGTCACGAACATGTACGAGTCGTCGGTGGCGACCAGCACGTCCATGTTCACCGGCCCGTACACCGAACCGGCCGCGCACTTGCCGAACATGACCGCGACCATCGGCACGTAGCCGGACAGGTCCTCCTGCAGCCTGCACATGGTGGCGTACCAGGCCAGCGCCGTGACGCCCTCCTGGATGCGCGCGCCGCCGGAGTCGTTGATCACGACCACCGGGCAGGCGTTGTTGTACGCGAATTCCATGGCGATCCGGACGCGGCGGCCGAAGGTCTCGCCGACCGAGCCGCCCTGTACTCCGGAGTCGTGGGAGATCACCACGACCGGGCGGCCGTCGATGGTGCCGCGCCCGGTGACCACGCCGTCGCCGTAGAGGGCATTCGGCTGGCCGGGCGAGCGCATGAGCGCGCCCATCTCGACGAAGCTGCCCGGGTCCAGCAGCATCGTGACGCGTTCTCGGGCGCTGGCGACGCCTTTGGCAAGACGCTTCTGGATGCCCTTCTCACCGGTGGGTTCTTCGGCGATCTCCAGGAGCTTGCGCAGTTCTGCCAGCTTTTCCGCTGTACCCGTCATTACCTCTGTCTTGCCTTTCCGCCAACAGTCAGAGTGGGCCCGATCGCGCCCGTGTCGAGCCGGATCGCGACTCGACCGACCACGGTACCGTGCGGTGCGGACCAGAAACTACTGAACGTGTCGGTAACCTGTGCCGCGGTGTTAGCAATGTCAGCGATACACTGCGGCGCGTGAGCTCACCTATGACTGTGCGAGCGGGGACGCCCGAGGTGATCCGGCCCGACCTCGACACCTTCGGGTTCTCGGAATGGCGGCGAACCGCCGTGGTCGGTGTGGTACTGAGCGGCTCGGTCGTGGGCAGCGTGCTGCGCGGCGGCCTGCGTCCCGCCAAGCGCAAGCGTGCCGCGGCCGAGGGCCTGGTGAACGGTTTCGAGACGCTCGGCCCGATGTTCGTGAAGCTGGGCCAGCTCATCGCGTCCTCGCCGGGCGCGTTCCCGCGCGAGCTGGCCGATGCCTGCCTGCGCTGCCTCGACGACGTCCCGCCCTTTCCGGCCGCGGACGCCCGCGCCATCATCGAGGCCGATCTGGGCAAGCCGATCTCGGAGCTGTTCCGCGAGTTCGACGACGAGCCGCTGTCAGCGGCCTCCATCGCACAGGTGCACGCGTGCGTGCTGGCCGATGGCCGGCCCGCGGTGGTGAAGGTGCAGCGGCCCGAGATCGCCCGGCGCATGATCGTGGATCTGCGCGCGGCCATGCGGCTGGCCCGCACCCTGGAGAAGCGGTCGGAGAACGCCCGCGTCGCCAATGCCCAGGCGGTGGTGCGGGATCTGTACGAGGCGACCGTCGCCGAGCTGAACTTCCTCATCGAGGCCGACAACCAGACCCGCGCCCGCGACCATCTGACGGCCTTCGGCGACAACACCAATGTGGCCGTGCCCGAGGTGTATTGGGAGTACTGCGCACCCCGGGTGCTGTGCATGGAACGCATGCGCGGCATGCCCTTGGACCGCTTCGACGATATCCGCGCGGCGCACCCCGAGCCGGAGCTGCTGATCCGCCGCCTGGTGAAGGCGTGGATGGAATCGGTCGCGGTGCACGGTCTCTTCCACGGTGACGTGCACGCCGGCAACCTGTGGCTGCTCGACGACGGCCGCGTCGCCATGCTCGATTTCGGCATCGTCGGCCGGATGGAGTCCGAGTGGCGCGAGTTCGTGCGCGCCCTGTTCTACGCCAGCTCCATCGACAACGACTTCCGTCCGGTCGCCCGCGCCCTGCGCGCACTGGATCTGGTCGCCGACGACAGCGGTGACGACGCCACCATCGGCCGCCAGCTCGCCGTGGCCCTGGGCCCGGTGCTCTCGGGCAGCCTCGACAAGCTCGACCTCGGCGTGGTCTCGGCCCGCCTGCTGGAATTCGGCAAGCGCCGCGGCACGTCGGGCCCGCAGCAGCTGGTCATGATGGGCAAGCAGCTCGGCTACTTCGAGCGCTACGCGGTGGCCCTGGCCCCCGGCTGGAAGCTCGGCCGCGACCTGTACCTGTTCCGCAACATCTTCCCCGCGGAGGTGGCCGCCAAGGCCGCCGAGGACGGCGTCACCCTCCCCACCGACTGACAGCGGCCCCCGCGGGCGTGGTCAGCGCGCTGTCGGTGGCTCGTCAGCGGCGGGCGTCATTGTTCTTCTCGTAGCCGGAAACACCAGCTCCGGCACCGGAACAAGGAGAACAACGATGTCGAACAACAACGTCCTCGCCGAGATGATCGCCGGCCGGCTGGACCAGGCCCGGACCCGGGCCGAGCAGAGTGTGCGGGCCGCGTCGGTGGCCCGGGCGCGCGCCGGGCAGCAGCCGTTCCCGCGGCTCAGCAGGGCCGAGGTGAAGGAGGTGCGCGCGGAGGCGCGGGCGCAGGCGAAGCGCATGGTCGCGGAGCTGACCGGAAAGGCGTGACGGCCGGCCGGGACGGCGTACGGCCGCGGTGTGAAAGCCTGAGAGAAGAGCCAGGAAACGCTCAGGCTACGACCAGTATCGCCCGGCACTGTGGATGACGGAAACAGTGTCGGGCGAGCGCGTGAGGTGCGGAATGGTCGAAATCGAGGTCACCGGAACCACTGTGACGGTGCGGGTCACCGGCGCTCACCGGCTGCTCGCGCTGCGTGATCACGTGAGCTTCGACCTGTCGCAGGTCACCGCCCTCGCGCCCGCGCCGGTGGATCTGCGCCCGCCGTGGGTGCGGGCGCCGGGCACGTTCTTCCCGGGCGTGATCGCCGCCGGCATCTTCCGGGGCAAGGGCCGGAAAGAGTTCTGGGATACGCGTTTCGACGGTCAGGGCGTGCTGATCGATCTGGCGGGGTCGGAGATCACCCGCCTGGTCGTGGATGTCGCTGATCCGCAGCTCGCATTGCGGCAGCTCTCCTCGGCGATTGCGGCCTGATCGGGTGACTGCGGCCGGATTCGATCTCGGCGGCGGCATTCCCCAGGGCCGAAGCCGCTCGTGCCGGAAGCCTTTCTCGCGTGGGCTACGGCACGAGGCGAGCGGGAGTGGACGGGTGGACGGACGCGGGAATGTGTCAGGCAGTCGGGCAGAGGAATCCACCGGCGGGTGGCGGGACCGGAACGATCCTTTCCGGCGCCGGTGCCGCCGGGACATTGCCGGCGGGAACTGAGGAGTGGGGAGCCCCTGCTCCGGGATCGGGTGTCCCGATGTCACCCGAACCCCACGCCGCGGAGGGGTTCATGGTGAACACGGCTGCACAAACGAATGCACTCACGAGCAGGCCGATGGCTTTCTTTCGTGTCATGGAATGCGACGGTACAACCAGCTCAATGCAATTCGTGGGAGGCTACGTCGCCTCGGAATGTCGCCGACCTGCTGATCATGTGTTCAGGGTTGTGAATTCGGCTGCGGCGCAAAAAGACTGATCGGTCGGAATAGATCGTTTTCGGACTATTGGTTTATGGGCTGTACCAGCGCACGTTTCGATGACGAACTGGCGTGTCTGCGGGAGATTTGCCCGATTCTATTGTTCACTACCCGGGTTGTCCGACCGGGAGGAAGCCGAATGACCGCTGGGCCGGGTTCGAGGATTGCCATCGCGGGGGCGCTCACGCTGGCCCTTTCCGCCGCACTGACCGCCACCGCGCCCTCCGGCCTCGCCGCGGGATCGTGCGGGGCGAGCCTCGGGGACTATCGCGGTCAATTCACCGCGGCGGAGGACTCGACGAATGTACTGAGTTTCGACGGCACGGGCGGCATCGCTTTCCGCAGTGCCAGGCTCGGGAACGGTGAGGGCATCTACACGGTCATTCCGTCCGGTGGATTCTCGGCCACTCTGCGTCTGACCGACAGTGGCGAGGATGTCGCGCGGCCGGGCAATCAGACGGCGATGGTGAAGAGTACGGCCTTCATCTGTCCGGGGCCCGGAACCATGGTCGGGAATTTCAGTTCGCTCGATCAGAGTGGTCGGCGATTCAACTATGTGCGGTCGACCTGAAATAAGTCATGTCCACTGTGGGACATGGGTTTTCGGAGTTCGGAACGAAATAGGGTCACCGACGGCCGAAGCGGAGAGTCACCAGCTGAAAAGGCCTCAGTCGCAATCGAATTCCCCGGCCCTCCGGCGTCGCGGTCGTCTCGCCGGGCAGTGGTCGCTCCAGCAGGTCGCAGCAGTGGTATCCGGTGGTCGCGAACTCGGGGGTCAGCAGCGCCGAGGCGCGGCCGCCACCGGCCTCGTAGACGCGCACGATCACATCGCCGGATCCGTCGTCGGCGAGTTTGACAGCGCTGGTCACCACATCGTCGTTGTCGACGGTGACCAGCGGGGCGACGGGCTCGGCGACGCCGGGTGTGAAGGGCGGCAGGTTGATTCGGTATCCCGCCCGGACCGCGTCGGTGATCGAGGCGCCCGGGACCAGGGCGTGCCGGAAATGATGGGTGCCCTGGTCGGTATGGGGGTCGGGGAATCGCGGCGCACGCAGCAGGGAGGCGCGCACGGTCACGGTGGCGCCCCCGTCCGGCCGGATCGTGCGGGTGAGGTCGTGGCCGTAGGTGGAGTCGTTGACCAGGGCCACGCCCCAGCCGGGTTCCGCCAGGTGGACGAAGCGGTGATTGCACGCCTCGAACTTGGCGTACTCCCAGCTGGTATTGGTGTGGGTGGGTCGGAAGAGGTGGCCGAACTGGGTTTCGGACGCGTAGCGGTCGGCGTGAATGTCCAGGGGGAAGGCGAGTTTGAGGAATTTCTCCGTCTCGTGCCAGTCGACGGAGGTGGCGATCTCCAGGGCCGGGTCGTTCGATCGCAGGGTGAGGGTCTGCTCGACGGTCGAGGACCCGAAGGACCGCCCGAGGCGAATCACGACCGCTGCCGGTGAATCCGTCTCCGCCGCAAGGAAGTCGATGCCGGCCAGGTCGGCGACGCTGTTGCGGTAGAAGCGATCGACATCCCAGGCATCCCACGAGTTGGGGTAATCCTGGTGCAGCTGTAGCAGATTCGCCGCCGCACCGGGCGGCAGGGTCTCACGGTCGTGCTCGATGTCGTACAGCGACACCAGCAGTCCGCGCCCGTCCACCTCGGCCCGCACCAGGCGGTTCGCCAGCACGAACCCGCCGCCGGTCCGCTCGGCCACGGTGCAGTCCCGGCCCGGCTCCTCGGTCGCTGCGCCACCGGCGGGAATTCCGCGCCAGGCGTGCGGCGCCGGATTGAAGACGTTCGGCCCCGACCGTTCACCGCCCAGGGCCCACTGTGCGCGTTCGATGATCGCCGACAGCTCGGCGGCGACCTCGGTGTAGGTGCGCTCGGCCTCCCGATGCACCCACGCGATCGAGGAGCCCGGCAGAATGTCGTGGAACTGGTGCAACAGTACGGTTTTCCAGAGCCGGTCCAGCTCGGCGGCGGGGTACTCGAACCCGGTCCGCACGGCCGCGGTGGCGGCCCACAGTTCGGCCTCGCGCAGCAGATGCTCACTGCGCCGATTGCCCTGCTTGGTCCTGGCCTGGCTGGTCAGGGTCGCGCGATGCAGCTCCAGGTACAGCTCGCCCACCCACACCGCCGGATTCGGGTACTCGGCCTCGGCGGCGGCGAAGAAATCGGCGGGCCGGTCCCACCGGACCGTGGGCGCGCCCTCGAGATCGCGCATGCGGGCGGCCTTGGCGACCATCTCGCGGGTGGTTCCGCCGCCGCCGTCACCCCACCCGGTCGGTGCGAGCGACCGGGTCGCCCGCCCCTTCTCCTTGAAATTCCGTGCCGCATGAGCGATTTCGCGGCCCTGCATCGAGCAGTTGTAGGTGTCGACGGGTGGGAAGTGGGTGAAGATGCGGGTCCCGTCGATGCCCTCCCACAGGAAGGTGTGGTGCGGGAACTGGTTGGTCTGGCTCCACGAGATCTTCTGTGTCAGCAGCCATCTGGAGCCCGCCGCCTTGATGATCTGCGGCAGCCCGGCCGCGAAGCCGAAGGTGTCGGGCAGCCAGGCCTCCTCGTTCTCGATGCCGAACTCCGCGAGGAAGAACCGTTTGCCGTGCACGAACTGCCGCGCCATGGCCTCGGAGCCCGGCATATTGGTATCCGACTCCACCCACATGCCGCCGGCCGGCACGAACCGCCCCTCGGCCACCGCCGCCTTGACCCGCGCGTAGATCTCGGGCCGGTGCTGTTTGAGGAAGTCGTATTGCGCCGCTTGGGACATGGTGAAGATGAAGTCGGGGTCGTCGTCGAGCAGGGCGGTCATGGAGGCGGCGGTCCGCGCCACCTTGCGCACCGTCTCGCGCAACGGCCACAGCCAGGCCGTGTCGATGTGCGCGTGCCCGACCGCGGAGATGCGGTGTGCCGAGGGGATGGCGGGCCGGGCCAGCGCCTCGGCCAGGCAGGCGCGGGCGGCGCTCGCGCCCGCGTTCACGTGCTGGAGATCGATGGCGTCGAGTGCGCGCTCGATGGCCCGCACGATGTCGTAGCGCCGCGCGGGATCCTCCGGCATCTCGTGCATGAGTTCCCCGAGCACCTCGAGGTCCTGCACCAGCTGCCAGACCTCCTCGTCGAACACCGCGAGATCCATGCGGCCCAAACGGTATTGGGGCTCGGTCCCGGCGGTTTCCCGATCGCCGAGCGCGGTCGGCCCGAAGAACGGAATGACCGGATTGGACGCCGCCTCCACATGCAGCAGCACCTGCTCGCCCCCGGCCGCGGGCGCCGCCACGCGTACCCACCGATTCCGCGGATGCAGCCCCTTCACCGGCGTCCCGTCGGCGCGATACACCAGGCCCTCGCATTGAAATCCGGTCATGCCCTGGTCGAACCCGAGATCGATGATCGCCTCGACGGTCCGGCCCGCCCAGCTCGGCGGCACCGTCCCCTCGACGGTGAGCCAGCTGGTGCCCCACGGCGCACCCCAGCAGGCGCCCGGCCCGGTCGGAATCCGAGGCGCGGCCAGCCCCTCGGCGACCGGCACCGGTTCGCCCGGCGCCGCCCAGATCGATGCCCGCAGCGGCACCGACTCCGGATACACGGCGGGGACGATGCGGTCGAGCACTCGCCCGAGCCTGTCTTCGATCAACCGGCGGTCATCGTGCATGACGGTGGCTCCCTCGGGCGTGGGTCGGGACCGGCAAACCGTGCCGAGCCCGACTCTAGCGGCCCGGGGTCCGCGGGCCGGGAAGATCGCACCGTTGGCGCGGGCCGATTCTCAACGGGCGCTGTCCTGTTCGGACCACTTGGCCATCCAGGCGGTGTTCTCGGTGGCGATGACGGATTCGCAGGCGGCGACGAAGGCGGGCCAGTCGGTGATCACGCTTGTGGCGCGGTCGTCGGCGAGGCTCTGGAGGTGATGGGCGGCGGCCAGGAAGGTCATGGCCAGGTAGTCGTAGCGCTGGGCGGTCAGGTAGGCGGCGATATTGGCGGTGGCCGTGGTGAGGACCGCGACCCAGGGCGCCAGGGCGGTGGGTCCGGTGCCCGGGGTGATGGCGGCGGCGGCCGCGATCAGCGCGGTCGCCATGCCCAGGGCTATCGCGAACCGGCGCCAGCGCACCGTGCGCTGCGTGTACCGGCGGGCCATCGGCCGGTAGTAGTCGTCGATTTGACCCCGAATCCGTTGCTGAACATATGTTTCCGGTGTCATGGCGGCCGGCGGCGGGGTCCCCGGCATCGCATCGGAGTCGACGTAGGGCAGCAGATCCGTCGCGGCGGTGACGATTTCGGCGGCCTTGTGACGCAGGGCGTCGATGCCGATCACGGCGCCGGCGCGGAATTCGTAGATCAGCCGCTTGATGCCCTCCGAGGTCGCGCGCGCCCGCGTCCATGCCCGGACGGTATCGGGGGTGAGGAACTGGATTCCGACGAAGGCGGCGAGGGTCAGGCACACCGCGCCGAGGGCGGCGGCGCAGGTTCGTGCCGGGCCGCCGGAATGCAGCACGGTCGCGGTGGTGGTCGTGCACAACGCTCCGAGGGTGCCGGCCGCGAACGCGGTGATCCGCGCCCGATCGAGGCGGTGTTTCAGCCGCCCGGCGGTTTGTGACCAGCGCAGTCGTTCGGCCCAGAGTTCGGCGACGACCTCGTCGTCGTTCGTGCTCATGTGCCCGCGTCCGGTGCGACCGGCAGGTTCTGGCAAGCCTTGCGGTAGGGGATGCTCGGTGACACCCACTTGTTCCACTCCTTGTGGCTCATGTTCGCGCTGAGTTTGTCGCACAACCGCTCCGGCCAGACGGCGGGACCGGGCCACACGCTGATGATTCCGTCCTTGTCGCTGCCGGTCACCAGTTGGCGGCCGTCGGGGTCGACGGCCAGAACGGTGATAGTGTCGGCGGGGCCGGCCATCGGCCTTCCGATGCTCAGGCCCGAGGCAGCATCCCAGATTCGAATCGTCTTGCCTGCGGCCGCGATCAGGTATCGGCCGTCAGAGCTGAACGAGATGGCGTCGATCGCCCGCATGGGATCTCGCATCGATTCGCCGATGACCTTCCTGGAATTGACATCGAACAGACGGATGGATTCGTCGGTCGCCGCCGCGAGTCGGCGGCCGTCGGGGCTGAACGCTAGAAACCTGGGAGAATCGATGTCGGAGAACGGCTCACCGATCTGACGGTGAGAATCCACATCCCACATCCGGAGTTGGGCGAAACCGCCGTTTGTAACAATGCGCCGCCCGTCCGGGCTGAACGCGACGGCGCTGACCGCCGAATGCTCATCGATCGGAGTTCCGATAGGATGCCCGCTGCTCGAATCCCACAGGTCGACGCTGAAATCCAGCCCGAACGATGGCGAGGTGGGGTCGTACGCCCGGACGCCCTCCGTGAGGAAGTTCTTCGGCACCACGCCGCCGACAGTGGCGAGGGTGGTTCCGTCCGGGCTCAGCATCGTCGCGCTGACCGATTTCTGAGCGTCGATCTCCCATTTGCTCAATGGTGCACCGGTGTTGGCGTCGAAGGTTGCGAGGGCGTAGGCGAAGTTCAGGTCATAGCTGCTCGTGACGACGGGAACTGACGGGGCTTCGAATCCGATTTCGTAGGCGATGATCCGATTGCCGTCTGGACTGAAGAACGCATTGTAGGGAATCATCGGGTCTGTGGGAATGCTCGTTCGGAGGGTCCCGGTGCCGGCGTCCCACAAGCGAATGATGCCGGGAATACTCGTATCCCGATTGTTCCGGGAGCCGGTCGACACCAGTCGAGTGCCGTCCGCGTTGTAATGAATGGACGTCACCGCGTCATCGTTGGTGGCCAAGGTCGTGCCGATGGTGGCGGCGGCATCGGCGTCCCATACCCGGACGGTTTCATCGCCGCCCGACAGCACGACATGCCCGTCGGCGCTGAAACCCACGCCGGTGACACCCCCACGATGCCCGAGCAGAGGATGGCCGATTGGCTGCCGGGATGCGGCGTCCCACACGAGGATCGTTCCATCGAAGCTGCCGGATACCACGCGGCGCCCATCCGCACTGAATGCGACGGCTCCCACGCTGTCCGCATGGCCGCTGAGCACCGACCCGACCGGCTGCAAGGTGGTCGCGTCCCAGAAATGGACGAGGTTGTCGATGCCGCCGGACATGACAAGACTGCCGCCCGGATATACGGCGACGGCGAATGCGGCGTTGTAGTCCTGGTCAGGTGTGTGTGCGACCGCGTCGCCGGTTTCCGCGTCCCAGAGTTGCAATCCGGAATCGGCAGTGGCGACAAGGTGTTTTCCATCGGGCAGGAACGCGATCTGCAGGGGTGTTCCGGTTCCCTGCACGACGTGGAGCTGTTGTCCCGTATCCACATCCCATATCTGAATGGTGCTGGGGAACATTCCTGCCGCGAAGCGGCGCCCGTCGGAACTCAACGTGATCGAAATGACCGCGTACTTTCCAGTCCGAAACGGACCGGCGAGATGCAAGCCGTTCCGTGCGTCCCATACCTGCACTGTTCCGTCATTGCCTGCGGACGCGAGCCGGGCCCCATCCGCGCTGAACGCCAGACCGGTCACCGTGCTGTTGTTGTGCGCGGTGAATGATGCCCCCGTCGCCTGACCGGTGCTGCCGTCGCGCAGCTGTATGGCTCCCGCACTCGCCGACGCCGCACGCCGCCCATCCGGGCTGACGGCGAATGCCGTGACGGAATTCTGTGCGGGCGTGTTGAATATCTTCACTTCGTCGGCCGTGACGGACAGCGCGTCGAGGACCGCGCCGTCGTCGGGATGCGAGCCGATCTGGCGCGCCGCGAGGATCTGCTGTATGGCTCGCGTGTCGCCGCCGGGCCGTGCCCCGGCGAGCATGGCTTGCCCCTCGGAGACCAGGCGCAGTGCGGTCGCTTCGTGGAGCCGCTGACTGGCCTCGTTCTGCGCCAATGTGGCTCGGACGGCGAAGAATCCGGCGACCAGGGCCGCGATGAGGGTGAGCGCCAGCACCGCCCGCAGGATATGTGACCGGCGGCGTAGTCCGGCGGCGTAGGCGCGCGCGTCGTTCAGTTCCTTGTCGTGGCGGCGCTGTTCGGCTGCGGTCTCGGCGTCCTGCCGCTGCCGGGAGGCGGTGAGGAACTCACGCGCGCAGGCCAGTCGATCGGCGAAATTCGGTGTCGCGGCGACTTTTTCGGCCTCGTGGAGCCGGGCGCCCGCCATCAGCCAGGCCTCGTCGCGTCCGCTGTTCTCCCATTCGGCGGCGGCGCGGTCGAGGCCGTCGGCGGTGCGCAGATCGGTGGCCTCCTCGCGCAGCCATTGGGCGAGCGCGGGCCATTCGCTGAGCAGGCTTTCCAGCGCCACTTCGACGGTGGCCTCGCCGCCGCGTTCGTCCTGGACCACCAGCCGATGGTCGACGAACGCGGCGATGAGCGGGCGGCTGGTGGCGGGTAGGTCGCTCAGGCGCGCGATGCGGCGCAGCGGCTGGTCGTGGTCCGGGGCGATGGTGGCCAGCCAGGGCACGAAGGCGGCGCGCAACTCGGCCAGTTGCCGCGGCCGGACCGAGTCGTCCTGGGTGAGAATCGAATCGATCTCCGACTCGACCACGTTCGCCATCCCGCCCATCGCCTGGTAGTCGGCGACGGTCAGTTCTCCGGCGGCGGCGTAGTCGAGGTACAGCCGCCACAGTGTCAGGGACAGCAGCGGCAGCGGATTCGCGCTGTCCGCGCAGTCGGCGAGCAGCCGTTCCACGAGATCCTCGCGCACCACGAGCGGATTGCCGGCCGCGGTCGCGCGCTCTGCCGGGCCCTGGACGACCTCGGCGAACCGCGCGGGCTGCAGGGGACGCAATTCGTCGAACACCACGCTCTTCACTGCCGCCAGCGCGGGCGAGGTCTGCAGCGGCTCGTAGCGGTCGGCCCGAATGGTCAGTGCGGCAATGAGATCCAGGCCGTCGGCGACGAGCCGGGTGAGAATCGACTGGAACAGCCCGGCCTCGGGTCCGGCCTCACCGCCGAACAGTTCCTCGGCCTGATCCACCGGGAGCACGAGGGTCGGCGGCGCGGTGTCGCTCGAATCCGGCGAGCCGTCCGTAGCGGCCGCCTGTACCTCTCGCAGCCAGGTGGTGACCTGCCTCGGATCGGACGCGCATGCCGCCTTGATCGCACCGAGGGTGGGTCGGGTGAGGCCCAGCCGTTGCCGCACCTCGAACAGTGCTGCGGCCAGGCCGATCGGACCCGTCACCGCGGCGCGTTCGGGCCGGACGATGTCGAGCACCAGGAAATGCCGGTCGTCGCGGCGCAACCGGGGGAGTAGTCCCGCCCGCAGGAACGACGACTTGCCGGCGCCCGACGGGCCGAGGATGACGAACAGGTTCTCGACGCGGGCGGCCCGCATGCCGCGCAGCATGTCCAGGCCGCGCACGATCTGGGCGTCCCGGCCGAAGTACACGGCCGCGTCGATCGCTTCGAACGGCTCCCATCCGCGATAGGGCGCGCGCCCGGGATCATTCGGCGGCGGCCACTCGAAGTATTCGGCCCCGATACCTGCTTCGCGCAATCCGCGCCGCAGCCGCCGCAGGCCCTCGCTCGCGAATTCGACGGGCGGACCCCCGGGCACCGGGATGGCTGTCATGGGGCCGGGGCCGAACAGATCGCTCTGCTGCCACTCCCGGGTGGATTCGCGGCTCACGAACGGTTCCAGACGCACGGCGAAAATTCGTTTGTTGAGGTTCTCCGCCGTCCGGACCTCGGTGCGGCATTCCGCCGACGAATCCCATGTCTCCGAGATCAGGCAGATCACGGCCTCGCACCGGGAAGTGGCCCGGACCAGGGCATCCTTCCAGCGGATCCCGGGCGCAATACCCGTGTCGGGATCCAGGTCGAGAAAGATCTCGTCGACCAGAGCCGGGTCCTGCTCGACGAGCCAGGCCTTCAGCGCGATAGCCTGCCGGTTGTCCCGGCTGGAATGGCTGAGGAAAATGCGCGCCATTGCCCGAGTGTTGCCAACTCCGGCGGCCGCGTCCTGAGTACCGCATTACTCGAATTGCTCAGGGAATGGGAGCAACCTCCCGGAAATCGCGGTCCGGGAGGATCAGACCGACGGCGCGGACCGGTAGGGGGCGGCGGCGACCTGGCGGACGACGCGCACCACGGGGACGGTGAGGATGCCGGCCAGGCGGGTGTAGGGCCAGACCGCGATGATCAGCACCACGATGAGTCCGCGCGCCTGGTACAGGATCGGGGCGTGGTCCATGACCGCCGGCTCCGGATGCAGGGCGATCAGCGAGCGCGCCCAGGTGAAAAGCGTTTCGGCGGTGCGGTATCGGCCGTCGGTGGACCCGCCGTCGAAGGTCACCAGCACGGCCGATATGAGTGCCGCCGCCAGCAGCGGCAGCGTGATTCGGTCCACCGGGGTCACCCGCTGCCGGATATCGGCGTCGATCAGCGGCGGTATCAGGATGAGCGCCACCCCCGCGATGGTCACCGGGATGGCCACGATCTGAATGGCCGCCAGCACCAGCTGGATACCGTGGCCGGGTCGCGAATGCGGCCCGGACGCAAGCATTTCCACGACCCGCACCACGAACACGGTCGGGAAGCCGGCGCGCACCGCCGTGATCCCGGCCCGCTGTGCGCGATCGATGTGCGGCCCATACAGATACCCGCGGAACCCGTCGCGCCGATACCGCCAGACATGCCCGATCGCGCACGACAGGATGGCGGCGTAAGGCAGCGCCACCCACAACGCGATCATCATGCCCTCACCTCACGGAGTCGGAATCCGCACTACTCGCCGAGCAACTTTCGCACGCCCGACGCCTGCAGAGAAGTGTCGAATCGTGCCAACCCGGCGGACCCGCTCGGGCTCCACTACTGCCAGAGATGAGACATCATGTGCGGGTACCGAACCGGTCGATAATCGGTGAAGGTGAGATCCCGAACGTGGCTGAAATCCGACCACAGCAGTCGGCCACCTTTGAGGCGCACGGGAATTCGCACCCGATTCCGTACCTGCCGCAGTTCCTCGTCGGTGGCGAGGCGCTTCGCGCCCACGGTGCCGTAGAGACGGACCCCGGGCGGGGCGGGGAAGCGCGCCGTCAGCAGGGACCGGAACCAGAACAGCGGACTGCTGTCCACGGCCAGCACGCACACCCGGGAATCGACATCGAGATTGCGGGCCAGCGCCTCGGTGTACTGATCGAAGTAGAACCCGGTCGCGGTGTCGCCCAGGAAGACCGTGCCGATCGGCGTGACAGTCGGCGAACCGTCCGCATTCACCGAGGCGATCGCGCAGTGTCCGGCGCGGGATACGGTGTCGCGGATGCGATCCCAGTTCTGGTCGAGTGTCACGCGTGGTCCTGACCGGTTCGGACGGATGGGGCGATTCGAGGGTAACCGGATTCCGGCGAGACAAGTGAGGGCGGTGTGCCGCATTTGGCGGGACAGCGGCGGGGGTGTGGCGCATGATGGCGGCATGGCTTCAGACGCGGCGCGGCGTGCCGTACTCGGAATGGTGTGTGACAGCTTCGCGCCGGGGGACGGGGGTGATCTGCCGGCGGCCTCCGAGCTGGGGGTGGTCGACACCGTCACCGAACTACTCGGGCGCAATCCGCGGGACGCGGAGCGGCGGCAGTTCGAACTGCTGATGCGCGTATGGGATTCACGGCTGTTCGGGTTGCTCAACGGCGCGGGCTGGCGGAAGTTCTCGCGGCTGAGCGCCGAGGACCGGGAGCGGTGGCTGCTGGCGATGGCCAATTCGCGGCTCGAACAGAAGCGGGCGCTGTTCCAGGCATTGAAGGGGGCGGCGGTCACCTCCTATTACTTGACGCCCGGCCCCACCGGGATCAATCCGGTGTGGGATCGGATCGGTATTCCGCCCGCCTTCGGACCGGTCGAGGGCGCGCAGCGCGGGCTCAGCCCGCAGCGTCCGGATGCCGACACCACCGTCGTGTGCGATGTGGTCGTCATCGGGTCGGGCGCGGGCGGCGGCACCGCCGCGGCGGTGCTGGCCCGGGCCGGGCTCGACGTGGTGGTGCTGGAACGCGGTGAGTACTACGACGATCCGGATTTCGGCATCGGGGAGAAGGAAGGCTTCCTGAAGCTGTACGCCCCCGGCCCGGCCGCCACCGCCGAAGGCCAGCTCGGGCTGGTCGCGGGGACGGCGCTGGGCGGCGGCACGGTGGTCAACTGGACCACCTCCTTCCGCACCCCGGACGATGTCCGCGCGGAATGGGCCAAGCTGGGCGCACGGCAGTTCGCCGAGCAGGAGTACACCGACGCCCTCGAGGCCGTGGTGTCGCGTCTCGGGGTGAACCTCGACCACTCACCCGCCTCGCACCGCGACGAGATTCTCGAGCGCGGCCTGCGCAAGCTGGACTGGCACGTCGAGCCGCTGCCCCGCAATGTCACCCACTGCGATGCCGGAATCGAATGCGGGCGGTGCGGTTTCGGCTGCCGGATCGGCGCGAAGCAGTCGGTGGTCAAGACCTGGCTGGCGGATGCGGCCGAGGCGGGCGCGCGCCTGTTCGTGGGCACCGATGTGCGGCGCATCGTGGTCGCCAATGGCAGTGCCACTGGCGTGGAAGCCGTGACGGCCGAGGGTCGTTCGGTCTGGGTGCGGGCCCGTGCGGTGGTGGTCGCCGCCGGGGCCATCCAGACCCCCGCCCTGCTGCGCCGTTCCGGCCTGGGTAACCGCAATATCGGCGACTTCCTCCGATTGCACCCGGCCACAGCGGTTTTCGGGGTCTTCGACGAGGACATCCGCCCCTGGGAGGGCGGGATGCAGACCCGGTATTCCAAGCAGGACCGTGACCTCGACGGGAACGGTTACGGCGTCATCTACGAGACCGGCCCCATGACACCGGGCATGTCGGTCGGCTTCCAGGCCTGGACCGGCGCGGCCGCCCATCGCGACCGCATGCTGAAGCTCGCCAATACCGTTGCCGTCGGCGTGATCACCCGCGACCGCGACCACGGCTCGGTCGAGACCGACCGCCGGGGTGAGGCGGTGGTGCGCTACCGGATCTCCGCCCGCGACGCCGCCCACACGCACATCGGAATCGTCAATGCCGCACGCATTCTGGAGGCGGCCGGGGCGGAGCGGATCTTCTCCGGCCATCAGGCCGGCGTCGGCTACGAGCCCGGCGCGAGCGGTTCGCACGAGGAGTTCGCCGCGCAGGCCGCCGCGGCCGGGTACGCGCCGGGCCGGTGCTCGATGGGCGCGCTGCACATCATGGGCTCGGCCCGCATGGGCGGCTCACCCGCGGATTCGGCCACCAATCCCGACGGTGTCACCTGGGACGTCCCGAATATCGTGGTGGCCGACGGCTCCTGCTTCCCGACCGCCTCCGGCGTGAACCCGATGGTCAGCATCGAGGCCATCGCCCACATGAACGCCACCAGGCTCGCCGCGCGCCTGACCTGACTTCGTCCCGACGTGGCGAGATAGCCCGATCCGCCTGCGCGGCAGCCTATTCCAGCGCCGCGCCGAAGGCGCCGACGATCACCCGATGGATCTGGCCGACGGCCCGGTCGATCGGGCCCGTCGGCTGGAACAGATGGCTCAGGGCGAGCCGGACCAGCACCTCGGTCATCGAGGTCAGTTCGGCGTCGTCCATCCCGGCGAGCCCGTACTGGGCCCGGATGGCCGCCGACACCGCGGTGATCGCGCGGCCCAGCACGGGTTCGGTCTCGGTCATCAAGACCGGCAGCAGGGCGGTATCGGTCGCCGATCGCCCGGCCAGCACCGCCTTGAGCAAAGTGTTGTCGGCGCCCGTCCGCAGCGTGAAATCGACCGCCTGGGTCATGCCGGCCGCCACGTCCGCGGGATGCGCGGCCAGGCTCTCGGCGATGCCGACCAGGAACTCGTCGACTTCCTGCTGGACCACCACTTCGGCGAGCTCGTGCTTGTTGGCGAATTCCTTGTAGAGCACCGGCCGGCTCACGCCGACCTCCTTGGCCAGCCGTGACATGTTCACCGCGCCCCAGCCCTCGGTGATCACTATGCGCCGCCCGGCCTCGACGATCCGCTCGCGCAGCAACTGCCGCATCTCTGTCTGGAAGTTCGGCGCTTCAACCACGTCCTGATGGTACATGAGCTCAACTTTCGTCCCGTCGTTGACAGACTGGATCACAGTGTATCTAATGAATACAGTTCTTCGGAAAGTGTAAATGCAAGGAGTACGGCAATGACGACGTCTCGTTCTCGAGTTGGACGCAGCCGGGAGCCGGAGGCTTCGGCCCGCCCCCAGTGGCGTGACCGCAAGCGGTATCTGTGGTTGTTCGGTCTCGTACCCCCGACCGCCCTGTTCGTGGCGATGGTGCTGGTGTGGGCGTTCAACGAACTCGGCTGGTCGGTCGTCGCCCCGGTCTGGTGGTGGATCGGCCCGCTGCTGGTGTACGGGCTGCTGCCGGTGCTGGACCGCTTCTTCGGCCCGGACGGCCAGAACCCGCCCGACGAGGTGATGGAGTACCTGGAGAACGACAAGTACTACCGGTACTGCGTCTACACCTACATTCCCTTCCAGCTGCTGAGCCTGACCGTCGCCTGCTACCTGTGGACCGCGAGCGACCTGTCCTGGCTGGGCATCGACGGCGGCCTCGGCGTGGTCTCCAAGATCGGCCTGGCGCTGAGCATGGGTGTCATGGGCGGCGTCGGCATCAACACCGCGCACGAACTCGGCCACAAGAAGGACGAATTGGAGCGCTGGCTGTCGAAGATCACGCTCGCCCAGACCTTCTACGGCCACTTCTACATCGAGCACAACCGGGGCCATCACGTGCGGGTGGCCACGCCCGAGGATCCGGCCAGCGCCCGCTTCGCCGAGACGTTCTGGTCCTTCCTGCCGCGCAGCGTGTGGGGCAGCCTGCGCTCGTCGTGGGAGCTGGAGGCCAAGCGACTGGAGCGACTGGGCAAGCGCCCGTGGACGATTCGAAACGACGTGCTCAACGCCTGGCTGATGTCGGTGGTGCTGTGGGGCGTGCTGGCCGCGGTCTTCGGCCCGGCGGTGCTGCCCTGGCTGGTGATCCAGGCGATCTACGGTTTCACCCTGCTCGAGACCGTCAACTACCTCGAGCACTACGGCCTCATGCGTCAGAAGACCGCCAGCGGCCGCTACGAGCGGTGCACCCCGGAGCACAGCTGGAACTCCGATCACATCGTCACGAATATCTTCCTGTACCACCTGCAGCGGCACAGCGACCATCACGCGAACCCCACCCGCCGTTATCAGACGCTGCGCAGTATGGACGGCGCGCCGAACCTGCCCAGCGGCTACGCCAGCATGATCTCGCTGGCTTACTTCCCGCCACTGTGGCGGCGGGTGATGGATCATCGGGTGCTCGACCACTATTCGGGCGACATCACCAAGGTGAACATCCAGCCCCGCAAGCGTGCGCGCGTGCTGGCGAAGTACGGGGTGGCGTGATGTCGTCCTACCGTTGCCCGGTCTGCGATTACGTCTACGACGAGGCGAAAGGCGCGCCGCGGGAAGGCTTCCCGGCCGGCACCCCCTGGTCCGCCGTCCCCGACGACTGGTGCTGCCCCGACTGCGGGGTGCGCGAAAAGGTCGATTTCGAACCCACTTCCACCTCGACAGGACACCACTCATGAGCGACTACAAACTCTTCCGCTGCCTGCAGTGCGGCTTCGAATACGACGAGGCCCTGGGCTGGCCCGAGGACGGCATCGCCGCCGGCACCCGCTGGGACGACATCCCCGACGACTGGTCCTGCCCGGATTGCGGCGCTGCCAAGAGCGATTTCGAGATGGTCGAGGTCAGCCGCGCGTGAGCGGCCGCATCGTCATCGTGGGCGCAGGCGTCGCGGGTGCCACCGCCGCCCGCACCCTGCGCACCGAGGGCTACACCGGCGAGATCGTGCTGCTCGGCGCGGAACCCGGCCACCCGTACCGCCGCCCCATGGTGTCGAAGGAACTCCTTGCCGGAACCGTCGAGGACCGCCGGACCCTGTTGCAGCCCATGGACTTCTGGCACACCCACCGGATCGACCTGCGCCCCGGCACCACGGTCGAATCCATCGACCCGGGCCCGGCGCTGGTGTGGCTGGCCGACGGCACGGCGATCGGCTACGACACCCTGCTACTGGCCACCGGAGCCCGGCCGCGCGCATTGTCGATGGCTGCCACGCCGGTCCGCCCCGATCTCGACCGCAGGGGTGTCGAGATCGGGGGACGGCGTCCCGACACGAGCGAGCGGATCCACATGCTGCGCGGCCGGGCGGATGCGGAGGTCCTGCGGGAGGCGATCGCACAGGGTGGATCGTTGCTGATCGTCGGGGCCGGGCTGATCGGCTGCGAGGTCGCGGCAACCGCACGGGGGCTGGGTGCGGAGGTCACGGTGCTGGACGCGGCGGCCGTGCCGCTGGAGCGCGTCGCGCCACGGGCGATCGGCGATTACCTCCGGAAGTTGCACGCGGACAACGGGGTCGCGATCCACACCGACGTCCGGCTGACGCATCTCGCCCAGGACGGTGCGGAGGTGGTCGCCGTGGCCGCCGATGACAGCACCTGGACGGCGGCCGCGATGCTGGTCGCGATCGGATCTGTCCCGGACACTCGGCTCGCCGAGGCCGCCGGGCTCGCAGTGGGTGACGGGATTCGGGTGGACGAGCACTATCGGACATCCGCGCCCGGGGTCTATGCGGCCGGTGACGCGGTGGCCCGATTCGATCCTGTGTCGGGCGGGTATCGGCGCGAGGAGCATTGGAACAGCGCCCAGTCCCAGGGTGCGGCGGCGGCCCGATCGATGCTGGGACTGCCCGCCGCGGCTGCTGAGGTCCCCTGGGGCTGGTCGATGCAGTATGGCCGGAACGTGCAGTTCGCGGGCGTAATCCACGCCGGTGACGAGCTGGTGGTGCGGGGCCGGGTCGAGGCCGGGGACGCGACGGTGCTCGCGCTGCGCGAGGGCCGCGCGACCGGTGCGGTGGCCATTGCCCGGCCGGCGGAGTTCCGGGCCGCAAGGGACCTGATCGGGCGGGGCGCGGTGCTGGATCCCGGTGCCTGCGTCGACGAATCCCGGCCGCTGGCCGAGGCGGTCGCACTGTCCGGACAGTCGTGAGGGCATGCGCCCGCAGTTGAGCTAACCGCCCGCAAAATCCGAAATGCCGCTGGACCAGTCGAATGGTTCAGCGGCATTTCGCATTTGCCGACTCATTGCTGAAACCTGCTGGTAGGACATGCTATTCGCGCGGCGCGCGCATCTTTCCCCGGCCGGTGGGCCCCTGTCAAGTGCGCGAGTATTTCCGTGAAGACTGACACGTCAGTCCGAAATCTGTATTACTGTCTCGGTCAGTTCGAACCGGTCAGCAGAGGGACCGGTCGGCATCGACCAACAGTGGGGCTGTGGGGTGGTGAACATTGGTCGACAAGGCTGTTCGGGGGCCGGAACCGTTGGTACGGCAGGCAATCGAATTCGTTCTCTCGGGGCTGCGGACATTCGGACGCACCATTCAGCTGGCGATCGCGGCGTTCCGGTTCCTGGTCGTCGACATCGTCACACTGCGCCATCCGTGGCGTGACACGCTACAGCAGGGCTGGTTCATCGTCAGCGTGACGGCGATTCCCGCTGTGCTGGTGTCGGTTCCGTTCGGCGTCATCGTGGCGGTGCAGGTGGGGAGCCTGACCCAGCAGGTGGGCGCGAGTTCGGTGTCCGGCGCGGCCGGCGGCCTGGGCGTGATCCGGCAGGGCGCGCCCATGGTGACCGCGCTGCTGCTGGGCGGCGCGGCCGGGTCGGCCATCGCCTCGGATCTGGGTGCGCGCACCATTCGCGACGAAGTGGATGCCTTGCGCGTCATGGGAATCGACCCGGTGCGCCGGCTGGTCGCGCCGCGGCTGGCGGCCATGATCGCGCTCACGCCGCTGCTGTGCATGCTGATCATCTTCATGGGCGTGTTCACCGGCTATGTGATCGCCGTCGGTTTCCAGGGCGTGACGCCCGGCTCCTACCTGTCCGCGTTCGCGGCCTTCGCCAAGCTGACCGACCTGTGGGTGGCCATCGCGAAGTCGATCGTCTTCGGGGTGATCGTGCTGGTGGTGTCCTGTCAGCGCGGACTCGAGGCCACGGCCGGCCCGCGCGGGGTGGCCAATGCCGTGAACGCCGCGGTGGTGATCGGCGTGATCGCCGCCTTCGGCGTGAATCTGGTGATCACCCAGCTGGTTTCGATGTTCATCCCGACGCAGGTGGGCTGATGACACAGGTACCCGCCAGATACGCGCCGCTCGGGACGGCGGGCCGGGTCATCGGCGCGAGCGCGCAGGCGCCCATGTCCGTCTTCGAATCCCTGGGCCACCAGGCGACTTTCGTCTACGAGGTGCTCGCCGCCGTCCCGCACACGCTGCGGATCTACCGGCGTCAGACCATGCTCATCCTGTCCGACATCACCTGGGGCTCCGGGGCGATCATCGTCGGCGGCGGCACCGTCGCGGTGCTGGCGTTCCTGGGCATCGCGGTCGGCGGCTCCATCGGGGTGGAGGGTTTCACCGCGCTGAACATGGTCGGCATGGGCCCGCTCACCGGGTTCGTCTCCGCCTACGCCAATACCCGCGAGATGGCGCCCATGGTGGCGGCCATCGGCTTTGCGGCCCAGGCGGGTTGCCGCATGACGGCCGAGATCGGGGCCATGCGCATCTCCGAGGAGATCGACGCGCTGGAGGCCATCGGCATCCGGCCCATGCCCTTCGTGGTGACCACCCGCGTGATCGCGGGCGTGATCACCATCGTGCCGCTGCACCTGCTCACGCTGATCCTGTCGTACCTGTCGTGCGCGACCGTGGTGAACGTGCTGCACGGGCAGTCCTCGGGTACCTACTACCACTATTTCGACGCCTTCCTGCAGCCCGGCGATGTGCTGGCCTCGCTGGTCAAGGCGACGATCTTCGTGGTCGTCATCATTCTCATCCACGGCTACCAGGGCTTCTACGCCTCGGGCGGCCCGGAGGGCGTGGGCCGGGCCTCCGGCCGGGCCATTCGCGCCAGCCTGGTGCTGGTGGTCATCCTGGACATGATCCTCACGATCGTGATCTGGGGCCTGGATGTCGGCATCCGGATCTCGGGGTGAAACATGGCCGTGTTCAAGGACTATTCCGGCCGTAGCGCCGGTCCCTGGATGTTGCGGGCGCGCGGCCTGGTGGTCGCCATCGTGCTCGTCACTGTGACGATTGTCGTGAGTTCCTATGCGCGGGGCGGTTTCTCGGACCGGTTCGAGGTCACCGTCGATGCCGCGACGCTGGGTGAGGGCCTGGCCCCGGGCGCGGAGGTGAAGTTCCGCGGCTATGCCATCGGCACCGTCGAGAAGGTCGAGACCGTCGGCTACGGGCATCAGCGCATCGATCTCGCGATCGAGCGCCGCCAGGCCGACGCCCTCACCGACGACGTCAGCGCACGCTTCACCTCGTCGAACGTGTTCGGTTCCAGCGCCATCGAATTGGTGCCGGGCACCGACGGCAGGAAGCTGCGCGAGCACACGGTGCTACAGATCGGGGCGAACGCCACCAATGCCACCGTGGCCGGGGTCTTCCGGCGCGCCGCGCGCCTGACCCAGGTGCTGGATTCGGCGGCGGTGCACCGGCTGTTCGACCTGCTGCTCGACAATGCCCCGAGCATGGGCCCGGTACTGGAGTCGTTCTTCGCGACCGCGAAGCTGCTGGCCGACGGTCAGCAGAACACCCTGGCCCACTACCTGCGCATCGGCGGGGACATGACCGGGGCGTTCCGGGACCTGACCCCCTCAGCCGGGCACGCCATCCTGGCCGTGCTCGAGCAGAGCGCCTACTTCGGCGATCCGGAGAACCAGGCGCGCACCAACAAGTCCACCGATGGTGTGAACGACGCGGTGCTGGTGGGGCTTTCGAACCTGCTGCAGCAGAACAACCCGGATCTGGAGAAGATCCTCGACAGCATTCTGGACCTGGCGGTGCCGATCAGTGTGTCGGTGGGGTCGGTGGCCCCGGCCTGCAACCGCGTGCCGAATCTGCTGCAGGCCATGGACGGTGCCTTCCCGGTGCTGGACGGCCGGGTCCAGCTGCAGCTCGAGCTGATCGCGAAAACCATGCCGTACCTGGCCGATTCGCTGGCGAGAGGGGCGAAATGAGCGACATCACCAAATCGGCCCTCAAGCTGACCGTCTTCCTGGTGATCGTGGCCGCCTGCACCACCTTCATCGTGACGGCGCTGCGCACCCCGATCCCCGGCGACAAGGTCAGCTACGATGCCGTGTTCACCGATGTCTCCGGGCTTTTCGCCGGCGACTCGGTGCGCATGTCCGGCGTCGCCGTCGGCAAGGTGGAGTCGGTGTCGCTGGACGGTACTCGGGCACGGGTGCATTTCACGGTGGATCGGACGCGGCCGGTGTACGACAACACCAAGGCCGCCGTGCGCTATCAGAACCTCATCGGACAGCGGTACGTCGAGCTGCTCACCGAGGGGCAGGGTGGAGCGAAACTGGCTGCCGGAGCGACGATTCCGGTGGAGCGGACGATCCCGAGCTTCGATGTGTCCAAGCTGTTCAACGGCTTCGAGCCGATGTTCGACACCTTGGACCCGGCGCAACTCAACCAGTTCGGCACCAACCTGCTGCGGGTCATCCAGGGCGACGGCTCGGGTATCGGGCCGGTGCTGGCGGATCTGGACACACTCACCAAGCACGCCCGCAACAGCGAGGCTGTGATCGTGCTGCTCATCCGGAATCTTGGGATGGTCGCCGATTCCCTCGGCGGCAAATCCAAGGCGGTGGGCGATCTGGTGCAGCAGCTCTCGGGCATCCTGCACCAGTTCACGGCCAAGACCCAGGCCATGCTGAACGCGGTCGACACCGCGAAAGGCGTGCTGGGGCCGATGGTTCCGATCCTGGAGGAGGGTCGCGACGCCTACGACACCGGCTACGGACCGGTCGACGGGCTGTTGCGGCGGCTGGTGCCGCAGACCGATCAGCTCACCCAGATCCTTGCCCTCACGCCGCAATTGGTGACCGGGCTGAACCAAGCGGTGCCGGGTCAGGGCTACCAGCCGCGCATCACGTGCTCGCACGGTGAGGCAGCGCTCCCGGCCGTGGTCGGCGTCATCCTGTCCAACCAGAAACTGGTGGTGTGCAACTGATGAGAGCACTGATCGCCTATGCCGGCGAGCTGATTCGGGACGTGCTCACCGGGCGCGGGGACCAGAACACCCAATTACGCTGGGGGATGGCCGGTGTCGTGGTGTGCGTGATCGCGCTGGCCATCGCCGGGGCGCTGTATGTGATCCCCTTCGGCCAGCGCACCTACGTGGCCGACTTCAAGATCTCCGGTGGTGCGCGCTCGGGGGACGAGGTGCGGGTGGCCGGCATCAATGTCGGCAAGATTCGCGCCGTGGATCTGGTCGGCGACCACGTCGAGGTCAGCTTCACGGTGAATCACGATGTGCGCGTGGGGGATCGGTCCGCAGTCGAGGTCAAGATGCTGACCCCGATCGGCGGCCACTACCTGGCGCTGTCCCCGGCCGGGGACAAGGAGCTCGCCGCGAAGCACATTCCGCCGGAGCGAACCGCCACCCCGTTCGAGCTGAGCGACATTCTCGACAAGGGCACCCCGATCTTCGGCAAGGTCGACGCCGCCACCATGCGCGGCACCATCGGGCAGCTGAATTCGGCGCTGGCGCAACAGCCCGACGCGCTGCGCGGGGTCATCGGCAATGCCGATGAGCTGACCGGGCTGCTCGCCGAGCGCACCGACCAGCTCAACAGCGCGCTCGATGTGTCCGACGAGTACATCGCCGCCATCGCCGACGACAAGGCGCTGCTCGCGGATTTCGTGAAACAGCTGGGCGCCGTGGCCGACCAGCTGGGCAATCGCAAGGACGACATCGTGAGCATGTTCAACCTGCTCAAAAGGCTGCTGGTCATCCTGCACCGGCCGATCACGGCCTACGGCGACAGCATCGAGCCGTCGGTGACGCAATTCGAGCAGCTGGTCTCCAAGGTGACCGCGGACCCGGATCGGATCGACACCGTCATCAACGGGATGCGCGATGTCATCAACCGGCTCAACGGAATGCTGGGCACCCAGCTGAGAGTGGATCAGCCGGCCGCCGGAGTCCAGCTGTGCATTCCCTACGAAGGCAAGGCGTGCTGAATGAAATGGGGCAGAGCAGCACTCGCCGCCGGCGTCGCCGTCGCGGTGGTGGCCGCCGGGGTGACCGGGGTGTCGTGGGCGAATTCGAAACGCGATCCGAAACAGAGCGTGTGCGCGGAATTCACCGATACCGTCGGCCTGTACCAGGGCAATAGCGTGACCATGCTCGGTGTCGAGGTCGGCACCGTCGCCAAGATCGAGGGCATCGGCGACCGCATGCGGGTCACCATGAGCGTCGAGGATTCGGTGAAACTCCCGGCCGATATCCAGGCCGTCACCATGTCGAGTTCCATTGTGACGGACCGGCATGTGGAACTCACCAAGCCGTACACCGGCGGCACCCGATTCGACACCTCGCAATGCATTCCGCTGGAGCGGACCAGGACGCCGATCGGCATCAGCGAGGCGCTCGACGCCATGGGAAAGCTCGCTGGTGACCTGACCGGGGGCGGCGGTACCGGCGGCAAACCCGACACATTGCTCGACGACACCCTCACCGCGGCGAACAATGCCATCGACGGCACCGGGCAGCAGTGGAATCAATTGCTGCAGCGGCTGTCCGCGGTGATCGGCGATCCCACCCAGAAGGATGCCGTCTTCCGGCGGCTGGTCGACAATCTGGACCAGCTCACCACGATGTTCGTGACCAACTGGCCGGATATGGCGGAGGTGCTGAACAATCTGCGCGCCGGGCTCCAGCTGATCGGGCAGTTCTCGGCCGAATTCTCCGGTGCGGTGGATATCGCGGTGGAGTTCCTGCCGGTGATCGCCCGCAATGTGGGCAAATACGATCAGCAGATCTACGGCCTGCTGGATGCGGTACTGCCGCAGGCGCACACCTTCGTCCAACAGCACGAGGGCGATATCAATTCGCTGCTGGCCGCCCTGCCGCCACTGGCCGCGCAACTCCCGCAGGTGGGTGCGAAATGAGGCGCGTACCGGTCCTGAGACGCACCGCGATCCGGCTGGCGCCGCTCATCACGGCGGCCGCGCTGGTGCTGACCGGCTGCGGGGTGAAGGCCACCGACATCCCGATTCCGGGCACCTATCCCTCCGGCGACACCTATACCGTGCGAATCGAATTCGGCTCGGTGCTGAACCTGCCGGACCGCGCCAAGGTGATCGCCGACGGCGTCGAGGTCGGCATGCTCGACCACATCGATCTGATCGGCACCACCGCGGTGGCGACGGTGAAACTGCACACCGACGCCAAACTGCCGAAGAACACGACCGCGGAATTGCGGCAGTCCACGATTCTGGGCGATATCCACATCGCGCTGGATGCGCCCCAGCACGCGGACACCTCGTTTCTCGCCAACGGCGATGTGATCCCGATGTCGCAGACCATTCCCGCCACGAATGTGGAGGACATTCTGCGGGCACTGTCCAACATCATCACCGGTGGACGCTGGTCCGATATCCAGAAGCTGGTCACCGACGTGAACGCGGCGTTCCCGTCGGATCCGGCCGAGCTGGACCGGATCAATGCAGCGGGCCGCGCGGCGCTGCACGACATGGCCTCGCACACCGACGATCTGAATCGCATCCTCACCTCGGCCCAGCAGATCACCGCCAAGCTGGAATCCGGCCGCGGGGCGGTGGACCAGATCCTCACGCTCGGGCCCGACCGGGCCGCCGGATTGTCGGATGTGCTGCTGGCGGTGGTCAACCTGATCATCAGCGGCGGCCCGCTGGCCAAGAACGCCGGCGACCTGCTGCTGCCGCACGTCGGCGACTTCCGGTCGATCGTGTCGATCCTCGCGCCGACCGCGGTCACGGCCGGATACGCCGACCTGACCCTGGCGGCCGACCTCGACACCTTCCACACCCTGCTGAAGGAGAAGATCATCCCCTTCCTCGGCGCGCCGGATGTGAAGGTGCAGCGGGTGTCCGCCGATGTGCAGGCCGACCAGCTGATCACCACACTGCGCTCGATCGGGATGGTGCCCTAGATGAAACTCTCACTCTCCGGGCCGGTTTCGCTGGTCATGCTGCTGGTGCTCACCCTGGTCTGCGGCAGCTACATGGCCGTCGGCGTGCTGAATCTGGACCCGCGCCGCCAGCACAACACCGTCACCGTGCTGCTGGACAGCTCCGGCGGCCTGATGAAGACCTCCGAGGTGACGCTGCGCGGCCTGCCCATCGGCAAGGTCCGCGATATCGGCGCCACCGGACGCGGATTGGCCGTCACCCTCGAATACGACTCGAAATACCGGATTCCCGTGGACAGCGTGGTGCGGATCGCCAACCTGTCGGCGGCGGGGGAGCAATTCCTCGACTTCCGGCCGAGCGGCACCCAGGGGCCGTTCCTGCACGACGGCAGCGTGGTGCCGAACCGACAGGTCAAGATCGCGACCACCGTCGGTGACGCGCTCGCCGAGCTGGACGCGCTGACCGCGCAACTGGATCCGGCCAAGCTGCAGAACCTGGCCACCACGGTCGCCGCCGGATTCGAGGGCCGCGATGCCGATGTCGCCAACCTGACCAGGGCGCTGGTCGGCACCGCGAACCTGTTGCGGGACAAGCGCGATGCCATCGCACGGCTGTACGCGAACGTGCAGAACCTCGGCGACAAGTTCGACGGGCGCGCCCTCACCCTGAGCGCGGCCGCCGGGGACATCGACACCGCGCTGCCGGAGCTGCTGCACATCATCGCCGCCTTCCAGAACTACTCCTACATCGGCGAAAAGATCTACGACGATCCGATCGGGCCGCTGGTCACCAAGATCAATGACTATCTGCAGCTGATCGGGCCCGACCTGAGCCATATCGCCACCGTCCTGAAACCCGCGACCAGCGCGATCAAACCGCTGCGCGTCGACGCCGGCTCGATCGTGGACCTGCTGTCCACGGTGTTCCCCGGCGATGGCGCCGCCCATGTGGCCATCGACATTCCTCGCTAGAGAGAAGGCAATTCGTGAGTGAGAACGAGAACACCGCGCACAACGACGAGACCGAGGAGACCGGCGCAACCGAGCAGACGGGCGCGACCGAGCAGACCGGCGCAGCCGAGCCGACCGGCGCGGCGGAACCGATCTCGATTCCGGTCCCCGCGCCCTCGAAAACCGTGCCCGCCAAGAGTTTCGGCGAACGCGCCTACCCGGTGGCGACCGTCGCCGCCGCCGTGCTCGCGGTGGTGGCCGTGGTCCTCGGCGTGCTCTGGCACAACTCCTCCGGCGACTACCACGCGCTGAAGAACGGCCAGGCCGACCGCGACCGCGCCGCCCAGGTGGCCAAGGACTACACCCTGCGCTCGCTCACCTACGACTACCGCAACCTGCCCGCCTTCTTCGACGGCGTGGAGCGCGGCACCTCGGATGCGCTGCGCGACAGGTACACCCAGGTGCACGACACCCTGGCCAAGATCATGACCGACGCCCAGGTGGTGGCGACCGGTGATGTGGTCGGCAGCTCGGTGGAGGCCAAGGGCAACGACCAGTACACCGTCACCGTCTACGCCACCCAGAAGACCCAGAACGTGCAGCAGACCGAGCCGGCGACCGTGCCGAACCTGCTGGTGCTGACCGTGGCCAAGAGCGGCGGCGACTGGCTGGTCACCGATTACGGCCCCAAGGACCTCGGCCAGAAGGGCGGGGCCGCCAAATAACCTCGCGACGCATCGGGCGGCCGCCGCAGCCCGAACTCCCGTCGCGGCGCCGCCGGCAGATCATCGAGGCCGCCTTCGAGGTCTTCACCGCCAACGGCTACGAGGCCACCGCCATCTCCGAGGTGGCCGCCCGGGCCGGGATCGGACAGGGCACCGTCTACCGCTACTTCGGCAGCAAGCGCGAAATCCTCGACCACGTCATCGATCTCGGCATCGAGAAAGTGACCGACGCCATGGAACTCGACACCGTCCTCGGCGCCGCGGGCGAGGTCGGCGAGCTGGTCGCGGCGGTGCGAGCGGCCCTCGACCGGCTCTGGGACCTGCTCGAACGGGAGCCGCAGGTGCTGCGGCTGCTGGTGGTGGAGGCCGGGGCCATCGATCCGGAGCTGGCGCACCGGCTGCTCGGGCTGGAGGCGCTGACCGCCTCGCTCATCGCGGGGGAACTGACACGCGGCAGGGAGGAAGGGTGGATTCGTCCCGATATCGACCCGGACGTGCTGGGGCACACCATCCTCACCATGGTCGGGCCGTGGATCATGCGGGAACTGCTGGGCGCGGCCAATCCGGGCATCCGGGAGCGCAGCATGACCGCGGTGATCGACGTTCTCGACAAGACCCTGCGCCCCCGGAGCGCCCCGCCGTGACGGCCGGCCGGGCAGAGCGCGGCCGCCACCCGCGCGCCGCACAGCGCCGGGCCGAATTGGTCGGCGCCGCCTACGAATTGGTGGTCACGCGCGGCTTCCGCGGCATCGGCGTGGACGACATCGCCACGGCCGCCGGGGTCAGCCACGGCACCTTCTACAACTACTTCGCCAACAAGCGCGACATTCTCGACGCCGTCATCGACCACTGCTTCACCCTCATTCGCACCCGCCTGCTGGGGCCCGAGGGGGACGACATCCCCGCCACCCTCGACGCCTTCTGCGCGCGCTACGCCCGCGTCGTCGACCGCTGCTACGACCTGGTCGAGACCGAACGCGGGCTGGTGAATTTCTTTCTGCTGGAGGCCTCTTCGATCGACGATCGAGTCCTGGACCGCTGCCTGCACCATGCCCGCGCCTATGGGGCGCAATCGGTGGAGGTGGTGCGGCGCGGGATCGCCCACGGGTACCTGGATCCGTCGCTCGATCCGGAGATCGCGGGGGAGGTCCTGCTCTCGATCCTGGTCTCGGCGTTGCTGTCGGCGCTACGTGCCGGATCCGACGGGCTCTCCCAGGACCGTGTTCGCACCCAACTGGTCTGCTTTCTCCGGATTGCACTCGCCGGCGACCCGGAATGACCGTGCGCGGCTGCCCAGGGCCCTCCGGGGACGGTGCTATGTTCGCCGGGTGGGGAGAAGATCAACTGTGGGCTTCGAGGTGACCGGGCTGTTGCACGATCCCGAGCGGGTGGCGTGAAGGCCCGGCTCGAGCGGGCGGCCGGCGAGCGGGCGGCGCGCATCGCCGAGCGGATCGCACCGTATCTGCCCGCGGCCGGGCGGGTGCTCGACGTCGGCTCCGGGACCGGCCACAATGCGGACCTGCTGCGCAAGATCACCGGGCTCGACGTGATCGAAACCGATGTCGTGGACATGCATGTCGTGGGGCACGGGCCGGTGCTGTGCGCGGACGGCGTGCTGCCGTTTCCCAGTGACGCCTTCGAGACAGCGCTGGTCCTGCACGTCTTGCAGTCTCCCGCCGATCCCGCGGCCGTGCTCGGTGAGACGGCCCGGGTGGCGTCGCGCGTGATCGTGCTCCAGTCCACCTCGGACGGCCGGCTGGGCCGCGCGTCGCTGGTGGTGCGCGGATTCTTCTTCGGCCGCTTGGCCTTTCAACTCTCCCGGCTGGTCGGCTTCGTGGATTCCGGCATGGCGGCGGGTATCGCCCTCCAGGTACGGCGCGTGCTGTCCCGCGACGATGTCCGAGCCGCAGCGCGGGCGGCCGGGTTACGGGAGATCGCCTACGACCCGGACCGCTGGCCGGCCCCCTTCGGCGGGCGCGACCTGTTCGTCTTCGACAGGTCGCGATGAGGCTGTCGGTCATCGCTGCCGACTGAGCTACTTTGGAGGCCGCTCGAGCGGGTGGCGGTTTCGTGGCTGCCCGGGGATGGAATGGAGACGGTATGGCGGGCAATGGTGCCGGGCGGTTCGAGGACCGGGTCGCGGTGGTGACCGGGGCATCCTCCGGGTTGGGGCGGGCCGTGGCGCAGTCGCTGCGTGACGGCGGGGCTCGGGTGTTCGGGGTGGGGCGCGACGAGGCACGGTTGAAGGCGGCACTCGAAGGCGACGAAACAGGCTGGCTGGCAGCGGATCTCACTGATCCGGGCGCGTCCGCGGCGGTGGTGCGGGCGTGTACGGAGCGATTCGGCGGGATCGACATTCTGGTCAATGCGGCAGGGGCGCACACCATGCGGCACACCGCCGAGGTCAGTGACGAGGAGTGGCAGTACGACCTGGCCGTCAACCTCAGCGCGCCGTTCTTCCTCTCCCGTGCCGCGCTCCCACAGCTGCTCGAGCGCGGCGGCTGCATCGTCAACGTCGCCTCGATCGCCGGCCTCGAGGGCCAGGCCTACTCGGCCGGCTACTGCGCCGCCAAACACGGCCTCATCGGCCTCACCCGGGCCATGGCCCTCGAATTCGACAGCAGCGCAATCCGGATCAACGCCGTCTGCCCCGGCGGCATGACCACGCCCCTCCTGGAGAACTTCACCTTCCCCGCGGACCCCGACTACACCCTCATCATGAAAACCGCGTCCGCCCGCGGCCTCATGGACCCGGCCCAGGTGTCCAACGTCGTCACCTTCCTCTGCTCCGAGGAAGCCTCCGCGGTCCACGGCGCCATCTACACCGTCGACAACGGCAAGATGTCCCTCTGACCCCACCCCGCGACCGCGGAATCAGCCGCCGCAAGCCGTCCGGCAGCGAAACGAGTACGGCCGCGGCGGGTGACGCCGCGGCCGCACACCGGCTCGGGTAGCTCAGATTCCGCTGGGGAAGGTGAGGGTCATCAGGCCCGGCCAGACCCCGGACCAGGGTTGCAGGGGATCGTGGCAGACGTAGACGGTGACCAGGCGTTCCAGGCCGGGGAGGCCGTTGGGGTCGTCGAGGCGGGTGACCTGGGTGGTGGAGGCGAACTTGGCGAGGAACTCCTTGTCGCCCACGCCGTCCACGGACAGGTAGACGATGGTGCGAGCCGAGTCCGGCGGCGGGCCGAAGTAGCCGAAGCCGCGGTTGGGGCTGTAGACCGGCGGCATGTTGTAGGCGCGGCCGAATTCCTCCAGCGCGCTGGCCTGCACGTACGCGGTCGCGACCACCGCGGTGTTGCCGCGCTCGGATTCGGGCAGTCCGGCCACCGCGTCGGCGACCGCCTTGGTGAAGGTTTCGTAGCCGGCCGGGCCGGTCAGCGACTCGCGCTGCCAGTACTGGGCCTGGTCGGTGATCGGGCGATCGATCCCGGTGAAGTCCCGGGCCCACGCCCAGCTGTACGGCACCGGGATCGCGCACATCCACGCCGTGTACAGGACGGCCGACAGCACCGCCACGGCGTTCACCGCCTTGCGCACCTGACGCCGCGCCTCGACCGTGCTCAGCGCGAACGCGCCCGCGCCGATCAGGGCCGGCCAGAAGCCCGCGACGTAGTACGAGCGGCCGTTCTCGACGAGGACGATCACCAGCAGTCCCACGCCCGCGATCAGGGCGAAACGGTAGGGCCGCAACGACTCCAGCCGCACCAGGCCCCACAGGCCCAGGATGCTCAGCAGGCCGCCGAGCAGGCCGCACTGGACGGCGATCTCCACCGCGCAGACCAGCGGTCCGGTGTGGGCGGCGTACTGCTCCTGGGCGATGATCGCGGTCATCTTGGATTCCACCCAGTCGTGGTCCATCTGCCACAGGATGCCGGGAATCATCGAGACCGTGAGGATCAGCGTGCCGACGTACAGCGCCGGGCGGCGCAGCAACTCGCGAGGTCCGGCGATCAGCACGCCCAGACCCAGCAGCGCCCACACACCCGGCATCATCCACTTCGCCTGGAACGCCACCGCCGCTACCACGCCGGCGACGATCAGCAGCCAGTCCTGCCGGGTCCGCACCCAGCGAATCAGCAGCCAGACGATCGCCGCCTGCAGGGGAATGTCGAAGGTCAGCGTGATCAGCTGCATCTGGTTGAACGCCAGCGGCGAGACCGCGTAGGCCGCCGCGGCGAGCACCTGATACCGCGCGCCCGCCCCCAGCTCCCGCGCGGTAGCGGCCGCCACCACCGCCGCGGCCGCCATCAGCAACAGCGCCGGAATCCGCAGCGCCAGCACCGAACCCGGCGCGATCACATCCATGAGGTGCGCGACGAACGGCGCCAGCGGCCCCTGATCGGGATAGGCCCACGCCAGCCGCCGACCGGCCGCCAGGAAGTACAGCTCATCGCCGAAGTAATTGACCCGCGCCGCGGGCACGCCGAGCACGATGGCGAAGCCCAGGGACACGGCGAGCACGCCGCGCCAGGCGAACGGCACCGGATCGGCTGCCGTTTCGGCGGCGTCCACCTCGGGCGCCGCGTCGATCGTTGACATCCATCCTCCCGGACCACGAAAAAACGCCCGGCAACACCGAATTTTCGGCGAGGCCGGGCGTCGATCAGGCTGCAGAATAACTGGTTTCCGCCGGTTTGGTCGCCCCATTCTTTTCCGGGGCTTGCCCAGGCGCTACCGGTCGCCCACGATGCCCACGCCGAAACCCCGGGTCAACCCCTGATCGCGGCCCTCGCGACGCCCTGGAACCAGGGCGGTTTCTCCCGGCCGCGAGCCCGTCGGGAGGAAACTGGAGGAATGGCGACGATGAGAGCGTGGCGGGTCGAGCGGCCGGGCCCGGTCGATGAGCGGCCGGTGATCTTCGAACAGATGTCCGTACCCGAACCCGCCGCCGGGGAGTTGCTCGTCCGGGTGCTGGCATGCGGGGTGTGCCGGACCGATCTGCACGTCGCCGAGGGGGATCTGGCGGTGCATCGGCCCGGGGTGGTCCCCGGACACGAGGTCGTCGGTGAGGTCGTGCAGGTGGGGGCGGGGGTGGACGGCGAGATCCGGGTGGGCGATCGGGTCGGGATCGCCTGGCTGCGGCACACGTGTGGAGTGTGCAGGTTCTGCCGAAGGGGCGACGAGAACCTGTGCCCCGAGTCGCGCTACACCGGCTGGGACGCCGACGGCGGCTACGCCGAATTCGCCACCGTGCCAGCGGATTACGCGCTACCCCTGCCCGGCGGATACACCGATGCCGAGCTCGCGCCGCTACTGTGTGCGGGCATCATCGGGTACCGGGCGTTGCGACGGGCGGCGCTGCCGCAGGGTGGACGTCTCGGTATCTACGGATTCGGCGGGAGCGCCCATCTGGCTGCGCAGGTGGCGCTGGCGCAGGGCGCGGAAGTTCACGTGATGACCCGCGACAAGGAGGCCCGGGAGCTCGCCCTGGAGCTGGGTGCGGCCTCGGCGCAGGGTGCCGCCGACGCACCCCCCGAGCCGCTCGATTCGGCGATTCTCTTTGCGCCCGTGGGTGATCTGGTGCTGCCCGCCCTGGCGGCGCTGGATCGCGGTGGCGTGCTGTCGATCGCCGGCATCCACCTCAGCGACATTCCGCCGCTGAACTACCAGCGGCATCTGTTCCAGGAGCGGGAGATTCGATCCGTCACCGCCAATACCCGGCAGGACGCCCGGGATTTCCTCGCCTTCGCGGGCGGCCATCGCCTCGAGGTGACCGTCCATCCCTACCCGCTCGAGGCCGCCGATCGGGCCCTCCGGGATCTGGCCCACGGGCGATTCGCGGGCGCAGCGGTCCTGGTGCCTACTTCTGGAGGGTGAACTGCACGACGTCCAGGTGGCCCGCCCGGAAGTAGTACGCACTCCCGGTCAGGTACCGGATATACCGCTGGTAGACCTCCTCGGAGGTGATCCGGACCGCCTCGTCGTGATGCGACTCCAGCGCCGCCGCCCACAGGTCGAGGGTCTTGGCGTAGTGCGGCCGCAGCGACTGGATCCGCGAGGTCCGGAAGCCCACCGCCTCCGCCTCCCGCGGGACCGTATCGGGTTGCGGCAGTTGGCCTCCGGGGAAGATCTCCCGCTTGACGAAGATGTGGAACAGCGCATCCTCGCGGGTGACCGGGATCTCGGCGGACCGCAGCTCGGCCAGGGTGCGCCCGACGATGGTGTGCAGCAGCATGCGTCCGTCCGGGGGCAGCATCCGATGGCACCGGGTGAAGAATTCCGCATACCGCTCCTTGCGGAAGTGCTCGAAGGCCCCGATGCTGACGATCCGATCGGCGGTGCCCTCGAATTCCTCCCAACCCTGCAGCCGCACTTCGGCTTCGGAGATACCGAGTTCCCGCAGCCGTGTCTGGACCGACTCGAATTGATTGCGGCTCAGGGTCAGTCCGATCACCCGTACCCCGTAGGTCAGCACCGCCCGGATCATGGTCGACCCCCACCCGCAGCCGACATCGAGCAGTGTCATCCCGGGCTCGAGTCCCAGCTTGCCCAGGGCCAGGTCGATCTTGGCCAGTTGGGCCTCCTCCAGGTTCATGCCCGCGCGGTCGAAGTAGGCGCAGCTGTAGGTCATGGTCGGGTCGAGGAACAGCGCGTAGAAGGCGTCCGACAGGTCGTAGTGGGACTGCACCTGCCGGTAGAAGGGCGCGAGCTGGGCCATGGCGGCGATCTCCTGAGGCGAGCGGGCATCCGGAAATGCGGGATACCCGGACATACGAAGCGCCGTGGCCTGCGGTTCTAACTCCAGGACACACCGGCAACACGCCGCCGTTTTTCCTCCGACTTTCCGATTCGAGCCCGGCGAAACGGCGTCGGCTGCTTTCCTGATGTGAGTGCAGCATCGCGTCAGCAAACACAATACGGAGGGTTGGGGACCGGCCATGCACCGCACCGGACGCGAAGAGGTCCATTCTGGCAGGCCATGGTTGTGGACGATTCTGGTGGGAGCGGTGGTGGTGGGACTGGCCACGTGGTGGATAAGACCGCAGTCCCTCAGCTGTAGTACGGCCTCACCCACCACAACCGTCATCACGCTTCCCGCGGCTGCTGCACTGAGTTCGGTTACTCCACAGCAGATTCAGATCGAGGAGTCGGAACCGGCCCCGGAACCGGGCGAGGCCCGGTTCTACGCCTTCGATCAGGGCGTGGCGGCGTGCTCGCTGCCCGGTCTGCCGCTGGACGGCTACTACGTCGGGGTCCCGACCGGTCAGTACGACGGTTCCGCCCCCTGCGGCTCCTACGTCGATATCGACGGCCCGCTCGGCAGCGTCCGCGCCCTGGTTGTGGACCGCTGCCCCGGTTGCGGCCCGGACCAATACGATTTGAGCCGTTCGGCTTTCGAGGTCATCGCCGAGGCTGCCGACGGTGTCGCGCCGATCCGGATCAGCCAGGTGCGTGACCCCGATCCGGCCCCCGAGCTCTTCTACCGGGTGCAGCCGAGCTCCTCGCCCAGCTGGATCGGAATCCTGTTCTCCGGCACCGGAAATCCCATCCGTCAGGTCGCGCTGCGCCCCGCCTCGGGCGGTGACTACCGGCCCCTGCGGCGCGGCAACGACAACTACTGGAACCTCTCAGGTCTTGGTCCGGGCCCGTTCACGGCCGAGGTGATCGATATCTACGGTCACGCCGCCTTCGTCTCGGACGTCACCCTGGAGCCGGGGCAGGTGCGCCGCACCGGAATTCACCTCTACGAGATTCCCGCCGACCCGCCCGTCACCCCGCCCTCGCCGGCCGCTCCGGTGGTCGTGACCACGGTCGTCGCCGCCCCGGACGTCTGCGAGCCGTAACCCGCAGGTCCGTCCCCGGTATGGCATCATAAAGTGGAACGTGTTCCATTTCGACCGCCGAGGCGGTGTGCCGGGAGGCCTTCGATGACGAACCCCAGCTCGGACCTGACCACGCCCGCCGCCGCGCCCCGCCGTGGCCGGCGGCTCTCGCCACGCATCTCCCGGCTGACCGAGGTGCCGCAGGGCGCGATGGTGGAGCTGCCCGGCCGCGGCTCGACCTACGTGGTGGACCTGCCGGGTCCGGCCGCGGATTCGCCGACCGTGCTGCTGCTGCACGGCATGGCCACCACCGCCATGCTCAACTGGTTCCCGTGCCTGCGCGAACTCAACGAGCGCTACCGCGTGGTCTTGTTCGATCAGCGCTGGCACGGTCACGGAATCCGTTCCGAGCGTTTCGATCTCGACGATCTCGCCGATGACGTCGTCGCCGTCGCCGATGCGGTGGGCGTCGAACGCCCCATTCTCGCAGGCTATTCCATGGGTGGCGTGGTCGCCCAGCTGACCGCGCACCGGCATCCGGATCGCGTGGGCGGGCTGGTACTGGCCGCCACCACCTACCGCTTCCAGGAGAAGTGGCGCGAGCGGGCCTTCCACCGCGGCTGGTCGGCCACCGCCACGCTGTTCTCCGAATGGTCCTTCCGCCGCGCCGAACTGCGCCGCGACAAACTGCCCACGCTGCCCGAATCCTCGTGGCCGGTGGGCCGGATGGATCGCTGGGCCATGACGGAACTGCGGGCCACCAGCGGCTGGGCGCTCGCACAGGCGCTCGCGGTGCTGGGGCGTTTCGATGCGTCGGACTGGCTGCCGACGCTGAAAGTGCCGACGGCGGTGGTGATCACCACGCGGGATCGGGCGCTGCCCGTCTTCCGTCAGCTGGAGATGGCGAAGGCGATTCCGGGAGCGGAGATCTTCCTCGCCAAGGCCGGTCATGCGGCCTGCGCACTCGAGGCGGACGTCTTTGTCCCGGTGTTCCTCGAGGCCGTTCAATCGGTGGTGGATCGGGTGTAGCGAATTCGGGCCCGGGTCAGGCCTTTTCGCGCGCGGCCTTGAGCAGCGCGGTGATCACCTCGGGGACGGCGTCGGCGATGGTGTCCACATCCGGCACCAGTTCCTTGCAGGCGATGAACCCGAAATCCAGGTGCCCGTTGTTGGAGATCACGGTGGCGGTGAGTCCCGCGCCGTGGAACACCGGCCCGAACGGATACATCGACGCCACCCGGACCCCCAGGAAGTACATGGGGAAGTTGGGCCCGGGCACGTTCGACACCACCAGGTTGTGCACCACCGGGTGGTGCTCGGCCAGCTTGAGCGACGAGTATGCCCGGGCGGCCAGCTGGAAGGTGTTGGGCGGCGCGTACTTCGCCCAGTCCTGGAGGAAGTCGGCGCCGATCAGGTTGTGCTCCTCCTTGGCTCCGCGATTGTCCTCGGCGATGGCCAGCACCCGCGCCACCGGATCCTCGATCTCGGTGTAGAGCCGCGCGAAGATGGTCGACACCTTGTTGGTGCCCTCCTCGTGGCGTGAGGTCTCGTGCGTGGACACCGGAACCGAGGCCATGAGCGAGGTTTCGGGCAGTTCGTCGTGCACCTCGAGGTAGCTGCGCAGTGCGCCGCCGACCACCGCCAGCACCACGTCGTTGACCTTCACCCCGAAGGCGGTCTTTATCTCCTTGATATCCGACAGCTCGGTCTGCACGAAGGAGATGGCGCGATGCTGGGTGATTGCCCGATTGAACGGCGTGCGCGGCGCGGTGAAGGGCAAGGGCATGCCGCGGCTTCCGTTGCCCCGCCGCCGCTGCACCAGACCGCCCAGAATGCCAACGGTCTTGGGCACCATGCCGACCATCCCGAGCCGGCCCGGAAGCTTCAGCAGCGCCTCCCCGGCCAGCTGCAGATCATTGGGTTCCGTTTCGGCCGGGCCGATCTCGGCGGGCGGGGTGTAGGACACACCCGGCTGCACATCGCACAGGTGCATCATCATGTTGGTGCCGGTGATGCCGTCCACGATGGCGTGGTGGTACTTCGAGATGACCGCCACCTTGCCGTGCGGCAGGCCCTCGACCACCCACATCTCCCACAGCGGCCGGCCGCGGTCGAGGGGGCGTCCGGCGATGTCGGCGGCGAGTTCGGCCAGTCCCCGGTCCCCGGCGCCGGCGGGCAGCGCGAGCCGGCGCACGTGGTAGTCCAGGTCGAAGTTCGAATCCCGCACCCAGACCGGATGATCGAGGTTCAGCGGCACCGCGTGCAGCCGCCGGGTCATGGCCGGGATGAGGTGCAGCCGCCGTCCGAGTTCGGCCTTGAAGGCCTCGTGCTCGTAGCTCACCCCGTCGGCGGCGGGATCGAGTATCAGCATTGCGCAGACGTGCAGGAGTTGGGTGTCTGTTTCGAGATAGAGGAAGCTCGCATCGAGCCCGGTAAGTCGTTCCATACCAACACACTATGAGAACTAGTTCCATTTTGCGCGCGGTTCGCGGTGTGGTCCGGATCCCGTCCGTGGCCGATTCGTAGCCCCAAAGTAGCACGTAGATAACAAGTTTCATGATGAAACGTTTGGGTACCAATCAGGTGTCTCTCCAGTAGAATTCGTTGCCGCCCTCCTGGACCCTTCCTACCGTGGGTCACATGGCCCGGTGATCGGTCTCTAGTCAATGACAAGAGTCACTGGGCTTCTCACAACGACGTGAGAGGTGAGGCCAATGGGCGACCGGAAGGTATTGCTGCCCGGAAAGTGGCGTACGGCTTTGGGTCTCGCGATCATGCTGACGATCGCGACCGTGTTCGTTCCACCATCGAGGGCCCACGCGTACGCGGAATGCGCCGCCGTGGACGTCGTAGTGGCAAGGGGCACAGGCGAACCCGGGTGGCTCGGCGACGAGATCGGCGATCCGCTCTACGGCATGCTGCAGGATCGGTTGCCCGTTTCGACGAGTTCCTATCGCGTGAACTACCCCGCCGACTACTCGTTCGATGTGGGCGCGGGGAGCGCGGATCTGGTGGGGCACTTGGCCGCTGCGGCCGCCGCCTGCCCGGGCCAGGAGTTCGTCCTGGTCGGCTACTCGCAGGGCGCGGCGGTCGTGCACGCGGCAATGGGCACCGGCGTGATGTCCTGGTATCCGGGCCGGGTGCAGCTGCCGGGCTACCTCGGCGAGCGCGTCGCCGCGGTACTGCTGTTCGGTGACCCCATGCGCGGCCTGGGCTGGAATGTGCCCGGCGCGTACCAGTTCCGCACCGGGGACTGGTGCACCGGCGGCGATCCCATCTGCGGCTCCGGCGTCGACGCCAACGCGCACGTCGCCTACGGCAGCGATCTGGTGGACGCGGTGAACTTCGCCACGGACCGCATCTGACCCCGGGGAGGGGAAAGGGCCCGGCTCCCGGGCGGTCTCGTGGACTTGCTGACGAGACCCCGGAGCGGGGTCCGGGTATCCGCGGTTCGGGGGGCGTCAGGTGTCACGGCACTTGGGGCCTCGCCCACCACCGGACCGCGGATACCGAACAACGGCCGGCCCGGTGTGCTGTTCCACACCGGGCCGAACCGTGTTGGCGGACGAGCTGTTTACCAGTGCAGGCCTGGAATGCGGTTCGTGATGCGCGCGGCCGGGGCGGGCAGGCCCATGAGCGGCTGCACGATCGGGGCCAGCGCGAGCAGCGGGCTGCGCGATTCCGGCTTCTCCGTGGCGGTTTCGGCGTCCACCGGGGCGACCGGCGCGGGCGTGCGTGCCGCCTTGGACTCGCCGAACATCCGGAAGCCCTGGTGCAGGATGGCGCGCTTCACCGAGGGCATGACCGTGTCGACGACCTGGGCGAAGGTGCCGATGGGGGTGTCGATCCGGCTGGGCCGGCGCTCGAGCGCGCGCACCACGATGTCGGCCGCCTGATCCGGGCTGTGCACCGGGATGGACTTGTACAGGTCGGTCGGCGCGATCATGGCGGTGCGCACCAGCGGCATGCGCACCGAGGTGAACGTGATTCCGGCGTCGGCGTTCTCGACCGCCGCGATCTCGCTGAAGTTGTCCAGCGCCGACTTGCTGGCCACGTACGCCGCGAAGCGCGGCACCTTGGTCTGCACCGCGATCGAGGAGATGTTCACGAAGTGCCCGAAGCGGCGCTCCCGCATGGACGGCAGCAGCGCCAGGATGAGCCGCACCGCGCCGAAGTAGTTGACCGCCATGGTCCGTTCGAAGTCGTGCATGCGATCGGTGGAGTTGAGCACCGAGCGGCGAATCGAGCGGCCTGCGTTGTTCACCACGTAGTCGACGTGCCCGTGATCGGCGAGCACCTGCTTGACCAGCAGCTCCACCGACTTCTCGTCGGTGATGTCGCAGATGTACGCCTGCGCCGCACCGCTTTCCGCCCGCACCTCGGCGGCCGCGGCGTTCAGCTCCTCCTCGGTGCGCGCCACCATGAGCACGGTCGCGCCGCGCTTGGCCACCGCGTGCGCGGTCGCCAGGCCGATTCCGGAGGACGCGCCGGTGATCAGCACGATGCGGCCCGCGAGGCGATCGCCCTCGATGCGGCGGGCGCGATCGGGATCCAGGTTGGCGCGCCAGTACTTCCACAGGGCGGCGGCATAGTCCTCGAACTTCGGCACCTCGATGCCGCTGCCACGCAGCTGCGCGCGGGTGGATTCGGAGACGAAGGTCGACTCGAAGGACGTGTGCGGGGCCACCTCGGCGGGAATGCCGAAGCGCTCCAGCAGGAAGTCCCGCACCGCGGGCACGCCCGGCAGCCCGCCGAGGGCGTTGAGTGCGGTGTGCGAGCCGGGCACGGTGCCGATGGCGGTCGGCGCGCCGGCGGCACGGGCGAGCGCGTTGTAGATCTCGGTGAACGGCTGCGGTTCCGGGTTGGTGAGGTGGAAGGTGCGGCCGATGAGCCCGGGCTTGCCGATCAGCTCGACCATGGCGTCGACCACATAGTCCACCGGAACGATATTGGTGGCGCCCAGGTCGGGGATCGGCATGGGCAGCTCCGAGGGCAGTGCCGCCAGCCCCGCGATGGCGGGGAAGAAGTAGTACGGCCCGTCGATCTTGTCCATCTCGCCGGTGCGGGAGTCGCCGGCCACGATGGCCGGGCGGTAGACCCGCCAGCGCAGGCCCGCGGCCTCGCGGACCATCTTCTCGGCTTCGAACTTGGTGCGGTGATAGGGGGAGTGCAGGCCCTGGCCGAGGTCGAAGTCGTCCTCGAAGAACTTGCCCTTGTGATCGCCCGCGACCGCGACCGACGAGACGTGGTGCAGCACCGCGCCCAGTTCCAGGGCCAGGTCGATGACCGAGCGGGTGCCCTGCACATTGGCCGCGTAGGTGACCTCGGCGTCGGCGGTCATGTCGTAGACCGCGCCGAGGTGGATGATGTGATCGGCCCGCGGGGCCTCCGAGAAGCGGCTGCCGGCGCCCTCCGGCAGGCCCAGTCCCGGCGCGGCCAGGTCTCCGACCAGTGGGAACACCCGATCTTCGGCGCCCCAGCCCGCCGCCAGCTCGCGCAGTTTGGCCACCGAGGCCTCACGCGTCAGTGCGTGGACCACGGCCTCCGGGTCGCGCTCCAGCAGCGCGGCGACAACGCGCCGGCCCAGGAATCCAGTACCGCCCGTGACGATGTACGAAACCATCGTCCCCTCCTTAAATACGAACCTGTTGGTATCCAACGGTGTTCGTCCGACATGCGTCGGTGGATGCGGACGGTATGCGATTGGCCCCCTAGCAGAATGTTGGGCCGAGGTAGGAACACCTTCGTGCCTAACTAGTGAGTAACTTTACGGATTCCAGGTTGGGCGTTCAACCGGAATCGCCGTTTCGGTGCTGTGGGGATGGTCACCTCGGAGCTATTCGAGTTGATATGTGTAACAAGGGGTTTGATGTAACGTATCGGCCCCCTTGGCAATTCATAGGCAACTGGTCAAATGTCCTGAGCGTGCGCTCACTTGTTGGATCTCTGGGGGTTTGCCCGGTCACCGACCGGTTCCGGCGGTCGGAATTGCCCGCCTCTGCCGCCTCACCCGCCGAACCATCGTTGCCCGGCCCGCCGTGCAATTCGCGGGCCGCACCCGGCTCGCACCTGCGCCCACTGGGTGGGCGGATTCGGCGGGTATTCCCCGAAATGCGCGGGGCCTGGAATGCCGCGTGGTCAGAATGATCGGGACGATGTGGTGCGGTCGGAGAGTGGTGGCGGATGCTGGTCGGTCGGGCGGTCGATATCGAGGTGATCTCCGCGTTCGTCACCGGCGTTCCGGGCGATGACACCGCGCTGGTGCTCAGCGGTGAGGCCGGGGTCGGCAAGACTGCGCTGCTGGACGCGGCCGCCGAGATCGCGGCCTGGAACGGGACCCGGGTGCTGCGTGCGGCCGCCCTGGAATTCGAGGCGGGCCTGCGGTTCGGCGGCTTGAACCAGCTACTGCAACCGATGGCCGGATTCGTCGATCGACTCGAGGCGTCGCACCGGGATGCCATGCGCGTGATCATGGGGCTGGAGCCGGGGAGCCTGCCCGCGACCCTGCTCGCCGGCTCGGCAACCCTTGCGCTGCTGCGGGTCTGGGCCGGAGCCGAGGGCGGTCCGGTGCTGCTGGTGATCGACGACGTGCAATGGCTGGACCTGGCCAGCAGCATGGTGCTGATCTACGCCCTGCGCCGCCTTGGAGCCACCGATATCCGGCTGCTGGCGGCGGTGCGCTCCGATGCCGGTGATGCGTTCACGCGCAGCGGGTTTCGGATCCGGGAGGTCGAGCCACTGGACGATCACAGCGCCGAGGAACTGCTGGAATCGGAGTTACCTGCCCTCCCGGCCGCGGTGCGGCGCCGGCTGCGCACCGATGCCCGGGGCAATCCGCTGGCACTGCTGGAGTTGCCCATTGCCCTCGAAACCCACAGTGCCACGGGGCGTTTGCCGGAGGTGCTGCCGTTGACCCGGCGCCTGCAGCGCGTGTTCACCGCCCGGATCGAGGCCTTGCCGCCGGAGACCCGGCGCTCGCTGCTGGTCGTCGTGCTCGGTGCCGCGGACCAGGGTATGAGCCTCGCCGACGGCGTCGCGCTCCCGCAGGGTGCGGGGGATCTGGCGGCGGCCGAGCGGGCGGGAATCGTGCGGGCGAATCCGCGGACCGGCCGCCTCGAATTCCGGCATCCCCTGATCCGGTCGGCCGTGGTGGAGCTGTCGACGAGCGGCGAACGCCGGGCCGTGCACCGCACCCTCGCCGACGGCTTCGCGGACTCGCCGCAGCGCGCGGCCTGGCACCTCGGCCAGGCCGCGACCGGCCCCGACGAGGATGTGGCGGGCCTGCTCGAGGCGGTCGCCCAGCGCATGTTGCGCGACGGTGACAGTGTGCGGGCCACCGCGACCATGCTGCGCGCGGCGGAACTGAGCCCGGCCGCGGGCGACCGGGCCCGCCGGACCGCGCGGGCGGCCTATCTGGGCTCCCTCGTCACCGGCGACCTCTCCGACACCGGCCGCCTGCTGCGCGGCGCCCGCGAATCCGCGACCGGCGGTCATTCGCTGGAGGTGGCGCTCGCCGCGGCCTTCCAACTGCTCAACAGCGAGGGTGATGTCGCGACCGCGAGCCGGCTGCTGCTGGCCGCGCTGCGCACCGCAGACGACGCACCCGCCGATCCGGACACCGTGGTGGAGGCCCTGCACACCCTGCTGTACATCGGCTTCTACAGCGGCCGCCAGGAGCTGTGGCCCGAGATCCGGGCCGCGCTCGACCGCGTGCTGCCGGACCCGGCCGATGCCCTGTCACTGCTCGGCGGGCCGTTCGTCGATCCCGCGCAGGCCGGAGCCAAGGCCCTGGCGGATCTCGATGCGGCCCTGGACCAGCTGCGGTTCTGCGCCGATCCGGTGCACATCGTGCGCGTCGCGACCGCCGGCGCGTATCTGGATCGGGCCGGACGGGTCCGGGAACCGCTGCAACGGGTGATCGACGACGGCCGCGACGGCGGTGCGGTGGCGCGGGCCATCGACGCGTTGTTCCTGCTCGGGAACGACGACTTCTTCAGTGGCGCTTGGGATCACCTGATCGAGGTCACCGCGGAGGGGCTGCGGCTGTGCGCCGAGCTCGGGTATCTGACCACCGCCGGGCCCGGGAAGTTCCTGCGCGGCCTGGTCGCGGCCGCCCGCGGGGAGGTCGCGACCCTCGAACAGCTCAGCGAGCAGCTGCTCATGTGGGCGGCTCCGCGCAACCTGCTGGCGCTGGCCCACTACGCCTCCCACATCCGCTGCATGCATGCCCTCGCCACCTCGGCCTTCACCGATGCCTACCGGCACGCCGCCTCGATCAACCCGCCCGGCGCCTTCCTGCCGCACACACCCCACGCCCTGTGGCTGGTGCTCGACCTGACCGAAGCCGCGGCCCGCAGCGGCCGCGTGGACGAGGCGCGGGCGCATGCGGGTGCGGCGAAAGCGGCCGGGCTGGACGAGCTTTCGCCACGACTGGCGATGATCACCACCGCCGCGCTGGCGGTCGCGCATCCCGAGGACGGCGGCGCGCTGTTCGAACAGGCGCTGGCCACGCCCGGCGCCGAGCGGTGGGTGTTCGATCGTGCGCGCATCGAACTGCTCTACGGCGAGCAGCTCCGCCGCGACCGCGCCACCGTCGCGGCCAGGACGCATCTCGACACGGCCGCAAGGATTTTCGCCGAACTCGGTGCCGAACCATGGTTGCAGCGCACTCGCGCCGAGCTCAGCGCCGCCCGCGCGAATTCCACTGCGGGCGGGCCGAATTCGCTGACCGCGCGCGAGCTGGCCGTCGCCGAACTCGCCGCTGCCGGGCAGACCAACAAACAGATCGGCGAGCAGCTGTTCCTGTCGTCCAGAACCGTCTCCACCCACCTCCAGCGCGTCTTCCACAAACTCGGGACCACCCGCCGCGGTGCGCTGCGTGATGCCCTGCAACGGCATACGTACGTCATCTGACGGATTCCCCGCGCCGGCCCGGCTTCCACGGCTCCTTCGCGGGCGACCTGTCGGACGCCGACGCCGCCTTCCCCGCCCGACACCGACGGCGGGGGCCTTGCCAGTCGAATGCCAGTGTCGTCGTGCAGGCTCGATGGCCGGAACGACAACGAGAGGACCATCGAGCAGTGAGCACCATCGTGGTCTCGCACGGACTGCAAGCCCGTGCGGACAGCGTCTGGTTTCCCCCCTTCGGCGCCGAGCTGACCGGCCGGGGGCATCAGGTCGTCATCCCCAACCTGCCGAATACGGATGCGCCGCAGCGTGATCCGTGGCGCGAAGCGTTTGCGGCGGCCGCCGCCGTGAGCCGGCCGGAGGACACCGTGCTGGTCGGCCACAGCATCGGCGCGGTCAATGTGCTGCGCGTGCTCGAGGCGCACGATCCGGCCGCGGGGGTCTTCGCCGGGGTCGTCCTGGTCTCGGCCTCGGTCCACGAGGTCGGCTACGACCTGCTCGCCGGCTTCTTCGCGGGTGACTTCGACTGGACGCGAATCCGCGCCGCCGCCAAGCAGTTCCGGGTGCTCCAGGCCATCGACGACCCGGTCAACGCGCCCGACCCACTCGAACACGTGGGCGTTCTGGTCCGCGAGCTCGGCGCGGTCGCCACCGTCCTCCCCGACGGCGGCCACCTCGGGGCCTACCCGGAAGACCACATCGAATTGCCCGAGGCGGTCCGGCTCGTCGAAGAATGTCTTGCCGCGCCCCGAGCGGTCTCCGCCGGCTAGCGCCTGTCAGGTGTGCACGGGCCGGAGACCGATCCCCGGAACCCGTGTGCCGCAGGCGCGAACGTCACTCGTTCACGCAGCGGATGTCGCCGTCCACGGTCTGATCGACGATCGTGAACGGCGGGCACCGCCGCACATTGCCCCACTCACCCGCGATGCACGAGTCGTACTCGTGCGGGTCCTCGGTGGGAACCCGGCTACCGCTATGGCATCCCTCGGTCACCGGTGCCGCCCCGGCCAAACCCGCGCCCACGGCCACGGTGGGAGCACTCAACGCGAGACCGGTGACAACAATCCCGATTGCCACTCGACGGCGATCCATCAACCCTCCTGATCTCCAGAACTGCCGGGGACTCTTCGAACCGCACCCATGGGCGGTCCCCAGCATCTGATCGGTCCGGCGAGCAACGACCGCCCGCCACGAGACCACGATCGAGTATGACGATCGGTCTACCGCCGAGGGAACCCGACAAGCATCACACTTGCCGCGACCGGGGACTCGACCCCCCGCCGGCATGAGCCCGGTCACACCGCGGCGGCCGACGACTTCCGGATCGACGAACGCTCGCGGCCCCGGTCCGTGTGATCCGTGCCTCCCGACGATTACCGTGCGGGTGCCGTCACCCACGAGGGCAGGGGTTCTCGCGCCGACAGCCATTCGCGGGGCACCCCGCACAGGTCGCCGTCGGTACCGATTCCGGTGTGGGCGGCCACGATTCCGCCCACGATCGCGGCCGTGGTGTCGGCGTCGCCGCCCGCCTCCACGCACGCGGTGATCGCGGCCGGGTAGTCCCGGAGGAAGGTTGCGGCGGTCCAGAGTGTGAACGGCACCGTGTCGTGGGCGGTGACCTGTGCGCCATTGCCGAGGTCGTACGCCGCCTCGGCGACCGATCGGCCCAGCAGCTTCCGCGCCCGGCGCACGCCGTCGGCGGTACGCCCGTCGACCAGATACGGCTCGACAGCGTCGAGCAATTCGTGTGGTGCACAGTGTTTTCCGCGCATGGCCGCCGCATGGCTCGCCGCGACGGCGACGGCCATCGCGCCGATGATCGCTTCCGGGTGCCGATGCGTCACCTCGGCCGAGAACGCGGCCTGCGCCGCCACCCGGTCCAGTTCCCCGGGGAACGCCGCCCCGAGCGGGGCAACCCGCATCGCCGCGCCATTGCCCCAGGACCCGCGCCCGCCGAACAGCGCGCCCGCCGCCTCGGCCCAGGGTCGGCCATCACGAATCTGGTGCAGTAGAGCGACGGTACCGCCGCTGTATCCCCGATAGGGCTCACACCGATCGGCGAACGCCGCCGCCAGCGCATCGCGGTCGATTCGGCCCCGCGCCCGGATCTCGTCGAAAACCGTGCAGGCCATTTCGGTGTCATCGGTCCATTCCCACGGCGGGGCCGGTGGCCGACCGGCGATCAATTCGGGCACCGAACGCCCGGGCACGAAGAACTGCGCCCCCAATGCATCCCCGACGGACAGCCCTTCGAGACTGTCCCGGGCACTATTCGAATGAAAAGACATACGGCGGACATCCTGCCAACCGTGTTGAGCCGTCGCACTGCTGGAACCAGCGCGTGTGCCGCGTCCCGGGGAGCCGGGACGCGCCACACGGCAGGGTGGATCAGCTGGTCAGGTCGGTGATGGTGGCGGATTCGTTGTGGGTGAGGGTGATTCCGAGATTGGTGGCGGCGCGGTCGAAGTCGTCGTCGGGTTGCTGGAGTTCGATGGCGGCGCCGGCGGAGAGGACTTCGACATTGAGGCAGAGGGATTGGAGTTCTTTGAGCAGGACCTTGAAGGATTCGGGGACGCCCGGTTCGGGGATGTTCTCGCCCTTGACGATCGCCTCGTACACCTTCACGCGGCCGACCACGTCGTCCGACTTGATGGTGAGGAGTTCCTGCAGGGTGTAGGCCGCGCCGTACGCCTGCATGGCCCAGCACTCCATTTCACCGAAGCGCTGACCACCGAACTGCGCCTTACCACCCAACGGCTGCTGCGTGATCATCGAGTACGGGCCGGTCGAACGTGCGTGGATCTTGTCGTCGACCAGGTGGTGGAGTTTGAGGATGTACATGTAGCCGACGGCGATGGGGTAGGGGAACGGCTCGCCGGTGCGGCCGTCGAAGAGGGTGGCCTTGCCGTCCTCGCCGACCATGATCTCGCCGTCGCGGTTGGGCAGGGTCGAGCCGAGCAGACCGGTCAGCTCCTCGGTGCGGGCGCCGTCGAAGACCGGGGTGGCGAGGTTGGTATCCGGTTGTGCGGACAGCAGTTCCGCGGGCAGACGCTGCGCCCAGTCGGGGCGGATGCCGTCGGTGAGCCGAATGTTCCAGCCCGCCTTGCCGATCCACCCGAGGTGGGTTTCGAGGATCTGGCCGATGTTCATACGACGCGGCACACCGTGGGTGTTCAGGATGATGTCGACCGGCGTGCCGTCGGGCAGGAACGGCATGTCCTCCTGCGGGAGGATCTTGCCGATGACACCCTTGTTGCCGTGGCGGCCGGCCAGCTTGTCGCCGTCCTGGATCTTGCGCTTCTGCGCGACGTAAACACGCACCAGCTCGTTCACGCCCGGGGGCAGATCGTCATCGTCGTCACGCGAGAACACGCGCACACCGATGACCTTGCCCGACTCACCGTGGGGCACCTTCAGCGAGGTGTCACGCACCTCACGCGCCTTCTCACCGAAGATCGCGCGCAGCAGCCGCTCCTCCGGGGTCAGCTCGGTCTCACCCTTTGGGGTGACCTTGCCGACCAGGATGTCGCCGTCACGAACCTCGGCACCGATACGCACGATGCCACGCTCGTCGAGATCGGCCAGGACCTCGTCGGAGACGTTCGGGATGTCACGGGTGATCTCCTCGGCACCGAGCTTGGTGTCACGAGCATCGATCTCGTGCTCCTCGATGTGGATCGAGGTCAGCACGTCGTCCTCCACGAGGCGCTGCGACAGGATGATCGCGTCCTCGTAGTTGTGACCCTCCCACGGCATGATCGCCACGAGCAGGTTCTTGCCCAGCGCCATCTCACCGTTCTCGGTGCACGGACCGTCGGCGAGCACATGCCCGGCCTCCACCCGCATACCCTCGTCCACGATCGGACGCTGGTTGGCGCAGGTGCCCTGGTTCGAACGCTCGAACTTACGCAGCCGGTACGAACGGCGAGTGCCGTCGTCGTGCATGACGGTGATGAAGTCGGCCGAAACCTCCTCCACCACACCGGGTTTCTCGTTCAGCACGACATCGCCGGAATCGATCGCCGCCCGCATTTCCATACCGGTGCCCACCAGTGGAGCCTCCGAGCGAATGAGCGGCACCGACTGCTTCTGCATGTTCGCGCCCATGAGGGCACGGTTGGCGTCGTCGTGCTCGAGGAACGGAATCATGGCGGTCGCCACCGACACCATCTGGCGCGGTGACACGTCCATGTAGTCGACGGCGGCGGCATGGACCAGCTCGACTTCGGAGTTCTTGCGCCGCACCGCGATTCGATCGGACACGAAGCGCCCCGCCGCATCCAGCGGTTCGTTGGCCTGCGCCACCACGTGCAGGTCCTCTTCGTCGGCGGACAGGTAGTCGATCTCGTCGGTCACCCGGCCCTCGGTCACCCGCCGATACGGAGTCTCGATGAACCCGAACGGATTGACCCGCGCGTACACCGACAGATACCCCATCAGGCCGATATTCGGCCCCTCCGGCGTCTCGATCGGGCACATCCGGCCGTAGTGGCTGTAGTGCACATCGCGCACCTCGAGGCTGGCGCGTTCCCGGTTGAGCCCGCCGGGCCCGAGCGCCGAGAGCCGCCGCTTGTGGGTGAGGCTCGACAGCGGATTGCGGTGATCCATGAACTGCGAGAACTGGGAGGTTCCGAAGAACTCTCGCAGCGCCGCCACGACCGGCCGGATGTTCAGCAGCGACTGCGGGGTCACGGCCTCGATGTCCTGGGTCGTCATGCGTTCGCGCACCACGCGTTCCATGCGTGACAGGCCCAGCCGCAGCTGGTTCTGGATGAGCTCGCCGACGGTGCGGACCCGGCGATTGCCGAAGTGGTCGATATCGTCGACCTCGACCGGGACCTCGATGCCGCCGGGCGCGGTCATCACCTTCTCGCCCGCGTGCAGCCGCACCAGGTAGTCGATGATGGTGACGAGGTCCTCCTCGGTGAGCACCGGCGAGCCGACCGCCTCGGCCGTGTGGATGCCGAGTTTCTTGTTCACCTTGTAGCGGCCGACGCGGGCCAGGTCGTAGCGCTTCTCCTTGAAGAAGAGATTCTCCAGCAGCGTCTGCGCGGACTCCTTGGTCGGCGGCTCGCCGGGGCGCAGCTTGCGGTGGATGTCCAGCAGCGCCTCGTCGGTGCCGGGCGTGTTGTCCTTCTCCAGCGACGTCAGCATGATGCCGGAGTGGCCGAAGCGCTCGGCGATCTGCTCGCTGGTCCAGCCGAGCGCCTTGAGCAGGACCGTCACCGGCTGCCGGCGCTTGCGATCGATCCGGACGCCGACGGTGTCGCGCTTGTCCACGTCGAACTCCAGCCACGCACCGCGGGAGGGGATGACGCGCGCGGAATACAGTGTCTTCTCGGTGGATTTGTCGATGCTCTCGTCGAAATAGACGCCGGGGGAGCGGATCAGCTGCGAGATGACCACGCGCTCGGTGCCATTGATGACGAAGGTGCCCGTGCCGGTCATCATCGGGAAATCGCCCAGGAATACCGTCTGGGATTTGATCTCCCCGGTGTTGTGATTGATGAACTCCGCGGTCACGAAAAGCGGTGCCGCGTAGGTCAGATCCCGGTCCTTGCACTCCTCGATCGAGGTCTTGACGTCCTCGAAGCGGGGTTCGGACAGGGTCAGCGACATGGTTCCCGCGAAGTCCTCGATGGGGCTCATCTCGTCGAGTACCTCCTCCAGCCCGCTGGCGCGCGTGGCGCCGTGCGCGGCCGTCCGGGCGCGCCAATCGGGCGCGCCGATCAGCCAGCCGAACGAATCGGTCTGCACCTGCAGGAGATCCGGAACTGCCAGGGGCTCGGTCACCGTGGCGAACGAAACCCGCTCGGTCTGATTCGAGACTGCCAAAATGCGTCCTTCCAGCACCTCGCGCCGCCCGCGCAGGCGGTCGGTCGCGGTATCTGCTTGTCCTGTGGCCGTAATTCACGCGCACCGGCGCCGGCCGTCCGAACATGACTCGACAACAACGGGTGGATGAAGCCGCACGCAGACAGCGCGACCTTCCACGGTCATTTCACATTTCGAGAGTCGGACAGCACCCGCCCAGGCGCGAAATCTCAAATTACACCCGAAGTCAACAGATGTCGAGAGGCGCAAAGAAATCGACACCGATATTCCGGTGTCTTCCCATTTCAATAATGACACCGCGGAACACAATTCGTCAAGTCGATTGCCGCCTCCCGTTCGCGGCATCTTGACCAGCGCGAAAGCGACTGAGCGGCAGCATGTTCGGCTCTGCACGCCAGGGTGTGGCCGTGCAGCAATTCGTATCTTGCGACGACGATGACCGGGTGCAGACCCGTATTCACTGATGTTCGCACTGCACCGGCCCAGCGGACTGTTCCTGGTCGAACTGTGGATCATGATCCGCGGCCATGCCTGTCCCGCGGCCTGCGGGTCTTCGCGGAAGCGATTGTGGCCGAGGCGGATTCGGGTCGTGACTTCGAGACTTCTTTCGACACGCTCCCGTATCGCGGCGACCGGATGTGAGACCACCGCACTGCCCACCGGGAAGACAGTGGTCCCCCTGCCTCCTCGCCCAGATCCTCGATGGCAGCTGCGGCAGAGTCGAATTGGAACGCGCCTACCCGGATCCCGCAGGGCTGGTCGCCGGCCCGAAACCTGCTCGACGCCCTCGGCGCGGCCGGTCGGTGATTCAGGCCGAACCGGGTAGGTGCATCGCGGCGAGGCGGTGCGGGTCGGCGAGCAGGGTGATGGCGGTGATGCGATGGCCGGCGACGGCGAGGGACATGACGGATAGCGGGGTGCCGTCCTCGCGCCAGGAGATGTAGCCGGGCAGATTGTCGACGAGGACCGGCTGGTGGCGGGTGACCGCGCCGGAGAAACTGCGTGCGCGCGTGGCTACTTCGGTGGCGCCGAGGGTGACGAACACGCCGCCGGGGGTGTGGACGGTGAGCCGCACCTCGGGGTCGAGGACGCGGAGGAGCGCCTCGAAGTCGCCGCCCACCGCGGCCCGGCGGAACGCTTCGGCCACCGCCCGCTGTTCGCGCCCGGGGGCGGCCGGGTGCTCGCCGGCGCCCTGCACCTTCCGACGGGCGCGGCTGGCGATCATCTTGGTGGCGTCGGCGGATTTGCCGAGGATCCGGCCGATCTCGGCGAACGGCACCGCGAACATGTCGTGCAGCACGAAGGCCAGGCGCTCGCTGGGGCCGAGCGAGTCCAGGACGACCAGCAGCGCCAGGCCCACCGAATCGGCCAGGGCGACATACTCTTCCGGTTCGGTGGCGCCGTGGTCGGCGGTGACGACGAACTCGGGCAGGCCGTCGTAGGACGACTCCTGCCGGGCCTGGCGCGAGCGCAGCAGGTCCAGGCTGATCCGGCCGACGACCGTGGTGAGCCAGCCCGCGAGGTTGTCGATGGCGGCGGCGTCCTGGCGGGCCAGCCGCATCCAGGCTTCCTGCACCACATCCTCGGCATCGGCATGCGAGCCCAGGACGCGGTACGCGACCGCCCGCAGCCGATCGCGCTGTGCCTCGAAGGCCGCGGCCACCGGGTCCGTCGAGCCGGATCCGGCCATGGCTACCGTCCCCGCCGCTGCTGCCGCAGCGAGACCCGGTTCCCGTCCGGGTCCACCGCCTCGATGCGCACCCCGAACGGATACTCCACCGGTTCCGGATCGATGAACGTCACGCCCCTGTCCCGCAGCACCTCGAAGTCCTTCCACAAGTTGTCCGATTCGAGAATGAGCGGCCCGGGTGCGACCACCTCCGGACCCCCGGTCGGCTGCCCGGCCGCCTCCGGAAGCAGCCACAGAATGATCTCCACGGGACTCCCGGACGCCCTGACGGTCAGGAACCGCCCGTCGGGCCCGGCATAGTCCACCTGCTTCTCCAGCCCGAGCCCTTCGGTGTAGAACCGCAGCGCCCGGTCCTGATCGGTCACATAGACGGTGACATACAAAATATTCGACAGCACCCTGTCCTCCATTTCTCGGTCCGGCGACCCCGGTCGATGTCGGTCGCCACCCTGTATGACGCGGGCCGGCGCGAGAAGGTAACCGGCCTGGTCGCGGCCGCCGTCGTGCCGATGCTCGGTAGGTAACGAATCGGCCGAATCGCGGCACGGTTGAGGCAGGCGTCCGATGACGGCGACTAGCGTCGGACGACGTGGTCCGACAGGACCCCGATCCGCCCCTCACCTCGACAGGAGGATCAGGTGACCGAGCCAGCCAAACCCTCACTGCTGTCGAAGATCTCGATGAAGCAGTGGATCGCGATCGTCCTCACCGTGCTGGCGGTGATGTTCATCGCGGAGAACCGGCACCGGGTGGACATCGAATTCCTGCTGATGACCATCCGTTCGCCGATGTGGCTGGTGCTGCTGGTGACCTTCGCCATCGGCTGGGTCGTGGGCGTCCTGACCGTGCGATCCCGTCGCTGAGACAGCCCATTCTTGTGCTTCATCTTCGGTTCGTGGCGGAAAATACCTTGCGCGGACCGTGATTCGGTCTGCTAGCCTGCTGCCTACCGTGGCATCAGGCGAGGAGGTGAGACCCGTGAACACAGTACCGATGTGGGGGCTCCCTCTCGTCGTCACGGATTGGCGAACGCTGTAGTTGTCGCCGGGAGCGCCTGCCTGACAAGGCAATCCCGAAAGGTGACGACGATGAATACTTCGGATATCTCTTCGCGTGCGGGCGATTCCGCCGCGATCACCCGGGTCGCGCTGACCCGATGGCAAGCCGTGGAGAACGACCTGGTGGTCGGGTGCGGCGATATTTCGACACGACCCGACGGACGGCTGTTCGTCAGCATCGACGCCTGGCACGACGCGGTGTTCGACCAACTCGCGGCCGCGATGCTCCCCACCCTGCGCAGGCCACTGCACACCGTGGTCGACGAGAACGACGCCGACCTGCTGTCCCGGTGGGCGCGAGCCGGTTTCACGACCCGGCGCCGGGAATGGGAGTACCTGATCCCCACCGATCCCGCCGGCACCGCGCTGCATGCGGTCCTCCCGCCACCGGACATCACGATCGTGCCGGCCGGGCGCGCGGCGGCGGAACCGCTGCGCGCCGTGGACCGGGTCATCCGCGACGAGGTGGAGGCGGCGGTCGGCTGGCAGGAGATGCCGGCCGAGATCCTGGGCGGGTACGACGGTGACACCATTGTGGACCGGTCGAAATACGTGGTGGCGGCCCAGGCCGGCCGCTATGTGGGCCTGCTCCGCGTGGTGCAGGTGACCCGGCTACCGCGGATCGGACTGATCGCGGTCCGGGCGGACCAGCAGCGCCGCGGCATCGCCCGCACAATGCTGGCCCACACCCTGTCCACGCTGCACCACCGTGGCATCGCCACCGCCTCGGCCGAGGTGAACGAATCCAACGCGGCGGCCACCGCACTGTTCGACGGCATCGGCGCCCGGCGCGTGAACAGCAACCTGGAACTGGTGCTGCGATGACCAAGACCGGAAAGGGAATTGAAATCGAGGGCACCGTCGTCGAGTGCCTGCGCAATGCCACCTTCACGGTGGAGCTGCCCAATGGGCATCAGGTCCTCGCGCACATCAGCGGCAAGATCCGGAAGAACTACATCAAGATCCTCCCGGCCGACCGCGTCCTCGTGGAACTGAGCCCCTACGACCTCACCCGTGGCCGAATTCTGTTCCGGTACAGGACGTAACGGGCACGGGCGGCGGCTCCCGGTGGAGGGCTGTCGAAACCGGAGTCGGAGAGCCCAGCCGCCGGGTGGGCGGCTGGGCCCTCCGGGCGTGGGTTCAGGCGTCGCGGAGGAATTCGTAGGCGTAGTACACCAGGCCGTCGCCGATCTGCCGGGTCTCGATGAGACGCAACGATTTCGCGACGGTGGTCCGATCGAAGAGACGCTTACCGTCGCCGAGGACGACGGGGAAGACGACGAGGCGGAATTCGTCGGCCAGGTCGTGCTCGATCAGTGTGCGCACCAGCTCATAGCTGGCGTAGACGATGATCTCGCCCTCCACGGACCGCTTCAGGGCCGCGATCTCGGAGACGGCGTCGCCTTTGAGGACCGTCGCGTTGATCCACTGCGGGGGTTCGGTGGTCGAGGACACGACATGCTTGGGGAGGCTGTTCAATTTGTCGGCCCAGACCCCGGTGCGGGAATTCCATCGCGGCGCGAACCATTCGTCGCTGCGGCGGCCGAGCAGCATGGCGTCGGCGCCCAGCGCCTCCCGCGTCTCGAGTTCGGCCCAGGCCTGGAAATCGGTGCTGTCGGGCGCCGGGAACCAGCCGCCACGGGCGAAGCCCTCCCGCCCGTCGGGGTCCTGGACGACGCCGTCGAGGCTGACATTGGTGGTGATGACGATCGTGCCCATGCGGGTCTCCTTGATCGGTGTGTTCGGTTGCTGCTGAGGTAGAAACCGGAGCCCGCCGAAACTGGGCGCGCGCCCACCGCCCAGTTCGCGCCCGGGCCGGTGTCGATATGCACGAGCATTCGAGACGGAAGAGGTGGCGAGAGTGGCAGTCGACGATCCGATGGTGGCCGCGCGGGCCGGGAGCAGCGCGGCGTTCGCGGAGCTGACCGAGCCGTACCGGCGTGAGCTGCTGGTGCACTGCTACCGGATGCTGGGGTCCCTGCAGGACGCCGAGGACGCCCTGCAGGAGACGCTGCTGAGTGCGTGGCGCGGCCTGGACGGCTTCGAGGAGCGTGCCTCGCTACGGACCTGGCTCTACCGGATAGCCACCAATCGCTGCCTCAACGCGCGTCGCTCGGCGAGCCGGCGACCGGCCGAGGCGTGGAACGTGCCCCATGTACAGCCACCGGAGCCGACCCGGCTCGGCGAGATCGTCTGGCTCGAACCGCTCCCGGAGGATCTGGTGGCGGGTGCGATCGCGATGCCGCTGGGCCCGGAAGCCCGCCTCGAGCAGACCGAGTCCATTTCACTGGCGTTCGTGACGGCCCTGCAGCTTCTGCCGCCGCGCCAGGTGGCCGTCCTCATCCTGCGTGACGCCCTGGGATTCCCCGCGGCGGAGGTGGCGGGCATGCTCGACACGACCGTCGACTCGGTCAACAGCGCTCTCAAGAGGGCCCGGACCGGCCTGCGGCACCGGCTGCCCGCGACCGCCGAGGGGGAATCGGCCCCGCGTTCGGCCGCGCAGGACGCGGTCGGGGCGAAGTTCGCCACGGCGTGGGAGTCCGCCGATCTGGACGCACTGGTGGCCCTGCTGACCGACGACGTGTTCATGTCGATGCCGCCGATGCCCTTCGAATACGTCGGCCTCGAGACCGTAACCCGTTTCTGCGCAGCGATATTCGGCGCGGGCCGCCGCTTCGACCTGGTGGCGACCAGCGCCAATGGCCAGCCCGCGTTCGGGGCCTATCTGCGCGGCCCCGACGGCACCGCCCACGGCACCGGCCTCTACGTCCTGACCCTCGCCGGCGACCGGATCAGCGGGCTGACCAGGTTCGACACCGCCGTGCTCCCACGCTTCGGGCTGCCCCGATCACTGCCGAACCGCTAGCCGCGTCGCCTATTTCAGGCGGTAGGTGTCGAGCGCGTTGGCCTGGTAGAAGAACTCCGCCTCCTGATCGGTGGCGTCGGTGGTGACGATGTGGTCGATCGCCGAGACCAGCTCGGTGTAGGTCCCGGCCAGCGAATCCACCGGCATGTTGGACGCGAACATCAGCCGCCGCCACCCCCACAGCGCCACACTCGATTCCAGCCAGTACTCGAGCGATGGCCACGCCAGATCGCGGCAGATGAGCCCGAACCCCGAGAGCTTGCACAGCCACTGAGTCTCCTTGGCCGCCAAGGAGATCGCATTGTGCCAGGCGGAGCGGGCCTCGGAGGAATGCCCCTGCGGGAACCCCAGGTGCTCGAGCACCACCCGCAGCTCCGGGTACCCGGCCAGGAAGTCGATCCAGTCGAGAATCTCGCCGGGCTCGGTCACCAGATCGAAGACCGCGTCGTGCTCCTGCAGCCAGCTCGCGAGGGCATCCGCCGCAGGCGTATTCGGCGACAGCCCTTCGAAAACCCGTACCCCGCGGAACCGCTCGGTGCGGGCCTGCTCGTCGAGATGCGCGATCAGCTCGGTCGTCGGCAGGGTGGGATCGACCGCCCCGACGATCGCGAACGGCCGCGAGCCGGCCGCGGCAATGCCGTCCACCCAACGGGTTTCGTCCAGATAGGCATGCGGCGCGGTGGTGGCCGACACGTGCACCAGCCCGGCCACCTCGATCGAGCCCAGCCCCCGATCGAAGTCGGCCGGTAGAAAGTTCTGCGCGATGTCGGGTCGACCGGCGGCGGCGAATCTCGCCAGGCCCGGATACCAGGCATGCGCACCGGTGTCCCACAGGTGCATGTGGGCGTCGACGAGGGGGAGAGAGGGCATGTGGGCAACTCCTACTGCATGGTGATGCCGCCGCTGACGCTGATCAGCTGGCCGGTGACGTAGCTGGCTTCCGGGCTTGCCAGCCATGCGATGAGGGAGGCTACTTCGTCCGGTCGGCCCAGGCGTTTGAGGGGGATGGATTTTTCGAGGGCGGTGAGGGTTTCGGGGTGATCGGCCATGGTGTGGGCGACCATGCGGCCCTCCAGCGGTCCTGGGCAGACCACGTTGACGGTGACGCCGTCGCGGGCCACCTCCCGGGCGAGGGATTTGGCGAAACCGAACAGGCCGGATTTGGATGCGGCGTAGACGGTTTCGCCGAAGGCGCCGGCTCGCGCGCCGTCGGAGGCGACGAACACGATGCGGGCGGCCTCGGCGTCGAGCATGCCGGGCAGCAGCAGCTGGGTCAGGCGCATGGGCCCGCGCAGATTCACCTGGAACATGAGGTCCCAGGCGAGGGTTCCGCTGTCCAGGAACGGTTCCACGACGGCGACCCCGGCGCAGTGCACCACCGCCGAGACCCGCCCGCCGACCGTCCGGGCGGCAGCTTCGATGCTCTCCGCGCTCGTCAGATCCAGTTCCAGCGCAGTGGCTTCCGCCCCCAGCTCCGCCGCACACGCACGCGCACCCTCGGCATCGACATCCGCGACCCATACGGGCCGTCCGGCGTCCACCAGTCGCCGCGCCACCGCGCCCCCGACATCCCCTGCCCCACCGGTCACCAGCGCGCCGGATACCGCTCCGACACCACCCACTGCCTCACCCTGTTCCGCTGTTCTCGAATCCGTCCGGATTCTATGAATAGTCGGTCAGCGGGAATTGCGCGACACAATGTCCGCGATTCGGCCGCGGAATGCCTCGGGGGAGAAGGTGACGGCGTGCTTGCGGATGGTTTCGGGGTGATAGTCGGCCGGGTCGAAATCGCGCATCACCCGGGCGAATCCGGCCACCACCGAATCGTCGGAACCGGTCGGAATGTGTTCGCCGGAGATCCCGGGCACGACGGTGTCGAGCGCCCCGCCCTCACCCACCGCCAGCACCGGTGCGCCACAGGCCATGGCTTCCACCGGGACGATGCCGAAATCCTCCACGCCGGGCATGAGCAGCGCCCGGCAGCGGCGGTACATGTCCTGCAGCACCTCGTCGGAGGCCGCGCCCAGGAAGGTGGTCTCCGGGCCCGCCAGCGCCTCCAGCTGACGGCGATAGCGGCCGTCGCCGAGGATCACCAGGCGCACCCCGGCCGCGCGGGCGGCGCGAATGGCGAGATCGGGGCGCTTGTAGGGCACGAGCCGGCCCGCGAAGAGGAAGAAATCCTCCCGGTCGATGCGCGGATCGGGGGAGAAACGGTCCACGCGCACAGGCGGATTCACCACCGACGCGGGCAATCCCCACCAGTCCCGCACCCGATCGGCCACCGCCTGCGAGTTAGCCACCACGTGCGCGAGCCGCGGCGCGGCCCGCAGTTCGTTGCGCCGGGCCAGCGCGCCCAGCGCCATCAGAATGGCCTGCCCCGCCCGTCCTCCGGCCTCCCGCGCCCGGAACGCGCTGTCCCAGGCCCACCGGGCCGGGCTGTGCACATAGGCGATCACCGGTGCGGTGGTGGCGAAGACCGCCTGGGTCGCGAAGGCGTGATGGCTCACCACCACCGCGTCGTACTCGCCGTCGAGTGGAAGACTGCGCAGAGTTCCCGGCACGAAGGGCAGCAGCGGCGCATGCGACCGCCGCCCACTCGCCGAGTAGGCGCGCGACAGCCAGGTGTCGTACACGGGTCCGGTTGCCGCCGAGCCCGTTTCGATCGAGGGCCCTGCCGCCGCCAAGAGTGCGCGCGTGCACTCCGAGTCGGTGATGGGCGCGAAAACCGGTGCGCCGGGCCAGGTTTTCATGAACTCGGCGACCACGGCCTCGGAGCCGCCGTATTCGGTGAATCGCTCGTGGACGAGGGCGATCCGGGGTGCGGACATCACAGCTCCTGGGTTACTGCGCGAGACTGGGTTGCGGCGCGAGACTGGGTTACGGTGCGAGACGACGCGGTGCCGCCGTGCGCCGCAGCGCCGGAGCCACCGGCCGTCCGGCGAGCAGGCCGTCCACCGTGCCCTGTTCGAGGGCCTTGCGGTAGGTCTTGGCCGCCGACTGGCAGGCATCGAGGGTGTGGTCGATTTCGGCGTCGGTGTGCGCGGCCGAGTTCACGAACGACTGCCCCAGCACACCCCGGTCCAGCAGCTCCTGCAGGAACAGCGTCCGATACGGCTGGGAGGGAACACCTTCCGGGTCCCGGGTGAGGAACACCAGGCACGACGGCCGGCCCGCCACCTCGAGATGATCACCGATACCGAGGTCCGCGGCAATGGCATTGACCCCGGCGGCGAGGCGACGGCCGGATTCCTCCATGCGCGCCACCGGATCGGTGTCGCGGTAGGTCTGCACGACGGCCCGGAAGGCGGCCAGGGACGCGGTTTCCGGCCCGTGGGTTGTCGACAGCAGGAAGACCCGGTCCGCGTCGGTGCGCAGCCCGCCCAGCTCCATGTACTCGCGTTTGCCGGCCAGCGCCGAGAGCGGGAACCCGTTGGCCATGGCCTTGCCCCAGCACGACAGGTCGGGGGTCACACCGTAGATCCGCTGCGCCCCGCCGGCGGACCAGCGGAACCCGGTGATCATCTCGTCGAAGACCAGCAGCGCGCCGTACCGGTCGCACAGCGCGCGTACGCCTTCCAGGAAGCCCCGCGCGGGTTCGGACAGGGCCGTGGCCTGTTCGAGGATCACGCACGCGATCGCGGTGCGGCGCATGGCCGTTTCCAGCGATGCCAGGTCGTTGTAGCGGAATCGGACCGTCGGAACCGCCGGTATCCCCGCGTTCATCTCGGTGGTGCCGATGAACCAGTCGTCGACCGAGAAGAACGGCTGCTCGCAGATCGCCACCGCCTCCCGCCCGGTCACCGCGCGCGCCAGCCGCACGGCGGCCGTCGTGGTGTCGGAGCCGTTCTTGGCGAACTTCACCATGTCCGCGCCCGGCACCAGGCTCAGGAAATCCTGGGCCGCCAACAGTTCCAGCTCGGTCGGCCGGGAGAAGTTGACCCCGTCGGCGATGGTCCGCGCCACCGCCTCGACCACCGGCGCGAACCCGTGGCCGAGGGTCACCGAGCGCAGCCCCATGCCGTACTCGACATACTCGTTGCCGTCCGCGTCCCACACCCGGGCACCCCTGCCGCGCACCAGGATCGGGGCCATGGCCTCCGGATACTGGTCCGCGCCACGCGCGTAGGTGTGCGCGCCGCCCGGGACCAGATCGTGCAGGCGCGCCTGCAGGGCGGCACTGCGCCGGTAGTCACGCATGATCGGCACCCCCGGCGGTGATGGCCCACAGTTCGTGGTCGCCGCGATGCCCGTCGAGTCCGGTGTAGCTGCGCATGGTTCCCTCCTTGTGCAGTCCCGCCGAGGCGGCGACCGCGGCCGATGCGGTATCCCCGGCCGCGACGGCCGTGTATACGCGGAACAGTCCGAGCCGGTCGAAGGCGTGTGCCAGCAGGGCCCGGGTTGCCGCCAGGCGGACTCCGTCGTCGGCGTGGGCGGGATCGGCCCAGATGTGCATCCGGGCGTTGCGATCGAACATGTCGAGGTCGAACAGCCGGGCCTCCCCGGCGTAGGTGCCCGCGGCGTCGAGGACGAGCAGCAGACCGGCGGGGGAGCGCACTCCCGCTGTGCTGCGGGCGAATTCGCGCCACCAGGACGGACCGGTGCTATCGGTTCCGTCGGTCGCCGGGAGCGCCCCGTTACGCCGGGCGGTCGCGCGGGCCGGGCCGTCGGAGGGCCGGAGGCTGCGCAGCGCCACCCGGTCGAACCCGGTCAGCCGGAGCGTGACGGGCCGGGTGGGCAGCGCCTGGCGGGCAGCCCGCCACAGCTGGCCCGCGCGATACCGCGCCAGGACCCCGAAAACTGTCGCTGTATCGGGTATTCCGGTCGACTCCGGTGTTCCGGTGGGTTCGTCCGGGGGCGGGGTTCGATGCTCGAGCGTGCGCTCGGTCCACATCTCGGTGAATCCCTTGGGCGGAATCTCGGCCCGCGTCATCGACCACAGATCGTGATCGGCCCGCGCCCCGCCCACATCGAAGTGCAGCCGCATGCGGGCCTCGCGCACGAACCCGATCTGGACCGCACCACTGGTGGCCGCCGTGTTCCCCGGCGAGATGGGCGCATTGATGCGCTCCAGCCCCAGCACCTCGAAGCTGAAGTCGAGGATCAATCCCGCCGCGATCCCGCCGAATCCGTGCCGCCCCATCCGGGCGTCGATCCAGATCCCCATCTCGCCCTGCCGGGCCTGCGGATCGATATTGCCGATCTCCACCTGCCCGGCGAAGCGCCCGTCGATCTCGATGGCGGTGGCGACCCGCCGCCCGGTGCGGGCATTGGTCGCCGCCTCCAGACATTCACGCACCCAGGCCTTCTCGCTGTGCCGGGTGTCCCAGTCCAGCGGCGAGGTGTGCCAGAACGGTTCCAGGAGTTCACGATTGCGCAGCCGCAGCCGCCGCCACTGCTGGTAATCGGCGAAGCGCGGCAGCCGCAGCAGCAGGGTGCTGCCGTGCAGCCGTGCCGGGCCCAGTCGCAGTCGTGCCCCCGCGCCGCTCACGAGTGCGGTCGCTGCTTGCCCAGCGACGAGGTCTTGATCGCACCGTCCGTGCCCACCGACAGCCGCCAGTACGTGCCCGCCGAATCCTTCAACACGATTCCCCCTTCGCTGCGATCGGAAATATAAGCCCCGCTGTTCAATACGGCCGACAATACGGTCCCGTCCCGGTCCTGGACCTGGAAGATGTCGGCATCGGGCTGACTCGCCTGCGCCACCGTGGTCCCGGCGAAGCGCGCGCCATGGATGGCCCCGCGCCCGATGACGTGCCAACCGTCCGGGAACGACCTGGGATCCACGTCCTGGTAGGACCCGGAGATGAGGTTGACGGCCGTGCCCTCCGACACGCCCTTGGGATCCACCCGCACCTCGATGGGCGGCGCGTCCAGATCCGGATCGAACTGCACATTGGCCAGATACGGCTGGCGGCAGTGGATCAGGTCCAGGCACACCTTGCGCGCGGCCACCTTGCAGTTGACCAGACCGAACTGGGCGGGCCCGCCGGCCGGTCCGCCGATGGACAGCGCGGTATCGGCGCCTTCGAACCACACGTTGGTCAGCCACCAGTCGTTCGCGGGACCGTCCACCACCAGATGCTTGTCGGTGGTCCTGGGATCGTTGTCGGACACGAATTCGACATTGGCCAAGGCCAATCCGGCATTGTGGTCGCCGCCGGTGCCGAGCACCCCGATGTGATTGTTGGTGAGTTTCGAGGACGTCACGTAGTTCTGGATGCACGAGGTGACGATCCCGTACCCGAAATTGTTGATATCGGAATTGATGACGGTCGTGCCCCCGGTGTTCTGATCCAGCACCAGTCCCCGCTGGTCCTGGAATCGGGGCGCGTTGTCGCTGAGATGGTTGCCGCGCAGCACCACCGAATCGAAGGTGCAGCGGAAGCACTCCGACAGCCGGACCGCGGTGGCCTTGGGGCCGGAGAAGTAGAAACCCAGGCGGGAGAAGCGAACCCGCTGCTTGCGCTGCAGTGCGATGAAGGTGTCATCGCCCTCGTAATTGATGGTGGTGACATCGGCCCCGTCGCCCAGCACCGTTGCGTAGTCGGCGAGCGCCGGGAACTTCTTCAGCGTGTACTGCCCGGCCGGGATGTAGAGCACCAGCGGCTTGTCGCCGACCGCGGCGGCCTTGGCGAAGGCGTCGGTGTCGTCGGCCTTCCCGTCCCCGACCGCGCCGAAGTCCTTCACATTCCGCGCCGACGGCTGATCGGTCACATGCGGTGAACGGAATTCCGTTGCGCCGGAATCGGTTTTCGCGCACGCGGCCGCGACCGGCAGGATGGCCGCCGCCCCGAGTCCGGCGGCCAGCAGCCGCCGGCGGCGCACGGCGGCCTCCGACCGGTTGTCCGTTGTCCCCCCGTCCTCCTCGATCACCGTTTCACCAGATCGAGCGGATGCTTGACGAGTTCGCCGACGCTGCGATGCGGCCGCGAGAAGACGACCGTGCCGATCATTCGCTTGTTCTCGTGGCCGAAGGTGGCCAGCGCCCCGCGCACCTGGTTGGAGGTGGTCTGCCCGAGCTCGATCACGCCGATGGTGGCGTCGACGCGCCGCGCCAGCGCGATGGCGTCGGCGGCCGCGGTGACGGGTGCGGCCTCCACCACGATGTGGTCGAATTCGCTGCGCAGCTTGGACATGATGTCGCTGAACCGCTCGGAGTCCAGCAGGTCGGGGGTGCGGAAGTCCATGCCGCCCAGCGGCAGCACAGTGATCCCCACCTCCGGCCAGGCCATCACGAACCCTGCGGGAGTCGCGTTGTTGCGCAACAGTTCCGAGAGTCCCGCCGCCGCGGCCGCTGGACTGCGCCGGGACGAGCCTTGTCCGGTGGTGTCGGCGTCCACCAGCACCACCCGCGCGCCGGTATCGGCGAAGGTGCGGGCCAGCCCGATCGCCACATCCGGTTCGGAGTGCGGCGACAGCGAGGTCAGCAGCAGGCTGACCAGCGCGGGATCCTCGGTGAGCCGGGTGCGCAGCCGGCGCAGCTCACCCGCCGCTCCGGGCCGCCCGTCGTCGACGATGCCCAGAATCGGCACGGGCAGAAAGGCTTCCAGCTCGGTGGAGGTGCGGACTCGCTTGTCGAGTTTGTCGCGCAGGATCGCCGCGCCCAGGCCGACCATCAGTCCGGCCAGCACGCCGAGCATGTAGTAGCGCTTCTGCTGCGGTCCGCTGGGCTGGCTGGGCGTCTGGGCCTTGTCGATGACCTCCGCGCGGGCGGCGGGCGCGGCGTCGCTCTGGGTGACCTCGAGCCGGGAGACCAGCGCCCGGAACTGGGAGACCACCTCGTCGGCCAGGGTGCGCGCCCCGGCGGCGGTGGAGTCCTTCACCGTGATGATGATGATCGTGGTGGCCGGCGGCGAGACCGCGGTGATGCGGCCGCGCACGTCGTTCACCGAGCTCTTCAGGCCCAGCTGATCGTGCACGTAGGTGGCGACGGTGATGCTGGTGGCCAGATCCACGTACGAGCGCACGCGCTGCTGCGCGGCCAGCCCGCCCTGATAGGAGTCGTTGACCGAGGTCCCGGTGGCCATGGATACGTACACCGAACTGGACGCGGTGTACTCGGTCGGCAGCGTGCTCGCGTATCCGTACGCCGCCCCCGTACAGATCACCACCGCGACCACGATTATCGGCCAGCGCCGCCGCAGCAACCGCCAGTAGTCGATCAAACCCATTGCGCTGTCCTCGTTTTCCCGGATGGAATCGGTGCCCCCTGCAGCTGTTCCATCCGTCTTCGGAATTCACCAACAACCAGATACGCCAGCCATGCCAGCACCACGGCCTGCAGATATTTGCCGAGCATCTCGACGGTGCCGAGGATGCCGCGCTCGAACAGGACCGGGACCTCGATCACCGACAGGCCCAGGATCGCCATGGCCAGGTACCTGCTGTAGAGAGCCCGGATCCAGATCAGCAGCAGCACGAACGTGATCGTGACCCCCACCGCGACACCGATGTAGCCGCCCAGCACATAGCCCTCGTTGATATTGCCCTCGGCCAGGGACACTTCCACCGTCGACATGTCCACCGAGCGCCCGCGCACCTGCTCGGCCCAGGCGGCGCCGGATCGGAACTTCTCCGCGCCCAGCAGCTGGGTGGGAATCAGGCTCTGCACGGCGTGCTGCGCCACCTGACTCGGCGTCAGCCAGGAACTCGGCCCGGCGAACCAGGAGTCGGTGGCGGCCTCGAGCAGGTCGAAACGGCGCAGCATGCTCAGGAAGGGGTGCACCACCGTCGGATACTGCGCATCCACCTGTGCCGCTTCGGCTTTGGCGGCGGCGTCGGTCTTGAGCGACTGCAGCCAGCCGAAGCCGCCGATGGCGAGGCCGGTGATGCTCAGCACGCCGACCACCTTGACGCGCGTCCAGCCGGTCATGGCGAAGCGCACGGCGATGGCCAGCGCCGCGCCCATGATCGGGGTCTTGGACTGCACGGTGGCGGTCCACACCAGTTCGCCGCAGGTGAGCGCGCCGACCACCAGCGCGGTGGTGCGGCCGGACTCGTTGCGGTAGAACACGATCAGGCCGACCGCGCCGAGCGTGGCGAGAATGGTGACCAGGTTGATGAGCGGGTTCGGGCTCTCCAGTTCGCCCGCCTTGCCGGTGGTGCCGGTGGCGTAGGCCGCCAGCCGGCCCAGGGTGCCGACGCCGTAGAGCAGGAACAGGGTCTGGGTGAAGATGGGCTCGCCCGCGAAAGGCGCTACGCGCGGCGTGGTCTCGCGCGGGCGTAGCCGCACCCACAGCACGTAGCCGATGATCAGCGCGGCGTAGACCCAGAGTCCGAAGATGACCGGTTGCAGCACCGCGGCGATGCCGCCGTCGTAGCCGTATTCGTAGAGCCGCGGATCAGGCACGTTGTCGCCGTAACTGGGGACGGGCTGCACCCACAGCAGCACCACCGGCCGCGCGATATAGGACAGCGACCAGTGCGCGGTCTGCGCGATCAGGAACACCCGGGCCACACCGGGCAGGAACATCGCGACCACGACGATCGTCACCAGCGCGGCGGCGACGAGGAATACAGCGAATTGTGCGGAGGCCATCACTCTCCCATCACCCGTATGTCCGCGCCGCGGGCCGGGGCGTTACCCGTTTGCGCGGCCGTTCTTTTCGCCGTCGGCGCGGCAGATCCGTTGCGCCGTTCCGGGCATGGGTGGCGCTGCGCGCGGCTACACTGTGCGGCCGGGTGCGCGCGGCCGCTCATGCCAGTGCGTCGATGATCTCGCGGGCGCGGTCCACGTACCGGTGGTCGCCGTTCACGATGCGGCGATGACCGGCCTCGGCGACCTTGGCGACCTGATCGGGATACTTGGCGCAGCGGCGCAGGATCTCGCGCAGCTCGGTCGGGCCGGAGAACAAATAGCACTCGGCCTCGTCCTGGAGCAATTCGGCGTGTTCGTCGGTGCGTTCGCCGACGAAAAGGCCACCGGCGGCCGGGACTTCGAAGGTGCGGCAGGTGTGGGTGTCGCGATTGTCGGAATTGAGCAGTACCAGGTTCGCGGTGACCGCGGCGACCGCCGTGGAGAAATTCTCGCCATAGACCGCGCCGCCGACATCGGCGCCGGTCTGCCACAGCGCGCGCACGCGCCGCCAGCCGGGACCGCGTAACAGCATGTCCCCGTGGTGTTCCCGGGCCAGCGAGATCAAGAGGTCTTGACGGTCCGGGCGCACCGCACCGATGAAACCGACCAGGTAGTTGCGGACGGTGCGGCGGGCGGTGAGGTGGTGCAGGGCCGGATCGTATGCGCTGCGAACGAATTTCACGTGCCGGGCGCCGCGGGCGGCCAGCTCGGGAACGTTGTGCCACTTGGTGGTGACGATGAGATCCCATTCGGCTTCGTGTGCCAAGTATTCCGGGCTGGTGTTGTACGGATTGGATACGTCATCCGGGCTGTAGTGCACATGCAGACCAGCCGGGGCGCTCAGGAGCCGCTGCTGGTCCAGGTGCACCGATTTGAAGGCGAACAGCACATCGGGCGCGAATGCGGCGGCCGCGCTGTCGATCTCGCGATGCAGTGCCTCGACGTTCCAGGGTGCGCGCCGGTGGGCGACCTTCGAATACACCCACGGTGGCGACAGCCGCGCGGGCAGCGTGACCGGGGTCGTGTCGATCACCACCACCTCGTGCCCCGCCTGCTGGAATCCGTCGGCGAGTGAGCGCGCGTTGCTGCCCACCCAGTCATCCCCGACGAAAAGTACTTTCACGCCAGATCCCCCTTGGTCAGCAGCGTGGCAGGTTCGACCGGCCCGCCGCGGCCGGCCCGTTCCCGGACCATGAGCCACCGCACCCGGATGATGTACCACAGCGCGACACTGATTTCCGCGGAAACTGTGCCATAGACGAGGGTCCAGACCGATCCGGTCCGGGCGGCGACCACCAGCGCCACCGCGGCCACGCAGGTGCCGATGATCGCGCCGATCAGCACGCCGATGGTGTCCTGCTTGACCGGCAGCACGGCGGTGGTCACGTACGAGGTGATGGTGGTGGCGGGCAGGATGAGGATCTCGACGCGCAGCAGGGGTATCGCGCCGTCGAAATCGTGGGTGTAGATGAGGTGGATGAGGATGGGGGCCATCACCCAGACGCTCACCACGGCCAGGCAGGCCAGGGTCACGCAGCCGACCAGCATCTGGATCTGATTGCGCCAGAACTGATCATGGGCGCTGCGGCGGGCCATGCGGGGGAGCAGGGCGAAGCCGATCGGGTCCAGGGTGGACTGGATCGCGCGGACCAGCCGGTCGCCCGCGGAGTAGAGGCCCAGCGAGGCCGCCTCCAGCACCGCGCCGTACACCGCCGCCGAGCCCTGGCCGTAACCGGTGACCAGCAGCCGGGAGGTGAAAATCGGTGCGGCCATGCGCAGGACGGCCCGCACGCCATAGGGCCGGGCGGGCGGTCCGAACTTGCGGAAGGAGTCCCACCAGGTCAGCGCGACCGTGGCGATGGAGGAGACCAGCAGGCACAGCACGGCCATGGAGGCGCTGGGGAATCGGGGTAGCAGTCCGACGAGCAGGCCGAGATATCCGATGCGGCCCACGCCCTGATACATGGTGGAGCTGCCGAATCTGCCCTGGCCGATGAGCAGCCAGTCCTCCGAGATCGACCAGAAGCCACCGGCGAACAGGCCCAGCAGCACCATGTGCAGTTTGGGGGACACCCCGATCGCGAGGCCGGCCAGCAGCGCCACGCCGATGAGGGTCAGGGTGGTCGCGCGAATGGCGAGGTAGGTGCCGCGCAGGCGGTTCACCTCGAGGTGGCCCGGATCGTCCTCGGGCACTTTGGCCGCCAGGAACGAGGTGACGCCCAGATCCACGACCAGCGAGCCGATGAAGTAGGACGACATGCCGATGGCCAGCAGGCCGGTGCCGTGCGGGCCCAGCATGCGGGCCAGCAGCGGGACGGTGACCAGGGTGATGACGTACTGGCCGTACTTGCCGAAGGTCACCAGTCCGATATCGCGGATGATGCTGCCGATACTGCCCAGGCCGGAGGACGAATCCTTGCGATGCCTACGGTTGGTGTCGGAATGATCTGTGGCGATGGGGGATTCGCCGTCCGTTGCGGCCTGTCGGTAGGCGCCGGTGACATCGCGCGCCGGGCGGGTGACCGGAAGCCGGACGGTGGGCGGGTCGACCGGATCGCCGTAGAAGGTGGGGAGCACCGGACCGCGGGAGGGCGCGGCATAGCGGGCGGCCCGGGTCTCGTCGAACGACACCGTGCCCCGGCCGGTGCCGTTCTCGTGGCCGTTCGGTCCGGCGCGGCCGTGGCGCGGGCCGGCCGGACCCGAATCACCGCGGGCGTCGAGCTCGAAGGCGGAAGCCTGCTGGTCGACCTCCGGAATCCCGTGCCGCATATGGCGGCGCTGTCGCAACCGGCCCAGCGTGCCGAGGGCCTCCATCCGCACGGTGGGCGGGTCGTAGGCCGGCAGCGGATCGGTCGGATCATCCACGCCGCCACGGCTTTCCGGGCAGACCGGTCAGGAGGTCGGTCACGATCCGGCCCGACTCGGCGACATCGAAATCGCGGGATCGCACCCGTGCGGCATCGGCGAGCTTGACGCGCAGTTCCTGATCGGCGATGAGAGTGTCCAGGGCGCGGGTGAGCTCGGCGCGATCGCCGGCCGTCACCAGCAGGCCGTTCACCCCCGGCTCCACGATCTCCTCCGGTCCGCCGGGGTGGGTCGCGATGACCGCGCAGCCCGCCCGCATGCCCTCCACCACCACCTGGCCGAAGGGCTCGGGCAGCACCGAGCAGTGCACGAGGATATCGGCGTGGCGCAGATAGGATTCCGGGTCGTCCACGTGGCCGGTGAAGGTGACCGGGAGGTCGAGGGCGGTGGCGTGCACCTCGAGTTCGGCGCGGTAGGGCTCCTCGTCGAAGAAGGTGCCGCCGACCAGGAAGACCTCGCGGGGGAGGGTTTTCACATCGGCCAGGGCGCGCAGGAACAGGTCCTGGCCCTTCCAAGGGGCGAGGCGGCCGACTACGGCGATGATGGTCTCGCCGGCGGGGCGTTGTTCCTGGGGTCGTCGTTCGCGGGTGAGCGCGGATTCGTCTGCCGCGGTGTCGTCGTCGGGTGGGAACTCGACGCCCGGATAGGCGACGACGGCCGCTCGCCGCCAGGTGTACAGCGAGGCCAGGGTGCCGCGGCTGTTGGCGATCACGCCGCGGGCCACCACCCAGCCCAGCACTCGGATGACGAGGGCGAGCACGCGGCCGAAGTAGTCGCGCGAAACCCGGTCGTGCACATGCCAGACCAGCGGGACCCGGGCCCGGCGGGCGGCGACCGCGCCCATGAGCAGGGCTTTGGTGCTGCCCGCGACCAGGACCGTGGCGTCCAGGTCGCGGACGGTCGCGCCCAGTGCCCAGCCCAGACGTAGCAGGCCCGTCGCGCCCACGAGCAGGCTGCGGATCCCGGCCTTGTCGATGGTCATGGCGCGGGAGTCGAAACTATTGGTGACGACGCGGGTTTCGATCCCGCGCGCGGCCATCAGGCGCAGCATCGGGCCGTCCTCGGTGTAGAGCACGGCGGTCCGCCCGGCGGGCATGGCCGAGACCAGGCGGAGCGTTGCCAATTCGGCTCCGGAGGGGGCCGCGGTGTGCGCCAGGAATACGGCCTTCAGCGGTGCCATCAGCCGACGAGCTCCGCGTAGAGATCCCGGTGCCGATGCGCCGCGACGGCCCAGGAGAATGACTCCGCGTGGGCGCGGCATTGCTTCGCGGCGGGCCGGGAGCCGTCGAGGGCCGCGGCGATGCGGGCGGCGAGTGCCTCGGCATTGCCCGGCGGGACGAGGAGCGTGGCGTCCAAATCCCGGACAGAATCGGGCAATCCGCCACAGTCGGACACAATCGGGGGGCGTCCGGCGGCGAGGGATTCCAGGGCGATGAGCCCGAATCCCTCCAGTGCGAGGGAGGGGACGACGGTCAGATCGGATCGGGTGTACAGGTCGGTGAGCTCCGCGTCGGACACCGATCCGGTGAATCGGATCGACGGCTGGTCTGCGGCGAGCGCCCGCAATTCTGCCTCGGCAGTCCCGGTTCCGACGATGATCAACCGGGCATCGGGATGCTTGGCCGACACGTCGGACCAGGCGCGAATGAGCACGTCGATACCCATCCGCTTCTCCAATCGCCGCACGCACAACACGATTCCGGTGCCGGCCTCGGGCTCCGAATTCGTGAAACGCTCCAGATCCACACCCGGCGGAATCACCCGAACCCGATCGGGCCGCACGCCGTAGTCGCCGACCAGCAACCTTTCGAAATGTTGCGACAGCACGACGAACCGGTCCGCCCCGGCATACCGCAGCCGCTCGACCAGATACTTGGCGCGCACCGCCCGCGCGCCCTCTCCGGCCATCCGGCTCTCGGCCGCCCACGGCCCGTGAAAGTGCACTACCAGCGGATTTCGTACCGCCGCAGGCCCGTACAAGCAGAAGTGCCGATCGATCACGGTGTCGCGGGTGAGCCCGTCCCGGTCCAGAAACGCGGTCCGGGCGCGCTGGAGCGTCGATCCGCCGGTGGGTCCCCATGACCCCGCGCCGACCGGACCGTCACCGAAAGCCCTTGCGCCGACACTGATTCGAGCGTCGCGCGTCAGTGCACCGTATAGATCTGTGAAGTACCGGCTGAGACCCCCATGAGCGGCCGTGAACCACTCCGACCCTGTCATCAACACCCGAATGGGCCGTGTCAAAACCCTCACCCCCGGGTCCGTCACCCACATTCGGACCGAGATAACGATCCGAACGCCCTTGCAGCGCAAGTGTATGCCAATCCGCGCTGCTGGGCGGGCTATCGACCCGCAATCAACCCACCGACCAGTATTTTCCGAGCCGCCGATTTCCAGGCGCCGAATCGGACGGATCGTCGAGGCGCGAAACGGACGAACCATCCCCGCGCGGAATCGGCCGGATCATCCATGCGCGGAATCGGCTGGATGTCGTGTCAGCGCAGGTGTCAGGCCGGTATCAGCTCGACGTCAGCCGCCCCCGCGAAAGTAATTCACGTCAACAACACCGCAACTCGAACCGAGGAGCCCACCATGACCGCCACCCTGACCGCCCACGACAAGCAGACCCTCCGCACCGCCGCCTACGGCGCCGTCTCCCTGATCTCGGCCGCCGACGCCGCCGGCGGCTCGCCCCACAAGGCCGCCACCGCCGGCAGCATCGCCCTCGGCTCCGCAACCGGCCTGGTCGGCCACATCCTCGCCGAGAAGTCCACCGGCGTCCGCCTCGAGTCCAAATCCGTAGCCGCCCTGGCCGACCAGGTCCTCCCCGCCCTCACCGCAGCAATGACCCTGCTGGCCAACCACTCCCCGGCCGAGGCCGCCAATTTCCGCACCACCGTCCTCGTCGCCATCGAAGCCGCCACCCACAAAACCGGATCCACCCCCACCGTCACCGACATGACCCGCAAGATCACCGCAGCCCTCGACGCCGCCTGACCAAATGCCCCCGGGGCCACCCCCACCGGCACCGACCCGCCACCTCCGACCAGGGACCCGAAGCTCGGACAGACAAACGCTCTGTCCGGGCTTCTTCGTCGTACTGACAACGCGCCCAACCTCCGGCGGCGCCTTCATCATTGAGTTCAACGAAACCGACTGCGCGGAACGAGTAATCGGCGACCTGGCGACCGCATCGGTCCGGCGGAGTCAGGTTCTGGGTGATGAGTCGAAGTAGTTGCGCAGCCGGTCGGCGTAGATCCATCGTTGTTCGCCGGTCGCGTACCCCGGCAGTGGCTGAGACCCGTAGAGGTTGTCGGCGTGACATCGCGGGAAGACGTGGACGTGGTAGTGCCACACGTCCTGGCTGCCGGCGGGTTCATTGTGCTGGCGAGTGGATACTCCGTCGCAACCGTAGGTGGCGCGCATCGCGATGGCGACCTCGCGGACAACGTCATGCACGGCGTGCCCGTATTCCGGTGGCAGGTCGTACAGGTTTTCGTGATGAGCGTTCGGTATGACCAGGACGTGTCCGCGGTTGTTCGGCCACCACCGGGATGCGGTGAAAGCGGTGGCACGGCCGGTGCGCAGCACGATGTCTCGCGGGCTGTCGAGTGGGGTCTCGCCACCGGTGAGAAGGAAACAGAATGGGCAGTCGTAGCCGGAAGGTTCGTGATTGTGCACGGTCATTCGACCCTACCGCATGATTCACACCAGATGCATTGCCGCCCAATCCATCCGCTTCCGGCATCCACTTCGACCGGCGGCCGGATGATGCTGTCGTTTTTCCGCCAGCTCGCCCCGATGTGCGGCTATATGGTGCGGTTCATGACACCCGACAGCAGGAACGTCGTTCAGGCCGCCTGGCGAGCGTTCGCCAGCCATGATGCCGAGCAGATCGCGGCATTCTTCACCACCGACGCGGAGTGGCTGGCGCCGTCCGGCAACGCGACCGCGGTCGCGTTGGACGCCCCCAGTCACATGGTCGGACGCGAGGCCATCACGCAGTTCGTCGCGAACGATTTCCCTCGATTGTTCGTCGGCGATGTCGCGGTGGAATTCCATGGCTTCTATTCCGATGGTGACCGCGTGATCGTGGAGGAGACGATGAGTGCCACGCTGGCGAACGGGAATCGATACAGCAACGACTACTGTTTCGTGTTCGAGTTGCGCGACGGTCTGATCCACCGGGTTCGGGAGTACATGGATACCGCACGCGGTCATCGGGATGTCTTCGGTGATTCGGAAGCCGCTGTCAACGGCACAACTCCATCGGCAGTCGCCAGCTGATATCCACTTGGATTCAGGTGAGTCGGTGGCCCCGGCGCCGGTAGTGCGACAGGCGAGCCTGGTGCTGGCGGCGCCGTCGCCATCACCACGACTACACGGAACGCATGCCCCGACATGGCCGCAGCGCGGAGCGAGACATCTATCTGGTTGTGTGACGCGGTATTCCGTGCCCCGCACCAGGGGGAACGGTCCATCGCAGACACCGTGACCTGCGGTGCGTCGCGATTGACGACGGGGTGAGGTCTGTCGTGGCGGACTCTTCCGCGGATTGTGGGCGGCGAAAAGTCGGGTCGAGGGACTGGCGCACGGCGGTAGGGTCGGGTTCATGGAGTGGAGTTTTCGTGCGGCGGAAGAGCTTTCGGCGGCGATGCGCGCTGGTGAGGTGACCTCGGTGGAGCTGACCGAGGAGGCGATTGCGCGGATCGAGCGAGACGACAAGGCGATCAATGCGATTTGTGTGCCGGACTTCGACCGGGCGCGGGCTGCGGCGCGTCGGGCCGATGAGGCGCGCGGGCGGGGCGAGGACAAGCCGCTGCTCGGGATTCCGGTGACGGTCAAAGAGTCCTACAACATGGCTGGGCTGCCCACGACCTGGGGCATGCCTGCGTTCCGGGATTATGTGCCGGCCGAGGACGCGGTGCAGGTGTCGCGGCTCGAGGCTGCCGGTGCGGTGATGCTGGGTAAGACCAATGTGCCGTTCATGTTGCAGGATCTGCAGAGCTTCAACGAGATCTATGGCACCACCAACAATCCTTGGGATCACGGGCGTTCGCCGGGCGGGTCTTCCGGTGGATCGGCGGCGGCCTTGGCGGCCGGGTTCGGCGCGCTGTCCATCGGGTCCGATATCGGTGGTTCACTGCGCACTCCGGCGCATTTCTGCGGCGTGTACGCGCACAAGCCGACCCTCGGGTTGGCGGCGACGCGCGGTATGGTGCCGCCGCCCGCACCGGCACTGCCGGCCGAGATCGATCTCGCCGTCGTCGGTCCGATGGCGCGTACCGCCCGCGACCTCTCGCTCCTGCTCGACGTCATGGCCGGACCGGATCCGCTGACCCTCGGTGTCGCATACGAAGTGGCTCTGCCGCCCGCCCGCCACGAGAAGCTGTCGGACTTCCGCGTCCTGATCATCGACGAGCACCCGCTGATTCCTACGGGCTCGGCCGTGCGGGCCGGGCTGAACCGAGTCGCCGGCGCGCTCACCGCGGAGGGTGCTCGCGTCGAACGGCACAGTCCGCTGCTGCCCGATCTCACCGAAGCCGCGACCCTCTATACGCAGCTGCTGGTTTCGAACCTCGCGGCACGTATGCCGGCGGAGCAGTACGAGCAGGTGCGGGCGGTCGCGGCCGGACTGCCCGCGGACGCAGAGGGTTCCGAGGTGGCCTGGGTGCGCGGCGCCGTCTTCAGCCACCGCGAATGGATCGAGGCGAACACCCGACGCGAATTCCACCGCCAGACCTGGCGGCAGCTCTTCGGCGAGTTCGATGTCGTCGTGTGCCCGATCACGCCGACTCCCGCGTTCCCGCACGACCACAATGCCGATATGCGGGACCGGCGGATCGACATCGACGGCGTCGCACACCCATTCGGCGACCAGCTCGTCTGGGCCGGCGTGGCAACCATGCCCGGCCTGCCCGCCACCGCCATTCCGACCGGTCTCTCACCCGAGGGGTTGCCGGTGGGCGTTCAGCTCATCGGGCCGATGTTCGAGGACCGCACCCCACTGCGGTTGGCCGAACTGCTCGAAGAGAAGATCGGCGGCTTCCAGCAACCGCGCTAGGACGGTGTCAGGGGCTGCGCACAACCAAATGTTGTGGGCAGCAGGTGGATTGGTTGTTTGATGTCAGGTACCTCGCCTGATTGCATGCTCATGATCGATGCGAGGGTGTTCGGATGCGGCGATGCGCCGCTGACATCCACGCGGTACAGGGCTGTGAACAGGAGGAACGTGGAGATCGGACTCACGCGGTTGATCGATGAGGAACTCGGCATTCATGTCGCGGAATGCCGGCAGCTCAACGCAGCCTCGAAACCTGTTGCCGGCCCGGCCACCTTCGAGGAGCTCCTCGAGGTGCGGGACAGACATGCCACGTCCCTCCCCCGAGCGAGCACCAGGGCTACCGAGCACATCGCCGAAACGGGCGGCCGTCGAGTCCCGGTGCGGATCACGGTCCCACGGGACACCGAGATCCGAGCCGCCTATCTCGACATCCACGCCGGAGGCTTCTATCTCGGCTCGGCGGCCGGCGAGGATGCACGCAATGCTCGCCTTGCCGACGCCCTCGGGGTAGCCGTGGTGAGCGTCGACTACCGCCTGGCGCCGGAGCATCCCTGGCCCGCCGCCCCCGACGACTGCGAAACCGCCGCGTTCTGGCTCCTGGAACAGGCGGAATCATTGTTCGGGACAACGGATCTGGCGATCGGCGGAGCATCCGCGGGATCCACCCTGGTCATGACCACCCTGCTACGACTGCGCGACCGAGGCCTGGCCGATCGGTTCGCCGGTGCCGTCCTGCAGTTCGGCGCCTACGACCTCAGCGGGCGATCTCCCGGCGGCAAGCTCTACGCCGACGAGTACTTCATCCAGGCCTACGCCGGCCACATCTCCGACCGCACCAACCCGGACATATCGCCCCTCTATGGCAACCTCGCCGAACTGCCCCCGACGCTACTGATGGTCGGCTCCCTGGATCTCCTCCTCGAAGACAACCTGGCCATGGCTGCCCGTCTCTCCGCAGCGGGAAACGACGTGGACATCCGCGTCTACCCCGAGTCCACCCACGCCTTCACCTCGCGCCCGACCGGCATGGCCACCGCCGCGCTCCGCGACGCCGAGTCATGGCTTGCCCGACGCCTCACGAGGAAATAATCGGTCGTCGCCCCACGCCGGACCCGGTGGCGAGTCGGAGGCGGCGGATGGTCGCGATCGACAGCATTATGGTGGGATGGCTGAGCGGGTGAGTGCATGCGTGCGTTGTTGATGTTGGTGGTTGTGCTGGCGATTGCGCTGGTCGTGGGCGACCGGATCGGGGTTGTGGTGGCACAGAACGAGATCGGGCGCCAGATTGCTACCGAGTACAACCTTCCGCAGCAGCCGCGCGTGGAGATAGGCGGCTTCCCGTTTCTGACGCAGGCCGTCAACGGCAATTTCCATGACATCGATATCAAGGTCGGCGACTGGAGTGGACAGCAGATTTCTGTTCACGATCTCGATGTCAGCCTGACCGATGTATCTGCGCCGCTGAGCGACGTGGTGCACGGCCGCACCTCGAATCTGGTTGCCGCGACGGCGACTGCGACGGCGCTGGTTCCGTACGACACCGTGCAGACTTTTGCCCCGGAGGGTGTGCAGTCGATTTCCTATGCTCCGGACGGACTGCGCGTGAAGGGAACGTTTTCGGTGGAGGGTCTTTCGGTGCCTGCGACGGTCGTCGTCACCGTCGCGCCGACCGAGGACGGCATCGTGGTCACTCCGGTCTCGGTCCAGGCCGCGGCCGGCGGCCCGACGATTCCCCTGGCCCTGCTGCAGCAAAATCTCACCTTCACCGTGCCATTGCAGCGGCTGCCGCTCGGCGCGCAGCTCACGTCCATCCAACCGAGCGCCGACGGCTTGCAGGTAGCCGCCGTCGCCCACACCGTGCGCTTCTCCGACCTGTCGTAAGAACACTCCCACCCGGGTGCTGTCACATTTCCCGCGTGCCGATGGTCGAGGAGATGACACCGAAGAGTGCATCCCGACAGGAGAAGACCATGGCCACCATCACGCAGCAGATCCCGACCCGGACCATCCCGGCCGCCCAGGGCCGGATTCGCACGTACGCCTACTGGGCGTGCACGGTGAGTCTGGCGTTCATGATGGTCAGCGGCGCCTACGGCGAGTACACCCAGCAGTACGGGACCCAGGAAACCCACACGATTCTGGGGTATCCCACCTACTTCCTCACCCTCATCGCAACGTGGAAACTGCTGGGCAGCGCCGCGATTCTGGTGCCCGGCTTCCCGCGGTTGAAGGAATGGGCCTACGCCGGAATGTTCTTCAACATGACCGGAGCCTTCATCTCGCACCTGGTCGAGCGCGATTACGGCGCCGCCGGCATGCATCTGACCGTCACCGCCGGCATCGTGGCGCTGGTCCTCGCCTCCTGGGCCCTGCGGCCCGCGGACCGCGTGCTCCCGCGTCGATAGGACCGGCCGCCGCCGATGAGTTTGCGCCTCCCGACCCGTCTCCACTCGTATGACGCAGGTTCTGTGGCACATCACGATGTCGGTGGACGGGTTCATCGCACCGGAGGACGACTCCACCGGGTGGATGTTCGGGCACGGCGCGGCGGGCCCGCTCGGGGTGGAGGCGATGCGGCGGACCGGGGCCGTCTTGTCCGGGCGACGCGGATACGACCTGGGCAACAGGCCCGGGACCGGCGATCGGAAACTGTACGGCGGCATGTGGTCCGGGCCGATATTCGTGCTCACCCATCGGCCCGGGGACGTGCCGCCCGATCCCGATGTCACCTTCCTGTCCTGCGGAATCGCGGAGGCGGTCGCCACGGCGAAAGCCGCTGCGGGGGAGGGCGACCTCGGGATTTTCGGCGCGAATCTGGCCCGGCAATGCCTCGAAGCCGGGCTCGTGGAGGAGATCGCCATGCACATAGTGCCGATCCTGCTCGGTAGCGGAGTGCGACTGTTCGAAGGGACCGCGCCGGTTCGGCTGCGCAAGCTGCGCTGCGACGACTCCGGGCAGATCACCGATCTCCGATTCCAGGTCGAGCCCGGCGATTAACGCCGACGCCGCGCTGCCGTATCTGGGTTACGGTGATCGGCGGGCACGATGTGGTCGGAGGTAGGCAGGCTGTGGGGCGGACACTCGCGCAGGGGCAGGTTTTCGCGGGGTACACCGTTGAACGGCTGCTCGGGGTGGGCGGGATGGGGGAGGTCTATCTCGCGAAGGACAAGGATCTGCCACGCTCGGTGGCCTTGAAGCTCTTGGCTTCCGGCAAGGCCGACGACCCCGAGGTGCGGGCGCGCTTCCTGCGGGAGGCCGATACCGCTGCGCGGCTGTCGCATCCGAACATCGTCGCGGTGTACGCGCGCGGCAATGACGACCACCGCCTCTGGATGGCCATGCAGTACGTCGAGGGCACCGATGTGTCGGCGATCCTGCGGGAGGGCCCGGTCCGGCCCGACCACGCGGTGCGCATCATCGGGGAGACCGCGCGGGCACTGGACCACGCGCACCGCGCCGGCGTGCTGCACCGGGATGTGAAACCGGCCAATATCCTGCTGGCCTGGGGTCCGGATCAACGGGTGTACCTGGCGGACTTCGGCATTGCGAAGGCCGTCGATCAGACCGGCGCGCTGACCCGGACCGGCGAAATGTACGCCAGCTTCCAGTACGCCGCACCCGAACAGTTCGAACTGCGCAGCGACACCGACCATCGGGCGGACGTCTACGCCCTGGGCTGCACGCTGTTCCACATGCTCACGGGCCGGCTGCCGTATCCGGGCGAGAGCACGGCACAGCTGGTGGCGGCCCACCTCGGCGCCGAGATTCCCCGGCCCAGCCTGGTGCACACCGGCGTTCCCGCCGCGTTCGACACGGTCATCGACCGGGCGCTGGCCAAGAACCGGGACCAGCGCTTCGGCAGCTGCGGGGAACTGGCCGCGGCCGCCGAGCAGGCGCTCGCGGCCACAAACGGCCCCTGGGGGCCGGGCTTCCGCCAGGATGGACCCGCTGAGCAAGGCGCCTGGCCACCGAATCCCGCTGTGGCGCAGTCCCGGATGGGCTTCGATCCGAGCAAGTTCACCGGCGCGACCACCGAACCCAGCATGCCCACCCAGCCCGCGCCGGTCCCGTACGGCGAGCTGCCGACCCAGCTCGGTGCGCAGCGCTCCCAGTTCGCGGCGCCGCAGACCCAGATCACGCCTCAGCAGGTCCTGCTCACCGCGCCGCCACTGCAGTACGGCCCGGCCGGCAGCGGCCCGCATCCCGCCGACGCCACCCCCGCCTCGCCGCGCCGCCACGTCCGCACGGTTCTCCTCGGCGCCTTCCTGGCCGCCCTCCTGCTGGCCGGCGGCCTGGGCGTTGGATTCGGAACGGGCGCAATCCATTTCGGTAGCGGAGGTCGCTCCATCTCCCAGCCGCCGGCAGCCGGTGACGCGTCCCGGGCCGCGGCCACCAAGGCCGCCTGCGACTACGCCGAACTCATGACCACCTACGACTACAGCAATGGCGACGACTGGCAGTCGAAGGTGATCGCGGGCGCGACCGGCACCTGGAAATCCGAGGCCGAGACGCTACTGCCGACGATCCGCGTGCTGCTGGAGTCGGATTCCGAGCACACCCGCGCCGCCGACGCGGCCTGCACGGTGACCTCGGGCAGCAACACTCATTACGATCTGGCCGTCGACGTCACCCAGATCAACTCCACCCAGGGCAAGGCCGACAGCACCAATCACCAGAAGATCACCCTGTCCATGGACTATGTGGACGGCAAGTGGCTGTGCAGCAATCTGGTGAGCCCCCTGTTCCCCAGCTGACCGGTCGGTCCTGCCGCGCCGATGATCCTGTCACTGAAACGATTTCGCATTCCGGGACCCCCGCTCCGTATGGCGCGAAGCACTGGACGTGCGATAGATTCGCTGCGGATTCGTGCTCGGACCGGGCGTCGGAAGGAATCGAGCGTGGGGAACTCTGGCGCGGGGGATGGTGCCGGGAAAATAAGGGTGCTCGTCGACAATGGCGAGTACTGGTTACGCAATCGCGGCGACATCGCCATGATGGTGATGACCGTCGAACGCCTACGGGAACGCTGGCCGCACGCCCGCATCGGCATGCTCACCGACGAACCCCACATTCTGCGCGGCGTGCTGCCGCAGGCCGAGCCCGTGCCGGCCCACACCGGCGGGCACTGGGGCCGGGGCGGTATCGCGGGCCGGCTGGAGGAGGCCGCCGGGGTCCACCTACTCGGCCCCGCCGCCATGCGCTGGCGCTCCGCCACCGAGGTGCCCAAGCACTATCTGCGCGGCGCCAAGAACTGGGCGCGCAAGGAGGTCCACGTCCTCACCACGGGCGACCGGGAACCCGAACCCGCCGGCATGCCCGACCTGCCGCCGGTGCCCGCCGCCCTCGCCGACGCGGACCTGGTCATCGCCCAGGGCGGTGGCTACATGACCGATGTCGACCTCTACCAGGCCCATCGCACCCTCAACCTGCTGGAAGCTGCGCAGCGCCAAGGCATTCCGAACGTCATGATCGGCCAGGGCCTGGGCCCCATGCGCGATGCGCACCTGTTGCGCCGCGCGGCCGAGGTGCTGCCGGGCGCCGACCTCATCGCCCTGCGCGAGGGCCGGCGCGGCCCCAAGCTGCTGGCCGAACTCGGCGTCGCCGCCGAGAAGATCGTGGTCACCGGCGACGACGCGGTGGAGTTCGCCTACCGTCTGCGGCGGCCCGGCATCGGCACCGACCTCGGTCTGTGCCTGCGCATTTCGGACTATTCCAAGGTGAGCGACTCGGCCCGCGACACCCTCGGTGTGGTGGTACGCCGCGAGGCCGCCGAGCTGAACACCGCGCTGGCCCCGCTCATCATCTCCGAATACGACGACGAGGACCGCCGCCACACGCTGCCGCTGCTCACGGGCGCGGCGAGCACCCGGCCCGTCATCGGGCGCGCGGGCACCGCGCAGGATGTGGCGCGTCAGGTCTCGCGCTGCCGGGTGCTGGTGACCAGCGCCTACCACCTCGCGGTTTTCGCGCTCTCCCAGGGCATTCCGGCCGTGGCTGTAACGGCGTCGCAGTACTACGACGACAAATTCTATGGGTTGGCCGACATGTTCGGCGCGGGCGCGGCCGGGGCCGGTCTGCGCATCGTGCACCTGGACGTGGACAACCTCGACGCCGAACTGTCACGTGCGATTCGCCAGTTGTGGGAATTCGCGCCGGAACTGCGGGATACGCTGCAGCAGAGGGCAGTTGAACAGATCGACGCCGGCCGCGCGGGTCTGGATCGGGTGTACGGGCTCGTGGCAGGAGGTGAGGGCGCACCCGGCGAACCAGCCGAACCAGTTCAGGGGGAATGATGAAGAACCTTTCGGTGTGCGTCCCGGCCTACAATTCCGGCCGCACCCTGGAGACGACGCTGCGCTCGATTCTGGACCAGGACACCGATATCGAGGTGCTCGTCCTGGACAATGCCAGTTCCGACGACACCGGCGCCATCGCGAAATCCTTCGACGACCCGCGGGTGCACGTGCACCGCAACGAGGACACCCTGCCCATCGGCGAGAACTGGAACAAGGCCGTCTCGCTGACCTCGGGCCGCTTCGTGAAGGTCGTCTGCGCCGACGACATCCTGCTGCCCGGCTCTCTCGACAAGCAGCTGGAGATCATGGGCGACAACGGCATCGCCATCTGCTCGTCCAAATTCCAGGTCATCGACGAGCACGGCGCGGTCGAGGAGACCGATCTGGGCCTGCCGAACCTGCTGGGCCGCCGCAACGCCCGCGCCCTCATGCGCACCATCGTGCACCGCGGCCCCGCCGACTTCGGCCCCACCGCGGCGGCGCTCTTCCGCCGTCAGGATTTCGACCGGGTGGGCGGCTTCCGCGGCGATCTGGTCTTCCCGATGGACGTGGATCTGTTCGCCCGCGTGTGCGCCTTCGGCGACTTCTACGGCATGCCGGAAATCCTGGCCGCCTGGCGCAATTCGAGTTTCAACCTGTGCAGCCAGACCTCGACGGTCAGCAAGCTGACCGAGATGCTGCGCTTCCATCACCGCCTGGGCGCGGAGTACCCGCAGTACGTCGGCCGCGGCGCGGTCCTCGGCGGCGACTGGCGGCTGGCACGCGCCGCCGCCGAACGGGTGCGGGTCCGGACGGTCGCGACCGCACTGCGCCGCCCGGACCTGCTGCACTGACCGCCGCTAGATGCTCGACAGCGGCCCGTAGGCGACAACGGTGTCGCCGCTGCTGCTCACCAGCCGCACGAACGGCCGGATGGTGGTGGTGCCCAGCACCCCGGACACGGTGCCGTGGAAGCCGGACATGGTGATGCAGCCCTCGGTGCCGGACACATCGCCGCCGGCCGCGTCCACCGACTGGATGCCCGGGCCGAAGCCGACGTCGAGAGTCACGCCCAGCGTCGGAATCAGGTTGAAGACATCGGCTTTGGGGTCATTGCCGATCTCCAGCTCGAGGCCGGGAGTCTGGTACTGGAATTCCAGCTTGCCCGACAGCGTGGCCGGATAGCCGACCTGGTAGCCGAGGGTGATGTGGCCGGTCCACGGGTCGCCGGCCGGGCGGTCGACCTTGAAGCAGGCCTTGCCGCTGTGGAACCACTCCCGGGTGAGCGGGTTGCCGTCCAGCGGCGGCACGAAATCGATCTTGGTATCGGCGGAGATGGCCTGGACCGTCCGACCCTGCTGGTCGACGATCGAATTGGCGGCGTCGACGGCGGCCGACGAGGCGCCGCCGCTCAGGACCAGGCCGATGGTGCCCGCTACCGCGACGGCCGCGGTGCGAGAGAGCGCAGTCGTGTTGTTGCGCATGATGAATCCCATTCCCTCATCAGGTATTGCTGCGTATTGCCTACGCGTGATTGATGATTCCCCAGTGCTACGGGGCGTGAGACGACGTCCCCCGTCCCCTCGGTCGATGATCGACCCTCACGCTGAGACTAACCCACTCGATTACCCTGCGTGTGGCCGCAATCCGATGATCGATATCACAGGCCGACGTGGTACGTGCCCGGCGGTTCATGCGCGTGCCGGGCGATATTTGCTGGCTTTCATAGTGATTCGGTCACGTCGGTCACCCACTTCCCCTGGAGTTCGGGCCACCGGGACGAGACCTCCGGCAACAGATCGGGCACCGTCAGGAGAACCCGATCCGGCTGCGCCGCAACGAGTTCCGCCGGAGACAGGATCGGGATGTCGGTACCGGGCATGCGGCGGCCCTGCTTGCCCGGGGAGGCATCGGCCACCCCGGCCAGCAGGCCGCGATGCGCGCCCGCCAGATGCAGCAGCGCGACCGCGCGCGAGGCCGCCCCGTACGCATAAATGGTTCTTCCGGAGGCAGTTTCGGCCTCCAGCCAGGCGCGCAGGGACCGCGCCTGCTGGTCGGCGGCGCGCTGGAGCCCGCGCACCACCACCGGGTCCGCCACCGCCGCCTCCGCGGCGAGGATCCGCGCAATGGCGGGGTCGGGGACGGCGGGCGCGTGCACCGCCGCCACCAGCACCGTGCCGCCGTAGAGCGGGAACTCCCACGCGGTCACCGCCACCAGCCCGGCCGGGCGCAGCAGGCCCTGTAGCGAAGCCATCGTGTAGTAGGCGAAATGCCCGTGCCGCAACGCATTCCACTGTCCGTGGCGCACGATGGTGTGCAAGGAGTGGAACTGCAGCAGCAGCACCCCGCCCGGCACGGTGGCCGCCGCGCGCTGCGCGAAGGCGACCCGCTGATCGGGCTCGTGCATGATGCCGAAGCAGTCGATCACCACATCGGCGGGGCGATCGGTGACCCGGTACCCGCGTTCGGTCAGCAGCGGCAGCCAGCTGCCGCCGTGCGGGCTGCCGAACTCCCGCACCGTCCCGCCGCCGGGCAGCCGGCCCGCCGCGGCCACCCGGGCCACCGCGTCCGCCGCCTGATCCCGCAGCGCCTGCGGCTCCACGCCGCGCGGTTCGGCGGTGACGGTGTCGTCCTCGGCCAGTTGCGCCAGCCCGCACACGGCGCACAGTTCCATGGCCAGCGGATGCGCCGCCTCGGCCGCCAGGCTACTTCCTGCGCGATGCAGGCCCGCCGAGGCGAGACTCGGAAAGTCGTCTGCCGCAGGCATTTTCCCGAGATCCAGCACCCGGGCCAGCGGTCCAAGCCCGCAGCCGCGACACCCGCACCGGGGTTCGCCGCTCATGGCACGATGACCTGGTGCGTATCGAATCGACCGACCTCGCCGACGTCCTGATCCTGATCCCGCAGCCGTTCCGCGACGATCGCGGCCTGTTCACCAGAACCTTCGACGCCGAGGAATTCGACGCCCACCTGGGCACACCCGGGGTGTCGGCGACGTTCGTGCAGGATTCGCAGTCGCGCTCGCACCGGGGTGTCGTGCGCGGTATGCACGGCCGCTCCGGGCGTGGCGAGGCCAAGCTGGTGCGCTGCGCGCACGGCGCGGTGCACGACGTGCTCGTCGACATCCGCCCGGATTCCCCGACCTTCGGCCGCCGGCAGGCATTCCTGCTGGACGACACCGACTTCCGGCACCTCTACGTCCCGCCCGGCTTCCTGCACGGCTTCCAGGCGCTCACCGAGGTGGCCGATGTCTGCTACCGCATCGACCGCCCGCACGACCCGGCCGAGGACCTGGGCGTCGCCTATGACGATCCGGACCTGGCCATCACCTGGCCGCAGCCGGTGACCGTGGTGTCGGAGCGGGACGCGGGCGCGGGCTCGTGGCGCGAGCTGCTCGCCGCCCTTCATCTCACGCCTCGGTCCTGATCCGGCGCAGCTCGTCGTCCAGCACCCCGGTCTCCTTCAGCGACTTCAGCCACGCCAGGCGGGTGAAACGCTGGAAGAAGGCCCCGGCGGTGAGCTCGCGCGCGCGGTACTCCCGGTACAGCTCGGCCGCGCCGTCCGGAATGCTCCACTCCGCTTCGAAGCCCAGTTCCTTGCGGGCATAACCGAAGTCGACCCGGTACGAGCGCGGGTCGGCGCCGCTCTCGCCGGTGATGACCAGCGTGGATTCCGGGACCACGTCGACCACCGCCTGCGCGATCTGCGCGACCGTCAGATTGTTGGCCTCGGTGCCGACGTTGTAGGCGCGGCAGTGCACGGCCTCGTCGGGCGCCGCCAGGCAGGCGGCGAAGGCGCGCGCGATGTCCTGCGCGTGCACCAGCGGCCGCCACGGCGTGCCGTCCGAGAGCACCTTCACCTCACCGGTCAGCACCGCGTACCCGACCAGATTGTTGAGCACGATATCGGCGCGCAGCCGCGGCGAGAACCCGAATGCCGTGGCATTGCGCAGGAATACGGGGGAGAAGCCGGAGTCGGCGATGGCGGCCACATCGTCCTCGACCCGGACCTTGGACTCGGCGTAGGGGGTGAGCGGGCGCAGCGGCGCGTCCTCGGTCACCAGGCCGTCCCCGGCCGCTCCGTACACCGAACACGTGGACGCGTAGAGGAATCGGCGCACCCCGGCGTCCTTGGCCAGTCGCGCCAGCCGGACCGACGCGTGATGGTTGATGTCGTAGGTGATCCGGGGCGCCAGCGCGCCCAGCGGATCGTTCGACAGTGCCGCCAGATGCACCACGGCGTCGAAACCGGCGAGCTGATCGGCGGTCACATCGCGCAGATCCACCGCGAGGGCCGGCGGCGCGGGCGGTGCCTCGCCCAGCACGCAGTCCGCGAAAAGGCCGCTGTCCAGCCCTGTCACCTCATGGCCGGCCTGCTGTAGCAACGGCACCATGACGGTACCCAGATACCCCTGATGCCCGGTGACGAGCACGCGCATGACTATGCACCTCCGAAAGTGATGGTGGCCTTCTCGAGCAGAAACGCCTCGGCGTGCTGGGCGCGGCACTGCACCCCGCGCAGCCGGGACAGGGCCAGGAAGGACTGCTCATCGAACCAGTCCCGATTGCGCTGTGAGGGATAGTGTTTCATCAACAGCGTGGCTTTGCGCTCCGCGCAGCCCGCGGGCAGCGGATGGAACACCGCCGGCTGCGGGGTGTCGTTCTCCCACTTGAGGATCTCGTAGCCCAGGATCAGGTGGTCGCGGAACTCGGTGGGCGCCAGCTCGGCCAGCAGCCGGTGGTCCTGATGGGCGTCCCCGCGCTGCGGCGCGAACACCACCTGGGCCGCGCTGTCGCGGCGCAGCGCGCCCACCGCGTCCTTGACCCGCGCCCAGTGCGCGGGTGCGTAGCCGTCCGGCACGTCCAGGATTCGCAGCTCCAGATCCGCGCCGGGACAGAAGGATTCGAGCGCGGTGCGCTCCTCCTCGGCGCGCTCGGTGCCGGCGCCGGTGAGCACCAGCGCCCGCACCCGCAGGCCCGGCACGGCCTCGGCCAGCGTCAGCAGCGTCCCGCCCAGCCCGATGGCGAGATCGTCGCAATGCGCCGCCAGCAGCGCGATCTCGGTGATCGCGCCGGTATCGAGTCGGATCATGCGCTGCGCTGCTCCCACACCATCCACGGGCGGTCGCCCTGCAGATAGCCGGTGTCCAGCTCGGCGCGCTCCTTGAAGGTGTCGGCGGGCTTCCAGAACCCGTGATGCTGATAGCCGAACATCCGGCCCTGCGCGGCCAGTGCGCCGCAGGCGTCCTCCACCAGATCCCCGCCGGGCGGCAGATGCTCGAAGATCTCCTGCGTCAGCACGAAATAGCCGCCGTTCTCCCAGATCGGCAGCTGCGAGACCGGGGTGATGTTCTTGACCTCCCCGGCCGAGTTCACGTCCACGCAGTGGAAGGAGGACTGTGGCGGGACGATCATCATGGAGGCCGCGGCCCCGGAATGCTGGAACTGGGTGATCATCTCGTCCAGTGGGGCGTCGGTGAGCACGTCGGCGTAGTTGGCCAGGAAGTACCGCTCGCCCGCGAGGTGATCGCGCACCCGGCGCAGCCGCTCACCGATGGGCGACTCCACCCCGGTGTCGACGAAGGTGATGGTCCAGTCGCTGATATCGGACTGCAGCAGCTCCACTTTGCCGCCGCGGATGACGAAGTCGTTGGACACCGACTCCTGGTAGGTGAGGAAGAAGTTCTTGATGTGCGCGGCGCCGTAGCCCAGGCACAGTACGAAGTCCTTGTGCCCGAAGTGCGCGTAGTAGCGCATGACATGCCAGATCAGCGGGCGCGGGCCCACCATCTGCATCGGCTTGGGGATCATGTCCTCGGTGCCGTTGCGCATCCGCATGCCGTAACCGCCGCAGAACAGTACGACCTTCACTTCGCTTGCCTTTCTGCATGAGTGGATGCGGCGGCGTCGTCGAGCGTCGCATGATGAAGGTGGGGGAGCGGGTAGACGATCGCGCCACCCCAGTCGGTGACGTGGCGCAGCTGCGCGGTGATCTCCCGTTCCAGGTTCCAGGGCAGCACCAGCACCACATCGGGGCGGTCGGCGTCGATCCGCTCCGGTTCGTGTATCGGGATGCGGGTGCCGGGTGTGAACCGTCCGTGTTTGTAGGGGTTGCGGTCGACGGTGTACTCGAGCAGGTCGGTGCGGATGCCGCAGTAGTTGAGCAGGGTGTTGCCCTTGCCGGGAGCGCCGTAGCCCACCACGCGCTTGCCGGATGCCTTGGCGTCGAGCAGGAATCGCAGGAGATCCTGGCGCACCCGCTCGGTGTCGGGTCGCAGTTCGAGGTAGCCGGCGACCTCGTGCAGACCGGCATCGGCCTCCAGCCGCAATACCTCGGCAACCCGGGCGGTAGGGGCACCGACGCCCTCTGGACGGGCCCACACACGCAGCGAACCGCCATGTGTGCCAATCAGTTCGCAGTCGACCACTGCCAGGCCGGCGGTGGCCAGGGCCCGCTGGGCCGACAGCAGCGTGTAGTACTGGAAGTGCTCGTGATAGATGGTGTCGAACTGGGCCAGCGCCACCAGGTTGAGCGCGTGGTGCACCTCGATGGACAGCCAGCCGTCGTCGGCCATGAGCGCACGCAGTGACCTGGTGAAACCCAGCAGGTCGGGGATGTGAGCGTAGACATTGTTGGCCACCACCAGGTTTGCCGGTCCGCGTTCGGCCCGCACCCGGGCGGCCAGCTCCTCGTCGAGGAAGGCGGTCTCGGTGGGTACGCCCCTGTCGCGTGCTGCCGCACCGACATTCACCGACGGCTCGATTCCCAGGCACGAGATGCCGGCGGCCACGGCGTGCTGCAGGAGATAACCGTCGTTACTCGCCACCTCAATTATGAAACTATTATCAGTCAGATTTAGCTGCGTGATTGCCTGATCGACGAATAGCTGGGCATGCCGAACCCAGCTGTCCGAAAATGACGAATAGTAGGCATATTCCGTGAATGTTTCCTCCGGAGTGATGAGCGCCGGAATCTGCAGCAGCAGGCAGTTTTCACACAGCCTCAGGTGCAGCGGATATGTCGGTTCACGCAGGTCCAGTTCGTCGACGGTGAGGAATTTTTCACACGGCGGTGTCGCGCCCAGATCAAGAACGCTGCGCAGTCGATCGGAATGGCAAAGACGGCATTGCACGAAGTTCCCCACCTTTCACCGAGTTCGGGCTGCCCGCGCAGCGCCGGATGACCTGTGGTCGGCTTGGTCCGGCCTTACGTTACAACAGGATTGCGTGGTGTTCGGGCGCCCGGCGAGTGGCCGATGGTGCCAAAGCAGCTGGATTTCTGCGACCCGCAGAACCAGGCGTCCGGTCGGCAAACGCTCGAGCCTTGCAGTGCAAGGGTTTCGACCAGCTCACACGGTGGATCTTGCGTAGTGCAACCTGCGATTTTGCGAATAGGGGAAATAGGGGGAGAGGTGCGGGAAACCAGTCGTCACGAATCCCGTTACTTTTCGGAAACGTTGGGGCCCTACGGGTTACATCCTGCGCGCTACCGTGGTTGTGTAACATTCGGCATCTGGCCACCGAAAGACTCGGCGGCCACATCGGTTGTCATGGTCCTGAAAGCCCTTGGGAAGCTGGCGTCGGCCGGTCGTGGAACTGATCAGCGGGGATCGGAACCGAGTTCTCCCGTGGGGGAGGTGCGTTCGTTTCATGAGTTACGAAATTTCTGCCGGTCGCGCCGTGCGCGCGCCTCGGCCTCCACGTCCCGAGCCGCGCTCGGATCGCGAACGCTGGCAAGCGGATTACGCGCGTCGGCTGTTTATTAGTGACTTGATCGTTTTAGTACTATCCATCGGATTTGCCCAATGGATTCGCTTCGGCGGCGCGGGGGCCGAGCCGCCGCTGGCCTCCCAGTTACCGCTGGAAGTTCGCTACACCATGGTGTCGGCCGTGCTGGCACTGGCGTGGTCGATCACGCTGACTCTCAGCGGCACCCGGTCACCGCGCGTAATCGGCAGTGGCACAGAGGAATACCGGCGTGTGGTGGCCGCTTCCCTGAAGCTGTTCGGTGGGATAGCCATTGTGTCGCTGCTACTTCGGGTCGACATCGCTCGCGGCTATCTCGCCATCGCCCTGCCGCTCGGCATGATCGGGCTCATGGTGGAGCGGCGGATCTGGCGGCGCTGGGTGGCCGGGCGCCGCGCCCGCGGCCACTACCGCACCGCCATGCTGGTGGTCGGCAGCCCGGAGGCGGCGCGGGCCATGCTCGCGGCCTTCTCCCGCGACCGTGACTCCGGATACCAGGTGATCGGGGTGTGCACCCGGGACGAGGGGGCGCTCGCGGACGCCGCGCTGGAGGTGGGCGGACGGGATATCCCGATTGTCGCAAGCGATCACGCCGTGATCGAGGCGGTCCGGCGGACGGGTGCCGACACCGTCGCGGTCACCGCCACCGACAACCTCGGCCCGGCCGACTTCCGCCGGATGGCCTGGGAGCTGGACGAATTGGGCGCCGAACTGATCGTGACACCGGGCCTGGTGGACATCGCCGGCACCCGGCTCACCCACCGGGTGGTCGCCTCCATGCCCATGCTGCACGTGGAGAAGCCGCAGTACGACCGCGCGAAGTCGATTCGCAAGGGCGTCTTCGACTTCTGCTTCGCCTGCGCCGCCGTGCTGGCCATCGCTCCGGCACTGGCCTTCATCGCGCTCGCGGTGAAGATCACCAGTCGCGGTCCGGTCTTCTATCTCTCCGAGCGGATCGGCCGGGACGGGCGGCCCTTCCGGATGATCAAGTTCCGCAGCATGTACGCCGACGCCGAGGCGCACATCAACGCGCTCATCGAGAGCAACGGCGGCAACCCGCTGTTCTTCAAGGTTCGCGACGATCCGCGGGTGACCGCGGTCGGCAAGGTCATCCGCAAATACTCACTCGACGAGCTCCCGCAGTTCTTCAACGTGCTGCGCGGCGAGATGAGCATCGTCGGCCCGCGTCCGCAGGTCCAGCGCGAGGTCGACTCCTACGACGGCGTCATGCGCCGCCGCCTGCTGGTGAAACCCGGCGTCACCGGTCTCTGGCAGGTCAGCGGCCGCTCGGATCTCACCCCCGAGGACGCCATGCGCCTCGATCTGTCCTACGTGGAGAACTGGTCCATGGTCCTGGATCTGCTCCTGATCGCCAAGACCATCGGCGCGGTGACCAGGGGCGAGGGCGCATACTGACCGTCGATTCCGAAACCGTCGCGCCCGCTGCGTTCCTCGCAGCGGGCGCGTCTGGTTTCCGAGGGCGGCGGAATCTAGTGAACAGGTTTTAGTAAAAGGTGTTCACAAACCCTGCTGTGGTGTGGTTCACTCGGTGGCGAACGTGTTCCAAAGGAGGTTCCGTGTCCGCGCCGTCCATCCCCACCGGTTTCGACTTCACCGACCCTGACCTGCTCGCGCAGCGTCTGCCGGTCGAAGAGTTCGCCGCACTCCGCAAGCAGGCCAAGCCCTTCTGGGTGCCGCAGGCCAATGGCCTCACCGGCTTCGACGATGGCGGCTACTGGGCCATCTCCCAGATGGATGACATCAAGGAGATCTCCAAGAGCCCGGAGACCTTCTCCAACGAGGAGAACACCGCGGTCATCCGCTTCTACGGCGACATCGCCCGCGAAGAGATCGAGGTGCAGCGCTACCTGCTGCTGAACATGGACCCGCCGCGCCACACCAAGCTGCGCCGGATCATCTCCAAGGGCTTCACCCCGCGCGCCATCGAGTCGCTGCGCAACGCACTGCGCGAGCGCGCCGAGCGAATCGTGCACGAGGCCAAGAAGAACGGCTCCGGCAACTTCGTCGAGCAGGTCGCGTGCGAGCTGCCGCTGCAGGCCATCGCCGAGCTCATCGGCATCCCGCAGGAAGACCGCGGCAAGATCTTCGACTGGTCCAACCAGATGATCGGCTACGACGACCCGGAGTTCAACGGTGACCACAAGGTCGCCACCGCCGAGGTCATGGGCTACTCCTGGAACCTGGCCGAGCAGCGCCGCGCCTGCCCGATGGACGACATCGCCTCCACCCTGCTGCAGGCCGACATCGACGGCGAGTCGCTGGCGTCGGACGAGTTCGCCTGGTTCGTGATCCTGCTGTCGGTCGCCGGCAACGAGACCACCCGCAACGCCACCACGCACGGTATGAAAGCGTTCGTGGACAATCCGGACCAGTGGGAGCTCTACAAGGAGCAGCGTCCGCGCACCGCTCCGGACGAGATCGTCCGCTGGGCCACCCCGGTCATCGCCTTCCAGCGCACCGCCATCGAGGACGTCGAGCTCAGCGGCCAGCTGATCCAGAAGGGCCAGCGCGTCGGCATGTTCTACAGCGCGGCCAACTTCGACGAGAACTACTTCGAAGACCCGTACAAGTTCAACGTGCTGCGCAACCCCAACCCGCACGTCGGCTTCGGCGGCACCGGCACCCACTACTGCGTGGGCGCGAATCTGGCTCGCCTGCAGCTGGATCTGATCTTCAACGCGATCGCCGACGTGATGCCGAACCTGCACCAGATCTCCGAGCCGGTGCGCCTGCGCTCGGGCTGGCTCAACGGCATCAAGAGCTGGGAAGTCGCGTACGAATGAGCGTCCGGGCCCCGAGGAGGTAGTGTGCGTAACCCGGTAGGGGCCCCGTTCTTTCGACCTATGGAGTCAGCATGAGTGAACCTCGCCGACGCGGCCGGATGCCGGCGGTCAGCGACGCCGACATCCGGCGCGTCGCGCGGTCACTGCTGGTCGACCAAGGGCCCGATGCGATCACGCTGCGGGCCATCGCGCGGGAGCTGGGCATCACCGCTCCCGCGCTCTACCGGTACTACGAATCCCGCGACGATCTCGTCGCCGCCGTCCGTACGGACGTATGTGCCGATCTGGCAAAGGATCTGGAGGCCGCCATCGAGGGCCTCCCCGACGACGCGGGCGTCCGCTTCTTCGCCATCTGCCGCGGCTTCCGCCGCTGGGCCCTCACCCACTCCCGCGAATTCACCCTGGTCTTCGCCTCCCCGGTGACCGCCGGAATCACCAGCGCCATGCAGCAATTCGGCGAACCCGTCGGCCGCATCTTCCTCGGCGCCGCCGGCCGCCTCCTCACCGACTACGCCGTCGTGACCCCACCGCTGGAACTCATCCCCCCGGAACTCCGCGACGACCTCATCAAGTTCCAAACCGAACTCCTCAGCGTCCTCGCCGATTCCGGCCAGAACTTCCCCGCCGAAAAACTGGACCTCGGCGTCAGTTACGTCATGATCCAGTTCTGGGCCCGCCTCTACGGCCACGTCACCCTCGAGGTCTTCGGCAACTACCCGATCCAGATCTCCCACCCCGACGTCCTCTTCGACTCCACCCTCGCCGACATCGGCCGCGGCATCGGGCTCGTCGCCGACTGATCAGCCCACTTTCTGCTGGACGCGGCGCATGAAGCGTTCGCAGTCGTCATCGGGTGATGGTCCGGCGTCGACGAATCCGTGGCGGAGATACAGCGCGATCGCACTGTCGTTGCCGGACTTGACCGAGAGCACGACATCCCGTCGGCCCGCCCAGTCCACAACCGCGCGCACGGCCGCATCACCCACGCCGCGACCGCGGGCCGACTCCGCGACCCACAGCGAGATCAGTTCTGCCGCTTCGTCGTCCTGGATGTAGGCGCCGGCCATCCCCACGGGCGTGCCGTCCAAGCGCACGATGACGTTGAGGGGGACATCGGTCAGCCGGGCGCGCCAGCGCTGTTCGGTGTCGCCGGGTCCACTCCACTCCGCAAGGGTCGAACCGAAGGCCGACGCCGATTCGGTGAGGGCCCGCAGCCGGAGCTCGCGCCACAGGGCCCAATCGTCGGGTCGGAGGGCCTGGATTTCGATCATCGGTATCGGGTCCTGGGATGAATCAGCTTCGGGCGTCGGCCAATTCGGTGCGGCGTAGGTGGGCGGGTTCGTCGCGCAGGACGGGTTCGCTCAGGCCGATGCGTTGCTGGATACGCTTCATCCAGGCCGGCGCCCACCAGACGCGGTCGCCCAGGAGCTTCATGGCAGCGGGGACCAGGAGCATGCGCAGGACGGTGGCGTCGATGACCAGGGCGGCGATCATGCCGTAGGCGATGTACTGCATGAGGACCAGGTCGGAGAAGGCGAAGGCGCCGGTGACCACCAGCAGGATCAGGGCGGCGGCGGTGATGATGCGGCCGGTCTGGGCGGTGCCGGAGCGGATGGCCTCCTCGGTGGTCGCGCCGCGCGCGCGGGCTTCGACCATGCGGGACACCAGGAAAACCTCGTAGTCGGTGGAGAGGCCGTAGATGATGGCGATGATCAGGAACAGGATGTTCGCCTGAATCGGCTGGGGGGTGAAGTTCAGCAGGGTCGCGCCGTGGCCCTCGGTGAAGATCCAGGTCAGGATGCCGAGCGTGGATCCCAGGCCGAGCGCGCTCATGAAGGCGGCCTTCAGCGGGAGGACCAGGGATCCGAAGGTGAGGAACATCAGCAGCGTGGTCATGGCCAGCACCAGCAGGATCATCAGGGGCAGCCGTTTCAGCAGCGCGGCGATGGCGTCGTGCTGAACCGTCGGCACGCCGCCGACCAGTACGGTCATATCGTCGGGGACCGGCAGTGCCCGCAGGTAGTCGATGGTCTTGTCGTACTTGGTGGAATCGATCAGATAGGCCTGGGTGCGATAGACATTCGGCTGCGTCTGGGAGCGGGTCGGAATCTCGAAACCGGTCGAGGGCCCGGTGGTGACCAGCCCGGGAGCGCGGCTCGCCTGTTCGATGAAGGGGCCGACCTCGGTGCTGTCACTGGCGGTGATGAGCAACTCGATCGGGTCGGGCTTGCGGAGCGGGAAATAGGTGTCGATCTGCTGCTGGGCGACACGAGTCGTATTGTCCGGCGGCAGATACTTCTCACTGAAGCCGCCGAAGGCGATATTGCGGACCGGCACGATCAGCACCAGCAATCCGAGGATCAGGACCGCGGTGATCTCGCGGGGATGCCGCATCACCCAGCTGGTGGACCGGCCCCAGAAGCCCTCCTCCACCTCTCGCGCCGAATCGGTACGGCGGAATCGCTTGATGCCCAGGGCATTCACCCACGGCCCGAGGATCGCCAGCATGGCGGGCAGAATCGTGACGGCCGTCAGCGCCGCCAGGGTGACGGTGGCGATCGCGCCGTACGCGATGGACTTGAGGAAACCCTGCGGGAACAACAGCATGCCGCCCAGGCTGGCGACGATCATGGTGGCCGAGAACAACACCGTGCGGCCCGCGGTCATCACCGCGCGCCGCACTGCGGCGGGTGTGTCGTAGCCGGCGGCCACCTCCTCGCGGAACCGGCTCACGATGAACAATGCGTAGTCGATGGCCAGGCCCAGGCCGATCATCGAAACGACCGGCGCCACGAAGGAATTCACCTCGGTCACATTGGTGATCGCCCGGACGATGCCGTTCGCACCCAGAATCGTCAGCACGCCCATCAGGAGCGGCAGCGCCGCGGCGACCACGCCGCCGAAGATGAAGAACAACAGCACCGCCACCGCCGGAATGGCGAGCAATTCCATGCGATGGGTATCGGCCGAAATGGTGTCGGTCAGGGCGGTCGAGACCGGTTGCAGGCCACCGACGTACACCTTTATACCCGGAATCGAGAACGCGTCCTTGACGGTCGTGGCGGCATTGTCCTTCAGCGCGACGGAGGCGACGGCGCGGGTCCGGTCCTTGGTGGCGAAGGCCGCGGAGGAACCACGGATGGCGGAGACCTCGGGCCAATACGTGGCGTACACGCCGGCGATGTCGTTCGGGAAGCGCTGGGTGAGCCCGTTGAGGCTGTCCACGATCGACTGGCTCACATCCGGATCGTCGACGGTTTTCCCATCGGGTGCCTGATAGAGCACGATCACATCGGCGGCGTGGTTCGGCCCGAACGCATTGGCGGCCAGCACCGCCGCCTGCGCGGACTCCGAGTTCGGATCGTCCAGACCGCCCGCGCTGAGCCGGCTCTCGAAGCCCCAGGCGTAGCCGCCGAGACCGAGCAGGGCGGCCGCCACGATGCCCAGAACGAGAAAACGGTGGTTGGCTACGAGTTTTCCCCATAGCGCGAAGACATCGCGGTCACGCGGGCTTCTCGTGGTCATACTGCACGGTAGCAGTCAAGATCACGAGGAGTGAAAATCGTTGTATCAGAATACAATAAGTGAATTCCGGAACGTGATTTAGCGATAGAAAACAAGTATGGATCCTGGTGAAAAGGCTGTGCCGGATCGCCGGGTTGTGATCACCCGGAGCTGAGCCGTGGCCGGCGCAGCGAGCCCATGCGCTTCACGATCCGGGGCCGGCGCAGATCGCGGGCCATCCACTCGCCCAGGGTCACACCTGCCGCCAGGGCCAGACCGACGGCGAACGCACCGAACAATTGGTTGAGCCCGACGATCAATTCGTCATTGAGCAGTGCATAGAGGCCGCGATAGACGCGCAGACCGGGAAGCAGGGGAGTGATGCCCGCGACCGCCACCACCAACGGGGGAGTCAGGGCGCGGCGCGCCACCAGACCACCGGCCAGACCCACCACCGTGGCCGCCACACCCGACGACACGATCGGGCCGAATCCGAAGTGCTGGACCAGCAGATAGACGATCGTGGCCGCCGCACCGCTGACCGCTGCCGCCGCGACGGCGCGCCGCTCCGCATAACAGGCGAGCGCGAAGGCCGCCGAGATGAGCGCGCCCGCGAACAGCTTCAGGGGCAGATTGGTCAGATCGCCGGTCGAGGTCATGTCGGCGATCGGAACCGTCGCCTCGAACACCTCCGCCACCCGCAGCGTGAACGCGATGCCGGCGATGATGCCGCCGGTCATCATGATCACTTCCAGCATGCGCGCCGCCGCGGTGATCGGCGCGCCGGTAATGGCGTCCTCGACCGCGCCGACCAGCTGTAAACCGGCCAGCAGCACCGTGATTCCGGCGGCGATGATGAGCGCGGGGTCCAGATGCAGGCTCTCGGCGAAGGTGGAGACCAGGACCGCGGGCACAGCGGCAATGATGCCGCCGACCATGTGCTGGAAGAAGAACGGCAGACCGCGCCGATTCAGGATCCGGTTGGTGCGATCGATCATGGTGGTGGCGGCGAAGCTCAGCAGGGCGATGAGCAGGCCGCCATTGAGCAGCAGCGCCACCGCCGCGGCCATGACCGCCCAGCCGACCGTGGCGAGCCACCGCGGGTACGGGTGCGGCGCGGAAGTGATCTCGTCCAGCGCCGCCAGCGCCTCCTGCGGCGGCACCAGTTCCCGGCGGATGCGGCGGGTCAGCCGATCGGCCGCCGCGAGGCGGGTGAAGTCGAGCGACCGGTAATGCACGACGCGCATGGTGCTGTACGGCGGCAGCCGCGGTCCCCGGTCGGCGGAGATACGAATCGAGTTGTAGGTGACGTCGATATCGCACTTGGACAGCCCGTAGGTGGAGGCGATGAATTCGATCTGCGTCGTGGTGTCCATGACCGCGGTCCCGGACGCCAGCACCACCTCGCCCACCCGCTCGGCCAGATCCATCACCTCGGTGACCGTCGCGTCGTCGGTGACATCGATCGGCTGGACCGGAGCGGGCGCCTCGACCACCGCGTCGACGGTCGCGCGGCGGTCCGCGACCAAGCGGTCCACCGCGCCGGTCAGCATCCGACGCCACCGGGCGCGCAGCCCGGAAGGCGCCTCCGCCTCGATAGCCACATCGGTGCTCACATACAGAAACGTACACGGGTGCGGGAGATCACCAGGTTGAGCAGTTCGATGGCAGTAGTGTTTTCGAGTATGGCGACGAGCGGCGTTTCGATTTCGGAACAGCTACGCGCGGCACTCGACGGCCCCTGGCGTGACGTGCGCGAACGAGCGCGGGGCATCCTCGACGACGATCGCCTCTACGGCGACCCCGCCCTCGACATCAAGGCGGCGCGGGCGCGCGTGCTGGACCAGATGCAGCTGGTCGCCTCCTTCGGCTGGGTCGAGGGTGGCTTCCGGCACCCGGACGGCAGCCCGGGTGACCCGGGCGGGGTGGTCACCGCGTTGGAGATGCTGGCCTACACCGACCTGTCGCTGTGGGTGAAAAGCGGTGTGCAGTGGGGTCTTTTCGGCGGTGCGGTCGAAAACCTGGGCACCGGGCGCCACCGCGAGTACATCGACGAACTGATTCCGCTGCGCCTGCTCGGCTGCTTCGCCATGACCGAGACCGGGCACGGCAGCGATGTCGCCAACCTGGAGACCACCGCCACCTACGATCCGGCGACCCGGGAGTTCGTGGTCCACAGCCCGACCCCCTCGGCCCGCAAGGACTACATCGGCGGCGCGGCCGAACACGCCCGCATGGCAGCGGTTTTCGCGCAGCTGATCACCGGCGGCGAGAGCAAGGGCGTGCACTGCTTCCTGGTGCCCATCCGTGACGAGGCGGGCAGCGACCTGCCCGGGGTGACCACCTCCGACTGCGGTCTCAAGGGCGGCCTGCCGGGCGTCGACAATGGCCGAATCCTGTTCGACCAGGTGCGGATTCCGCGGGAGAACCTGCTCAACCGCTACGCCGACGTCGCACCGGACGGCACCTACAGCTCCGAGATCGAGAACCCCAGCCGCCGCTTCTTCACCACCCTCGGCACTCTCGTGCGCGGCCGGATCAGTGTCGGCGGCGCGGCCTCGGCGGCCACGCGGGTCGCGCTCAGCATCGCCGTCCGCTATGCCGAGCAGCGCCGCCAGTTCGCCGACCCCGACACCGGCGAGGAGACGATGCTGCTGGACTACCGCAGCCATCAGCGCCGTCTGCTGCCGCTCGTAGCGCGTTCCTACGCACTGGCTTTCGCGCAGAACGATCTCGTGCACCGCATGCACCTGGTGCAGACCGGCCAGACCACCGACCCGCGCGCCCAGCGCGCCCTGGAGAACCGCGCCGCCGGACTCAAGGTCGCCCAGACCCGCCACGCCACCCAGGCGATCCAGGAATGCCGCGAAGCCTGCGGCGGCGCAGGCTATCTCACCGAGAACCGCCTGGTCACCCTCAAGGCCGACACCGATGTGTTCACGACCTTCGAAGGTGACAACGTGGTCCTGACCCAGCTGGTAGCCAAGGACTTGCTGACTGCCTATGCCGATGAGGTGCGCGACCTCGACGCCCTCGGCTGGGTGCGCTTCGCGGCCACCATGGCGCGCGATGTGGTGCGCGAGCGATCCGGTGTGCGGCAGATGATCCAGCGGTTGCGCGACCGCGGCGACGAATCCGTCGACGAGGCCGACCTGTCCCGGCGGTCGGTCCAGTTGCAGCTGTTCGCCGATCGCGAGGACTACATGGTCCGCACCGCCGCGCACCGGCTCCAGGCCCGCGCCAAGGAGACCGGGCCCTTCGAGGCGTTCAACAATGCCCAGGACCACATCCTCGCCGCCGGCACCGCGCACATCGAGCGGTTGGTGCTGGAGGCCTTCATCGACGGCATCGCGGAGATCGGGGACCCGGACGCGCGCGCCCTCGCCGATTCCGTCTGCGACCTGTACGTCTACTGGACCATCGAGCAGAACCAGGCCTGGTACATCATGCACCGGTTCATGTCCGTGGAGCGGGCCAAGGCGGTGCGCCGCGGCGTCAACGAACTCGTCGATCGGCTGCGGCCGCAGGCGCTCACCCTGATCGAGGGACTCGGCGTCCCGGAGGGCATGCTGCGCGCCGCCATGCTCGGCTGACCCCGGTCGCCGTCGCAGCCGAATCCCATTGCCTCCGTGCATCGTTGAGAGACTGCGCACAACCCGCGTCACCCAGGCCGTCTCGGCCTGGACCGAAACCCATGCCGAGCCGGGCCCTCCGCAGCCGCGACGGCACGATCGGGCTGATCGTCGCCACCGTCCGCGACGCGCGAGTTCTTACGGAACCGTGAAGTCATGCCGATACCCGCCGTGTCGCTTGGTGTCCGCACCCGCTCGCACGGCATCGTCTCTCCCGTTTCGATGATCGACACGAGGAGATACGAATGGGCGAGGAGAACGGTCCGCTACCCCTGAATCGGCGCACGCTGCTGGCCGCGGCGGTGATCGCCGCTGCGGGAACCGCCGGCGTCGGCGGATTCCTGTTCGCGGAGAACGCCATCGGCCCGGCGCGGCTGACCGCCCGGCGCATCGTCGACGGCCTGCAGGCCGCCAACGGTTTCGTCCCGGGCTATCGGCGCAACCATGCCAAGGGCGTCGCGGTGGCGGGACGCTTCGAGAGCAACGGGACCGGAACGGAGCTGTCGACGGCCGCGGTGTTCCGGCCCGGCAGCTACCCGGTGCACGGGCGGTTCTCGCTGGCGGGCGGCAAGCCGTTCGCGCCCGACGTTCTCGACGCGCGCCGGGGACTCGGACTGCGGGTCACCCTGCCCGCCGGAGAGGAATGGCGGCTGGCGCTGCTGAATATCCCCGTCTTCACCGACCCCTCCGCCCAGGACTTCCACGACCGGACCGCGGCCTACGCGCCCGACCCGGCCACCGGGAAACCCGATCCGGAGCGAGTACGCGCCTACCTGGCCACGCATCCGAAAACCGCTGCCGCACTGGAGGTCATCAAGCGGAACCCGCCGACGGCGAGCTTCGCCACCTCGACCTTCCACGGCCTCAACGCCTTCGAATGCGTCGACGCGCACGGCACCCGGACTCCGGTCCGCTGGCGGCTCGAACCCGAAACCACCGGCGCCACCGGTGCATCCGGTGACGATCAGCTCTTCACCGGGCTGGTCCGGGACCTCCGCCGGGAATCGCTGCGCTGGAAACTGATCGCGGTGATGGGCAATCGCGGCACCGATCCGACCCACGACCCGACCATCCCCTGGCCTGCGGAGCGGCGCGGCATCGACACCGGCACACTGGTTTTGACCGGGGTCGCGAGCGAGTCCGCGGCCAATGTGCGGGACGTCAACTTCGATCCGCTGGTACTGCCGAACGGCATCGCGGCCTCGGACGACCGTGTGCTGCAAGCACGCTCGGCCGCCTACGCCGAGTCGTATCGACGCCGGGCGGGCGAGACCGCGACACGGCAGCCGCTGCAGGTGGAGGGTCTGGCATGAGCGGGGCGATGGAACCGGCCGGGACCACGGTCGAGGAACCGGATCCGGCGACACCGGACGTGCCCGAGGCCGACGACCCGGCGCCCGCCGAACCCACCGCGCGAGCGGGCCATTTCGACCTGACCACGCGGGCGCTGCACTGGCTGATGGCCGTGCTCATCGTGGCCATGCTGCTCCTCGGAGCCGCCCTGGTCGGATCGGTCGGGGATTACGGCGTGCTGCTGAGCGTCCATCGGACGGTCGGCATCGCCATCCTGGTGCTCGGCATGGCGCGGCTGGTCAACCGGCTGCTGCGGCGGGCGCCCGCCCCGGCGGCGCTGTCACCGGCCGAGCGCCGGATCGCGATGGCGTCGGAGCTGTCGTTGTACGCGCTGTTCCTGCTCCAGCCCGTCGTCGGCTGGGCGCTGGTGTCGGCCTCCGGGATTCCGGTGCGGATCGGGGGCGGCATCCACCTGCCCGCGATCGCGCCGGAGAACGCGCACCTCTACGCACAGTTGCGCACCCTGCACTCCTGGCTGGCCTATCTGCTGCTGGCCCTGTTCACCGCCCACCTGTCCGCGGTGCTGTGGCATGCGATCGGGCTGCGTGACGGGCTGCTGCGGCGCATGCTGCTCGAGCGCCGATCCTGAGGCGCGGGCGGGCCGTCGGTATCGTGCAGCCGTGACTCGATCGACCGCGCCCGCCCCCACCCCGCCGGATCACCGGATACGCCGTGCCGCCCTGCCCGCCATCGTGCTGGCGGGGATCATCGTCACTGTGCTTGTGCCGCTGTCGTTTCCGGCGGGCGGCGGGTCGGCGAGCGCGGATCTGGTGCTGGAGCGCGATATCCACTCGGGGCTGGACGCACACACGTGGGTGTACCGAGTCCTGGTGTTCCCCAGTAACAGTTACGTCGTCCTGCCGCTGCTGTGCGCCTCCGCGGCGTGGTTCGCCTACCGCCGCCAATGGTGGCAGGCCGGATTCGCGCTGGTGGCCCCCGAGCTTGTGGTGGCCGTCAATACCTTTGCGCTCAAACCGTTCTGGGACCGCAGGCTCGACCACTATCTCGCCTACCCCAGCGGGCACACCGTCCAGCTGGTCGCGGTCGTCACCGCCTTCGCGCTGGTGGCCGAATCCGCCCGCGTGCGGACCGGCACGGTGATCGTCATGGTGGTGGTGCTGCCGGCCGTCATGATCGGCATGGTCGGTTTCGGATACCACCATCCGACCGACGTCCTGGGCGGAACGGCGGCCGCGGTCGCGCTCGTGACCGTCCTCTACCTACCGTTCCGCTACTTCACGGCTACACCGGTTGCGGCGCCGTCTAATACGACGCCGCAACCGCGATGATGAACCACACCACCCACAGCGCGGCCACCACGAAACCGAGCGTCAGCATCACCCGCATGAGCCCGCGGGTCACCTCGATCCGGTCGCTGCGGCGCGGGTAGAGCTTGCGCGGGCTGAACCACGGCTCGGGGATGTTCAGACCGCGTGACGAGTGCTCGCGCTCCAGCCGCGCCTGCTCCTCGACGAAGGCCTCGGCCTGGGCCTGCTGCGGACCGCCGTGCCACAGCGTCGGATCCACCGGGCCCAGGAAGCCCTCGTTCAGCAGATCCTGCGGCGCGGGCAGATACGGCAGGATGCCCAGACCGCGGAACGCCCAGGCCACGTCATTGGCCGACCACTGCGGCCGCCCGCGCGAGAGCAGGCTGGTGAAGTGATCGCGCAGCCGCCGCTCGTCGCCCAGCAGCACCTGGAAGCTGGGATCGTTCCACAGCTGGGTGACCCGCAGATTCGAGCCGGGCGCCGGCACCACCAGCACGATGCCGTGGATGACGCGCTGCCCGAGTCCCCGCTCGGCCAGCCAGTTCTGCAGCGCGAAGGTGTGATCGCGGGACTTGTCCAGCGGACTGCGCTTGTCGCCGCCCTCGAAGGTGATGATCCGGTCGCCGACCCGCCAGGGGCCGTTGACCGGAATCTCGAGCTCGCCGTCCATGCGCTCCGACAGCGCCTCGGCCTCGATCACCACACAGCTGGTCGGCGTCCACACCACCGCGTCGAACGGATGCAGCTTATCGCCGTGGAACAGACTGCAATTGACGGTGGCGACGCCCTTGGGATCGGTGCTGCCCTTCCAGGTCCGCAGCCAATCGATGAGCACCTTCTCGGCGTGGCTGCCGGCGGCGTTCTGCACTCGGACGAGCATCGGCTCTCACCTTCCTCGTCGAATCGATACCGGGAATGGTACGGGCACAACACCCCAAACTACCGCCGGCCACGCCGCCGCGCTCAGTACGCGGAGAGCTCGTGATCGTTCGGGAACAGGGGCAGTCGCAACGCGCCGGGCGCGAAGTCCGGCACCACCGCGTGCTTGGGCGGGACAGGGCGGATCCGACAATACGCGGCGCCCAGCTCGGGCCGCGGATCGGCCTCGTTTCGGTTGGGCCAGAACGCCATTGCGCGCTCGGCCTGGGCGGTGATGGTCAGCGACGGGTTAACGCCCAGGTTCGCCGTCACCGCCGAGCCGTCGGCAATATGCAGGCCCGGATGGCCGTACACGCGCTGATACGGGTCCACCACACCGCTTTCCGGGCCCTCCCCGATGACGCAGCCGCCGATGTAGTGGGCGGTGGCCGGGATGTTGAACACGTCCATGGCCAGCATCTGCACGTCGCCGTCGACCTTCGCCCCGAAGCGGCGGCCGACGTCGTGCGCGAGCGGGATCCAGGTCGGATTCGGCTTGCCCATGCCCTGTTTGGTCTTCAGCTGCCCCCAGCGCCGGAACGAGGTCAGCGAGTTGTCCAGCGACTGCATGACCAGCAGGATGACCGACTTCTCCGAGGCCCGCCGGGCATTGAGACTGCGCGCGAACACCACCGGGTGCAGCACCATGGCCAGCAGGAAGCGCAGGAACCGGAACGCGCCGCCGTCCACCAGCGGCACCGACAGCGGGAACAGGCCGTTCTGGCCCTTGCCGTAGTGGCACACCTCGACATGGGTGTCGGGCTCGGGATGGATCGAGGAGGTGATGGCGATGCCCTCGGCGAAGTCGTCGCGGGCCTTGCTCACCACGTTCAGGATGGCCTCGGAGTTGGACCGGGTCAGCTCGCCCAGCCGCGGCGACAGGTTCGGCAGCACACCCTCGTCCCGCATCTTGTGCAGCAGCTTCTGGGTGCCCAGCGCGGCCGCCGCGAACACCACCTGCTCGGCGGTGAACACCTTGCGCCCCTTGCGGATCCAGCGATCCGAGCGCTGCGTCTCGATGGCGTAGCCGCCGCCGGTCATGGGCCGCACCTTGCTGGCCGTGGTCAGCTCGAACACGTGCGCGCCGGCCTGCTCGGCCAGGTACAGGTAGTTCTTGGGCGTGGTGTTCTTGGCGTTGTGCGGGCAGCCGGTGAAGCAGCGCGCGCAGTGGATGCAGCCGGCGCGCCTCGGTCCCGCCCCGCCGAAGTACGGGTCGTCCACCTCCTCGCCCGGCGCGGCCTCGTTGAAGAACACACCCACATTGGTGGCGTGGAAGGTGTCGGCCACGCCCAGATCCTGTGCCACCGAACGGATCACGTCGTCGGCCGGGGTCATGCGCGGATTCGGGGCCACGCCCAGCATGCGCTGCGCCTGGTCGTAGTACGGCGCGAGCTCCGAGCGCCAGTCGGTGATGTGGGCCCACTGCCGGTCGGTGTAGAAGGCCGGCAGCGGCTCGTAGAGGGTGTTGCCGTAGATCAGCGACCCGCCGCCCACGCCCGCCGCCGAGAACACCGCGCACTTGCCCAGAATGCTGATGCGCTGGGTGCCGGTCAGCCCCAGCCGCGGGGCCCAGATCGACTTGCGCACATTCCAGTTCGTCTTGGGAATGTCCTCGGCGTTCCAGCGGCGGCCGGCTTCCAGCACGGCCACCCGGTAGCCCTTCTCGCTCAGGCGCAGCGCGCTCACACTCCCCCCGAACCCGGAGCCGATAACGACGACGTCATAGTCGAAGTCGGGCATGGTCTTTCCTCTCCCTGGGCTGTACCGATCAGCCTTCACCACTCGGGCCCGAACCGCAGCACGCCCTGCGAATTCGCACCCCTCCAATACGATGAGAAAATACTGATGTCATTCTCTCACCGGGTGAGTATGACAGCGAACATATCGGTTGGCTCCGGCGGCGGCGCGGCGGCGTGCCCGGATGGAGATGGCGCAGCGATTGGGGTATGACCGGGTTGTGACAACCGAACGGAACGCCGAACCGGTCTACAGCGACCGCATCCTCACCGTGCCCAATGTGCTCAGCGTGATCCGGTTGATCGGCGTCCCGGTTTTCCTGTGGCTGCTGCTCGCCGAGAAAGCCGACGGCTGGGCCTTCGCGCTGCTGGTCGTCAGCGGCATCACCGACTTCCTGGACGGCAAGCTGGCCCGCCTGCTGGATCAGTCGTCCAAACTGGGCGCCATCCTCGACCCGCTGGTGGATCGCCTCTACCTGCTGGCGACCCTGGGCGGCTTCCTGATTCGCGGCATCCTGCCCTGGTGGGTGGTGCTGATCCTGGTCGGCCGCGACGCGATCCTGACCCTCACCCTCGGCATCTACCGGCGCCGCAACCTCCCCCCGCCCGAGGTCATCTACCTGGGCAAGGCCGCCACCTTCGCGCTGATGTCCGCGCTGCCCTGGCTGCTGGCGGGGCAGATGGACTGGGCGGCGGCAGGTTTCGGCCGCGCGTTCGGTGGGGCATTCTTGATCTGGGGCACGGCGGTCTACGTCTGGACCGGAATGCTGTATCTCCGCAAAGCCGTCGCCGTGGCCCGAGCGATACCGCCCGTGCCACACCATGATCACTCCCGATAGGGTGTGCGGCGGACGGATCGACGACGATCCCGAGAGGAACGCCCGTTGAAAGGACACTGCCAGTGACCGCAGTACCCGAGGATTTGCGCTACTCCGAAGAGCACGAGTGGGTGAGCAAAGTGGGTCCGACCCGGGTGCGGGTGGGTATCACCGATTACGCGCAGTCGCAGCTGGGTGACGTCGTGTTCGTGCAGCTGCCGGCGGTGGACTCCGACGTGGCGAGCGGTGACGGCATCGCCGAGATCGAATCCACCAAGAGCGTGTCCGACATCTACGCCCCGCTGGCCGGGAAAGTCGTTGCGGTGAACGATCTTCTGGATGCCGAACCCGAGACGGTCAACTCCGACGCCTACGGCGACGGGTGGCTCTTCGAGGTCGAGGCGGAGTCCGCCGAGGCGCTCGAAGCGGCGCTCGGAAAGCTCCTCGATGCCGCAGGTTATCAAGGAGTTATCGGAGGCTGAAGGAGCCTTCACAGTTCTACCTGCACGGGTACGCCCTGGCAGGGTACGGTCAATGCCAACAGAAGTGCGCGCAGCCGGTGTCCGGATTATCCGGACCTACCCGAAGCGGGGAGCGGCCGGAGTGCCGCATCGCTGAGGGCATCAACTGCTTGCATGGATTATTCGGTTCGAGGAGGAGAGCAAGGGTGAGCGAGAACAAGGACCCGGGTTACCAGGAAACGGCAGCAGAGACCACTTCGGTGTTCCGTGCCGACTTCCTGAACGAGGTCGACACGTCGCGCACCGAGCAGACCGGCGAGCAGCCGGTGCAGGGAGTGGAGGGCCTGCCCGCGGGCGCGGCCCTGCTGGTGGTCAAGCGTGGTCCGAACGCCGGCTCGCGCTTCCTGCTCGACCAGCCGACCACCTCGGCGGGACGCCATCCCGACAGCGACATCTTCCTGGACGATGTCACCGTCAGCCGGCGTCACGCGGAATTCCGCCAGGACGACGACACCTTCCAGGTCGTCGACGTGGGCAGCCTCAACGGCACCTACGTCAACCGGGAGCCGGTGGATTCCTCGGAGCTGCAGAACGGTGACGAGGTCCAGATCGGCAAGTTCCGTCTCGTCTTCCTGACGGGACCGCGACCGGCGACGAGCGACTCGGGTCTATAGGACCGAGCGGAATGACTGGCGCAGCGCAGTGGACGCGCGGAGGCATGTCGATCGGCTCCGTGCTGGATCTCCTGCGTCCGGATTTTCCGGACATCACCATCTCCAAGATCCGATTCCTGGAGTCGGAGGGCCTGATCAGCCCGGAGCGCACGCCCTCGGGGTACCGCCGCTTTCATGTGGCGGACGTCGAGCGCCTGCGCTTCGTGCTGACCGCGCAGCGGGATCAGTACCTGCCGTTGAAGGTGATCAAGGAACAGCTCGAAGCGATCGACAGTGGGGCGGCGACGCTCGGGGTCCGGGAGGCCCGGGCCCGGGCGAACGCCGTGGGAGGGGCCGTGCCCGATTCCAGACCTGGGCCCGACACGAGAGATGGTCTGTCGCCCAATGGAGGCGGTCGCCTGCGGCGGCTGAACGCCGTGCCCGGTGAGGTATCGCCCGAGGAGCTCCGGTTCGACCACGAAATCCGGATCACCCGGGCGGATCTGCTCGAGCAGGCGGGCATCGACGAGAAGTTCCTGACCGAGCTGATTCGCGCCAACCTCATTACCCCCGGTGCCGCAGGCTATTTCGACGGTGACGCCGTCACGCTGGCCCGCACCGCCAAGGCTCTGAGTGAATTCGGTTTGGAGGCAAGGCATCTGCGCGCCTTCAAACTGGCCGCCGATCGCGAGGCCGCCATGGTCGCGCAGATCGCGGCGCCGATCGCCAAGAGCCGCGACGCGGATGCCCGTGCCCGGGCCGAGGAGACGGTCCGCGAGTTGGCGGCATTGTCGCTGACTCTGCACACCTGCCTGGTGAAGACCTCTGTGCGCGCTTCCCTCGGGGGCTGAATTCTTCGCCTAGACTCGGTATTACAGCCGGGTTGGGCGGCCGGTGAGGATCTTGGGAGGCAGTGCGATGAGCGAAATGCGTGTGATCGGCATCCGTGTCGAACAACCACAGAATCAGCCCGTGCTGTTGCTCCGAGAGGTCTCCGGCGACCGCTATCTACCTATTTGGATCGGCCAGGCCGAGGCCACCGCGATCGTGCTGGAGCAGGAGGGCGTCACGCCCATCCGCCCGCTGACCCACGATCTGATCAAGATCCTGATCAAGGAGCTCGGGCACACCCTCAAAGAGGTGCGGATCGTGGATCTGCAGGAGGGCACCTTCTACGCCGACCTGGTCTTCGAGAACGATCTCCGCATCTCCGCGCGGCCCTCGGATTCGGTGGCCATCGCGCTGCGGGTGGGCTGCCCGATCTATGCCGAGGAGCCGGTGCTGGAAGAGGCCGGACTGGTCATGCCGGACGAGCGCGAGGACGAGGTCGAGAAGTTCAAGGAGTTTCTCGAATCGGTATCTCCCGATGATTTCAAGGCCACGGACAGCTGACCAGTTCCTGACCTGGTAATGATCTCCAAACAGGACAAAACAGGGTCTCTACCTCAGGTTTAGGGTTAAAAACACGCGGCTGATCAAGCTTTGCCGGTGCCGATTCTGCCGCGACAATCAGGGGAGTAGCCTCGATTGTTAGGCCAACGCTCCAGAGTCGATTGACAGAGCCCGAGCCCTGATAGGTAAGCAGTAAGGGAGTAGTCAGTGGGAGATCAACCGCAACCTCAGGATGTGGTGCAGCCAGGGCTGTTCCCCGATGACACGGTGCCCGACGAACTCGTCGGCTACCGCGTGCCCAGCGCTTGCCAGGTGGCCGGCATCACCTACCGCCAGCTCGATTACTGGGCCCGCACCGGACTGGTCGTCCCGTCCATCCGCAGTGCCACCGGATCCGGCAGCCAGCGCCTGTACTCGTTCAAGGACATCCTGGTCCTGAAGATCGTCAAGCGGCTCCTCGACGCCGGCATCTCGCTGCAGAACATCCGCATCGCCGTGGATCACCTGCGCAGCCGGGGCGTCGAAGACCTCGCCGGGATCACCCTCTTCTCCGACGGCACCACCGTCTACGAGTGCTCCTCCGCCGAAGAAGTGGTCGATTTACTGCAGGGTGGCCAAGGCGTGTTCGGCATCGCCGTCAGTGGCGCCATGCGCGAACTCACCGGAGCGATCGCCAACTTCCCGGCCGAGCGCGCCGAGACCGCGACCACCTCGGACCGTCCCGAGGACGAGCTGTCCTTCCGCCGCAAGGCCCGCATGAGCAAGACCGGCTAGGCAGCCTTTTCCGGACGCGCGTCGCTTCTTGCGGCGCGCGTTTCGGGTATCCGGGGCAGGTCGTTTGAACTGCGCCACAGTCTGAAACCTGCCCAGGCAACATTCTTGTAACCTGGCGCCGCTTAGACTGACAGTGCGTCGCAGCCGTGCGGGAGAGTTCCGGGGATAGTCTCGGACGCCGAAGGAGCAGCACCTCCCCGTCAATCTCTCAGGCACCAGGGACCGTGCGGAGTTTCGACGCCTCTGGAAAGTGGTGACCTCGCGTCACCCGCCCATGGTGAAAGGTCAACGGCCGCAAGGCCGGGGTCCGAATCTCTCAGGCATCGAGGACAGAGGGGGAGGGCAGACGACACGTCGGCCGCCGGGCCGACCCCCGCCCACCCCTTTGGAGAGCAGCCGTGATCTGGACTCGATCCTTCGCCGACCGCCACATCGGCCCCGACAGCGGCGAGACCGGCCGCATCCTGGAGACCGTGGGCGTCGAGTCGCTGGACGAACTCGCCACCCGGGCCGTGCCCGCCGGCATCCTGGACGCGCCCGAGGGCAATGGGCTCAACGCGCTGCCCGCCGCGCTGTCCGAGCACGAGGCGCTCGCCGAGCTTGCGGCGCTGGCGAATTCGAATACCGTGGCCACCTCCATGATCGGGCTGGGCTACTACGACACCCTCACCCCGCCGGTGCTGCTGCGCAATCTCGTCGAGAATCCGGCCTGGTACACGGCGTACACGCCGTACCAGCCGGAGATCAGCCAGGGCCGCCTCGAGGCGCTGCTGAACTTCCAGACCATGGTCGCCGACCTGACCGCCATGGAGGTCGCCAACGCCTCCATGCTGGACGAGGCCACCGCGGCGGCCGAGGCCATGACGCTGCTGCAGCGGGCCAACCGCAAGAGCAAGTCCGGGCGGCTGCTCATCGACACCGATCTGTTCCCGCAGACCCGGACGCTGCTCTACACCCGGGCCGAGCCGCTGGGCATCGAGATCGTCGAGGCCGATCTGGCGGACGGGCAGCTGCCCGAGGGCGACTTCTTCGGCGTGATCGTGCAGCAGCCGGGAGCGTCCGGCCGCATCGTCGACTGGGCGCCGGTCATCGAGGCCGCGCACGCGCGGGGCGCACTGGTGGCGGTCGGCGCGGATCTGCTTGCGCTGACGCTGATTACGCCGCCGGGGGAGCAGGGCGCGGACGCCTGCTTCGGCACCACGCAGCGCTTCGGCGTGCCGCTGGGCTTCGGCGGGCCGCACGCCGGCTACCTCGCGGTGCACAGCGCGCACGCGCGGCAGCTGCCGGGCCGCCTGGTCGGCGTGTCCGTGGACGCGGACGGCAACCTGGCCTACCGGCTCGCCCTACAGACCCGTGAGCAGCACATTCGCCGCGAGAAGGCGACCTCGAACATCTGCACCGCGCAGGTGCTGCTGGCCATCCTGGCCGCCATGTACGCCTCGTATCACGGCGCGGACGGGCTGCGCTCGCTCGCGCGCCGGGTGCACGGGCATGCCCAGTGGCTGGCCGCCGGGCTCGGCGACGCGGTGGTGCACCAGACCTTCTTCGATACCGTGCTGGTGAAGGTGCCCGCGCGTGCGGAATCCATTGTGACCAAGGCGAAGGGGCGCGGGATCAACCTGCGGCTGGTCGATGCCGATCATGTGGCGATCGCCTGTGACGAGGTCACCACCGACGCCAATGTGGTCGACGTGCTGGACTGCTTCGGCGCGGAGATCCCGGTCGGCCCGGAGGGCGCGCTCTTCCACGGCAAGCAGCGCCCGCACATCGAGGTCCGCACCTCGGAGTACCTGACCGCGCCCGCGTTCACCAGGTACCGCACCGAGACCGCCATGCTGCGCTACCTGCGCGCGCTGTCGGACAAGGACATCGCCCTGGACCGCAGCATGATTCCGCTCGGCTCCTGCACCATGAAGCTGAACGCGGCCGCGGAGATGGAGTCCATCACCTGGCCGGGCTTCAACCGGGTGCACCCCTACGCCCCCGTCGAGGACGCCCCGGGCCTGATCAAGCTGATCGAGGACCTGGAGGGCTGGCTGTGCGCGGTCACCGGCTACGACCGGGTTTCCTTGCAGCCCAATGCCGGTAGCCAGGGCGAATACGCGGGCCTGCTGGCCATTCGCCGCTACCACCTGGATCGCGGTGACTCGCACCGGGACACCTGCCTGATCCCCTCCAGCGCGCACGGCACCAATGCCGCCTCCGCCGCCATGGTGGGCATGCGGGTGGAGGTCGTGAAGACCCGTCCCAACGGCGATATCGACCTCGACGATCTGCGTGCCAAGATCGCCGACCACGCCGAGCGGCTGGCCTGCATCATGATCACCTACCCGTCCACCCACGGCGTGTACGAGCACGAGGTGGCCGAGCTGTGCGGGCTGGTGCACGAGGCCGGCGGCCAGGTGTTCGTGGACGGCGCGAACCTCAATGCCCTTGTCGGACTGGCCCGTCCGGGCAAGTTCGGCGGCGATGTCAGCCACCTGAACCTGCACAAGACCTTCTGCATCCCGCACGGTGGTGGCGGCCCGGGCGTGGGTCCGGTCGCGGTGCGCGAGCACCTGGCGCAGTACCTGCCGGGCAATCCCCTCGAAAAGGGTTCGCACGCGGTGTCGGCGGCCATGTACGGCTCGGCCTCGATCCTCCCGATCACCTGGGCCTACATCCGCATGATGGGCGCCGACGGCCTGCGCCGTGCCACCCTGACCGCCATCGCCTCGGCCAATTACATTGCGCGCAAGCTGGATCCGCACTTCCCGGTGCTCTACACCGGCGACAACGGCATGGTCGCCCACGAGTGCATCCTGGATCTGCGCGAGATCACCAAGCGCACCGGCGTCACCGTCGACGATGTGGCCAAGCGCCTGGCGGACTACGGCTTCCACGCCCCGACCATGAGCTTCCCGGTCGCGGGCACCCTCATGGTGGAGCCCACCGAGAGCGAGAACCTCGAAGAGCTGGACGCTTTCATCGCCGCCATGATCGCCATCAAGGGCGAGATCGACCAGGTCGAGGCCGGGGTCTGGCCGGTCGAGGACAACCCACTGCGCGGCGCGCCGCACACCGCGGAATGCCTGGTGGGCGAATGGGATCACCCGTACAGCCGCGAACTCGCCGTCTACCCGATGGGTGTGAAGCACGCCCGGGCCAAGGTGTGGCCCTCGGTGCGCCGCATCGACGGCGCCTACGGCGACCGCAATCTGGTGTGCTCGTGCCCGCCGCTGGACGCGTACGCCGAGTGATCGGCGACTGACCGTCGAGCAAGTGAAGCGGCCCCGCGGGTGCGGGACCGCTGGGGGGCGTGACCCGTGTGCCGCACGGCCATTAGGCGGGGCGGGGGCGGGGGCACCGGGACCGCCCCGGGGCGGAGACGGGG
>NZ_JBHZAF010000009.1:131116-344884 GCF_042754085.1 Nocardia sp. NPDC059236
AATTGGGGGGGGCGCGGCCCCGCCGCGGCCCGCGCCCCCCGCGTGCGCGGCGCCTCCCCGGCGACCACCCCCCGCCCCCCCGGGGTCCCGCACCCGCGGGGCCGCTTCACCGTTGTGCCGCAGGCACTATCGGCGCGGCGGTGTCGCGGGCACGGTCACCGCGCCGGGGCTCAGACGGTGACGGGCTTGTAGGTGGAGATGGCCCAGATCACCACGACGTCGAGCGCGATGATGAGCAGCGACCAGGCCGGGTAGTAGGGAATCCAGAGGAAGTTCTCCACGATGGACAGGGCCGCCAGGATCAGGGCGGCGACCCGGCCCCAGGTGGTGCCCCGGAGCAGGCCGATCGCCACCACGATCTCGATGATGCCGAGGACGATGTGGATCCAGCCCCATCCGGTGGTGTTCATCTTGTAGACGTAGTCGTAGCCGACGACCAGCAGGTCGTCCGACGCCACCGCGGAAATGCCCTGCAGGATCGACAGCGCGCCGACGACGAGCAGCAGGATGCCCGCCGCGATCGTCGTTCCGGCGGCGAAGCCCTGTTTCAGTGTGGGTTCGGGACCAGTGCTTTGTGCCATTCGCCGAATATGCCACGGGTTTGCTGGCGAATGCGGAAAGCGCTGCCGCCGTGTTGCCGTGCCCTTGCCGCCCTGGAATTCGGGCCGGTCAGGGTGTGGTCAGCGCCTGCGAGACCGCGGTGCCGAACGGCAGGTCCGCGGTGGTGTTCACCTTGGTGTAGGTGCCGCCGGTGCGCTGGGTGAGGGTCTGCAGGGTCTGGGTGCCGGGGCCGCCGACCACGATGACGTCGATCCGCACCGGATGCACCGGATCCGTCGCGGCGGCGATCTCGGCGAGCAGCTGATCGCCGGTGACCGTGGAATCGTCCTCGGGGCCGTCGGTGATCAGCAGGATCGAATTGGTGCGGGCCGCGGCGTAGTTGGCGAGCACGTTCTTGTAGGCGGCCTGCAGCGTGGGATAGGTGCGGTCCGGCTTGGAGGTGCTCGCGGTGACCGTGCTCAGGGCCTGGCTGATGGCGGTGCGCTGATCGTCCGACAGCGGCGCGGTCGGGGTCAGGACCTTGTAGGGGTTGTTCCCGTCGAGGTTCTTCGAGTATTCCCACACGCCCAGGCCGAAGCCCGGCGGCATGACGCCCATCGTGGACTCCAGTGCCGCGGCCGCATTGGCGAGGCGGGTGCCGAAGCCCTCGGTGGTGGACATGGAGGAGGAGACGTCGAGCAGCACGGTGGCCTGCACACCGAGCACCGGATGGGCGAGGATCTGGCCCACCTTGTCCAGGACCGCCTTCGCCGGGACCGGGGCGGTGGCCGGGGGTGCGGCGCCGAAACCGTTGTCGGTGAACAGCTTCGACTGGTCGGGGGCGCGCAGGAAGTCCGCGAACAGGCCCGCGATCAGATTCTGGGTCTGGTCCACCCAGGAGCCGGTGAGCTGGGCGGCCGGGTAGTCGGCGACCGGGCCCGCGCTGTCGGGGCGGAAGGCGGTCAGGCCGTTGCGGGCCCGGATCTGCTGCTCGGTGGCGGCCACCGCGTGTACGGGAGCGGTGGCCGGGTCGGCGGCCCCCGACAGGTCGGTCAGCGCGCCGGTCACGTCCTTGGCGGCGGGTGCGCCCGCGGCCAGGCCGGAGATGGCCGAGACCACCTGACCGGTGGCGACGGCCTTCTCGTCGAGGGGATCGGTGCCGGAGACGCCCGAGCCGACCGCGGCCGCGACGGCCAGCGAGCCGTCCCCGGCAGGTATGGCCAGGCGCAGCTTGCCCCAGGTGGGCAGCCCGATATCGGCGAGGGAACCCTCTTGCAGCCGGGGCAGGTCCGACCAGTGCACCTTGGCGGTCTCGAGGGCGCGGCGCAGGTCGTCGGGGACGGCCAGGGAGATGGGGCTGACCGCGATGGGGGCCGGGGTGCCCGCGATCAGGCCTGGCACGCGCATCTGCTCGACCGAGCGGGAGGACTCCGGAATCCAGAGCGCGGGCTGCGGGCCCAGCGCCGGATCCCACGCCTTGCCGGAGGTGAAGGCCGCGACCATGGCGGCCGAGGGCTGTGCGGCCACGGCCACCTCTCCGCAGTGGTCGCGTACGTGCGGCTTGGTGGCGTTGAAGCGGTCGGCCGCGGCCTCGACCGGGGTGAGGATGTCGGGATCGACGGTCACATTCAGGGTGGCGGTGCCCTCCACGCAGGAGGCGGCGGCGCGGCTGTCGCGCTCCTTGGACCGATCCGACAGCCAGGCCCAGCCGACGACGGCCAGCGCTAGCACTGCCACCGCGACCACTGCGATAACCGGTCCCTTGCTGATCCCTCGTGACCCGCCCGCGGCGCGATGAGTTCCCACGAGCGACCATCCTATGTTGACGGGTTGGTAGCCACCTGTGCCAGGCGGTTACGCGAAATCCGACCGGCCTGGACCCGGCGGGGCAGCGACGACAACGGCGGTGGCTCCGAGGGGAGCCACCGCCGAGGTGTCAGTCGCGAATCAGCTTGCCGCGGTCGTATTCGTGACCGCCCCAGACGCCGGACTGGCCGGTGCGGGCCGCGAAGTCGCCGCATTCGCGGCGGATCGGGCAGGCCGCGCAGATGGTGCGGGCGTAGTCGAAGTCCTGCGAGGGGTACGGGAACCACGCCTCGTGGTTCGGGTCGCCCTTGCAGGCCGCGCGCTGCCAGTAGTCCTTCGAGTCGGAGATGGGGAGCAGATCCGCCAGGGTCGGCTCCCGAAGTGCAGTGTTCGTCATCGGATCTCGCTCCTCTCATGTCCGATCACGCGGTGCGGGTGTTCTTCGTTCATCGAGATCGGTCCCGGTCCTGGGATTCAGGACGCCGCCAGTTCCTTCCAGACCTGACGCTGGGCCCGCTCTCTGTCATTGGGGGCTTTGGGCTCCCACAGCAGGCGCATACCGGCCTCCTCGGGAGTCCGGTCCGCCTTGTACGTATTGCAGGGACCGCACGCGGCAATGAGGTTGGCCCAGGTATTGGGCCCACCCTTCGAGCGCGGGCGGATGTGGTCGACGGTGCGGGCCCAGTCGTTGCAGTACCCGCAGCGGTAGCGGTCGCGGCGCAGGACCGCGGCCAGGGTGGCGCGGCTGTCGTCGTCGTGCACCAGGATCCGGTGCTCGAGGTAGATGTAGCGGTGCAGCCGGATGGTCTCCGGCAGCGCCAGCTCCAGGTGCTTCGAGCGGATCGGGAAGTGCGGCCGCCGATCGGTGACGGTTTCGGCGGCGCCGCCGAGCAGCAGCACCACCGCGCGTTCGGCGCGGATCGTGGTCAGCGCCTCGTAGGAGGCGTTGAGCAGCAGCACTCCGGCGTGTATCCAGTTGTCGGTGGTTATCTCCGGGTCGTCGGCGTGACGGAACAGCATGGGGGTCACCATGTTTCGTGAAAGGGATCGAACAGAAGGAGGGAGTTGCCCGCTTACGCGTGGGCCTGGAGACGGCCGATGTTCCGGTCGTCGCCGCGCGGGCTGCGCTCGGCATGGCGCACGAGTAGGGCGCGCTGTTCGGGCGAACTCGGATACTGTTCGCTGAACCTGGGATTCATTGCCGTCTCCTCCTTTCCTGCTGGTCACGACCGTGACGGTCGGCTGATCATCGGTGAAAAACATGGTGGCACAACGGACCTGCCGTTGTCGGGTGATTTTTTCGTCCCCTGACTCCGGGTGCCCGCGTGGAGCGCGGACCTGGAGCCGTGGAGGTACAACGAAGGCCATCGGCCATTTGTTCCGGGGAGAACCGCAATTCATCGCCGGTTACCCGCCGGGACTAGCGTGGCCGGTATCGCGACGAGCGTGGCGGGTATGACAGAGGAGCCGGCCCATGGAGATCCGACATCTGGTCTCGTTCATCACCCTCGCCGAGGAGCTGCACTTCGGGCGCGCGGCCCAGCGGCTGCATCTGACACAGCCGAGCCTGAGCGCACAGTTGCAGAAGCTGGAGAAGTCGATCGGCGTGACGCTGGTGGCGCGGAACTCCCATGAGGTGCGGCTCACTCCGGCCGGGCGGGAGTTCGAGATTCAGGCCCGGCAGATCGTGGCGCAGCTGGATCGGGCGGCACGGGCGGCGCGGGCCCTGGCGGACGGCCGGGTGGGGACGGTGAATGTCGGCTACAACCTGCCGGCGAGCCGGCACGTGCTGCCGGACACACTGGTCCGGATGACCGAGCGGTATCCCGATATCGAGGTGTCGCTGTGGGAGAAGCGGACCGGCCCGCAGCTCACCGCGCTCGCGGAGGGCGCGCTGGATGTGGCCATGGTGTACGGCCATCCGAGCACGCCGGAGTTCCGGTACCGGCGGCTGCTGCATCGGGTGCCGCTGGTGGCGGTGGTGGGCAGGCGGCATCGGTGGGCGGACCGGGTGGGGGTGCCGTTCGCCGAACTGCAGGACCAGGAGTGTGTGCTGTTCGCGCGGGAGCAGTGCCCGGCCATGTACGACAACATCTTCCGGGCGGCCGCGCACGCGCGGATTTCGCTGAATGTCACGCAGTACGCCGATGATCCCGGGGCGACCGCGCACATGGTGTCGGTGCGGCCGCTGGTGGGGTTCGCGTCGCTGCCGCGCGCCATCTCCATGGGGATGGGGGGACCGGGAAGTATGGCGGTTGCGGTGAAAATCGTGGATCCGGTGCCCACACTGGATCTGTACGCGGTCTGGCGCAGCGCGGAGACCAATCCGGCGGTGGCCGCGTTCCTGGAATGTCTGGACGGTCCGGAGCCGGCGAGCGCTGCGGACCCGGAGAGCAGTGGGGTGGTCAGTGATGACGATCGACGCCTGGGCACAGCATCCGACGGGTCGCTTTCTCGCGCGTGACATCTTCGACTCGCTGCGGCGGTGGACCGGGGATGTCATCCCGTCGGAGGAGATTCCGCTGAAGGCCACGCTGGCCGCCATGGACGCCGGCGGCGTGGATCGGGCGCTGCTGTCGGCGTGGTGCGCGCCGGAGGGGGTGCTCATCTCGAATGACGAAGTGGCCCAATGGGTTGCGGAGGCACCGGACCGGCTGATCGGGGTGGCCTCGGTGGATCTGCGGCGGCCGATGGAGTCGGTGCGGGAGCTGCGGCATCGGGTGCGGGAAGAGGGGTTCAAGGGGGTGCGGGTGCTGCCGTGGTTGTGGGAGGTGCCGCCGACCGACGCGCGGTTCTATCCGCTGTACGCGGCGTGCGTGGATCTGGGGATTCCGTTCTGCACGCAGGTCGGGCACACCGGGCCGCTGCGGCCCTCGGAGCCGGGGCGGCCGATTCCCTATATCGACCGGATCGCCCTGGATTTCCCGGAGCTGACGATCGTGTGCGGTCATGTCGGTTATCCATGGACCGAGGAGATGATCGCGGTGGCGCGCAAGCACGAGAACGTGGTCATCGACACCTCGGCGTACACCACGAAACGGCTGCCGCCGGCGTTGGTCGCGTATCTGAAGACCGCGAGCGGCCGGCGGAAGGTGCTGTTCGGCACCAACTATCCGATGATCATGCCGCAGCACGCGCTCGACGGGCTGGAGCAGCTGGGCCTGGACGACGAGACGCGGGAGCTGTACCTGGACGGGAACGCCCGCCGGGTGTTCGGGCTGTGATCATTTGAGTCCCCAGCCCGGCGACCGCCATCATCGGACCCCACTGCTCGCCCTCGGTGCCCATGAAGCTGCGCAGTCCCAGTTGCCGGGACTCGCGCCGTCGACGCGGGCCGCCTCGTCGTACTCGCCGCTGATGCCGGCCAATCCGGCCCACACCACCAGCAGAATCAGTGCCGGTGTGAGGTACAGGTGGGGCGTGGCCCGGCGGATCAGGCGGCGGAGCCGGGCGCGGTGCGGACCCGCCGCCGGTGCCGGGGTCGGCAGCGGCGGCGGGTCCTGTGGGGTGACAGTGACGAACAGCGCTAGCCCCTTCCGGACTCGAGAGCCTGGAGACGCTCCTGGACTTCGGTGTCGGACTTGTCGTAGAGCCGGGTCGTGGGTGTCGTCTCGACCGCGCTGGCGATGATGGCCGTGTCCAGGACGTCGATCCGGGTGAAACCCGAACCGGCGATGCCGTATTGACGGCCCGTCGGTGACATGGCGTCGATGCGATAGGCCAGCGCGGGTCCAACCCACACCGGGATGCCCGCCAGCGCGGAGGCCGCGGTCATGTGGTTGTGCCCGCAGAGGATCATGCGGACGTCGGTGCCGGTGAGCACCTCGGCCAGCCGATCGGCATTGCGCAGCTTGAGGAATTCGGCGGCGGGGACGGCCGAGGGCAGCGGCGGGTGATGCAGCACCAGCAGGCTGCCCAGGGGCGCGGGCTCGCGGAGCTGGGCGGCCAGCCAGTCCAGCTGGCTGTCTTCGAGATGGCCGTGATGCTGTCCGGGCGTGGTGGAGTCCAGGCCGATGACGCGCAGCCCGGCCACCTCCAGGACCCGGTCGTAGGGTGTGGTGGCCGCCGCCGAACCGGGCTCGTGCCCGAACAGTTCGACCCCGAAAGCCGCTCGCTCGTCATGATTTCCCATCACGTAGAGCACCTGCGCGCCGAGCTCGGCCGCCACCGGTTCCACGGCCGCGCGCAGCCGCCGATACGCCTCGGGTGCGCCGGTGTCGGCCAGATCGCCGGACAGGATGAGCGCGTCGATGCGCCGCCCGCCGGTGCGGAGTTTGTCGAGGACGTGCAGCAGGACCGCATGGGTGTCGACCGCGTCGAGGACGCGCTCACCGTTCGGGCGCAGGTGGGTGTCGGTGAGCTGGACCAGGGTCAGGATGTTCGCCGGGTTCATGATGCGGGCAGGAGTCCGGCGCCCTCGGCGCGGGCGGCGGTCAGGGTGGCCTGCGGATCCTTGCCCCGGAACACGACGGACTCGACGGCGTCCATCATGCCGTCGCGGATCTGCAGATAGTCGTTGCCGGGCAGGGAGACCCAGGGTTCCATGGTGGCCAGCTGCGCGACATTCGGGGCCAGCAGGGGGTTCTGCGCGGCCCAGGAGCCGAGCACGTCTGGGTCGGTCATCATCTCGGAGGGCCGCGGCAGGTAGCCGATGTTCTGGGAGATCTTCACGTAGGACTCCTGACTGGTGAGGTTTTCGATCAGCTCCCAGGCCGCACGCTGCTTGGCCGGGTCGCCGGACAGAATGTGCAGGCTTGCACCGGAATTGGTGGGGACTGCCGGTTTGTCGCCGAAGCGGGGCATGGGGGCCGAGCACAGGTCGAGGCTCACCTCGCGCATCGCGTACTCGGCGCCGAATCGTTTCGACACCGCGTCGATCTGCAGCCGGGCCACTCGCTCTCCTTTCTCCGGGACCGCATGGGTTTTCGCCGGGACCGCACGGGCTTTCGCCGAGGTCGTGCGATGTCCTGCGCCCAGTCTCGGTGCGGTGGCGCCCGGTATGGCGCGGCGATCGGCACTGCCTATCGGTCGAATCGAGCAGCGCGTGCGACCGCGCGACTGCGGGAGCGCTCCGACACGGTGAGCTCGACGCCCGGCGATCGGCGGGCGATCTCGCAAATCCCCCAGAGAGAAACAGGCAGACCTTCAGGATGAGGAAAACCGCTGCGGCATCCGTGCTGCTCACCGCGTCGCTGAGCCTCGGTGCGACCGCCTCGAACTGGTCTGCTCTCCGAAAGGCCAACCGCCTTGCCGTCGGTGACCGTGCGGGCACCTCGGCATGCCGCGCCGAAACATCTTGTGGGGCAACAGGATAAGTAGTATCACCGGTTGCGCCGGTGCCCACCGGGGATTATCGGGGCTCTTTCGCGATATCCAACTGTGTCGCACTCGCTGTGCGAATTGCACGGCGTGGCTTCGGCCGTGATGGTGGCTCGAGGAACCGGGGCGAGGCAGACCCAAGAACCTTGGGCTGGTGCGCGTTTGAAACGTGGACTACTCAAAGTAGAACCCCTGATCTTGCTCCGGCATTCGCTGTGATGTGACTGGCCTCAGGGGGATGGGAGAGGTTGTGCGGTTGCTCGGCCCTTGGTCGGATTCGGTGGATGTCGCCGCGTATGGGGGTGGGAAGGCGCGGGGGTTGTACGCGCTGGGGGAGGTGGGGGTGCGGGTGCCCGAGTGGGTGGCGCTCGGCACGGAGGTGTTCGATGGGTTCGCGAGCGCGGCGGGCCTGACCGGGGAATTGGAGGGGTTCGCGGCGCTCGGGGAGGTCGAGTCGGCGGTGGCTCGGGCCGCCGAGCTGCGCGGGGCGCTGGCGGCCGCGGAGGTGTCCGAGGCGGCGGTGGCGGTGATCGGCGAGGCCTGGGAGCGGCTCGGGCCGGAGCCCATCGCGGTGCGGTCGTCCATGTCGGCCGAGGACGGGGCGCAGGCTTCGTTCGCCGGGCAGTTCGACAGCCACCTGAACGTGCACGGTCTCGAAGCGGTGATCGCCCGGGTGCGGGACTGCTGGGTGTCGGCGTTCTCCGAGCGTGCGGTGCGATATGCGTTCGCGCACGGCCTGTCTCGCGCCTACGCGCCCGCGGTGGTGTTACAGCGATTGATCTCGGCGCGATCCAGTGGCGTGGTGTTCACGCGGAATCCGATGACCGGCGCGGACGACGAGCTGGTGATCAGCGCCGTCTACGGGCTCGGGGAGGGGCTGGTGTCCGGCGCGGTCGACGCCGACTCGATGATCCTGGACCGGGACACCGGTGTCCTGCTCGATATCGCACTGGGGGACAAGGATATTCGCTTCGAACCGGGCGACGGGCAGGGCTGCGCGACGGTCGAGGTCGAGGCCGGTCGACGCGGCGCGCGGGTCCTGACCGACGTCGAGACCGCCGAGCTGGCGGAGATCGCCCGGAAGGTCGAAATATCCTGTGGCGCACCGCAGGACATCGAATGGGCCATCGACGACACCGGCGTGTGGCTGCTGCAGACCCGGCCGATCACCGCGACCGCGTCGACGCTGTCCGCGCGCGAGGTCGAGCTGCGTGGCGCGGGCGAGCGGGTGGGTCCCGGGGAGACGCGAATCTGGGACAACTCCAACATCATCGAGAGCTTCAGCGGCGTCACCTCACCGCTGACCTACACCACCGCCGCCGATATCTACGGCCGCGTGTACCGCGGCTACGCGGCCTCCCTGGGAGTACCGGTCGAGCAGCTGCGGCAGACCGATGCGTGGACTCCCGTGCTGCTGGGCAGCTTTCACGGCCGCGTCTACTACAACCTGCTGCACTGGTACCGCATGGTCGGCATCGCGCCCGGCTACCCGCTCAACCGCCGGGTGCTCGAGGCCGCCCTCGGCGTGGCCGAACCGCTGCCGGCGGATATCGCGAAGACGCTGCGCCCCTTCGAGTTCGACAGCACTGCGGCCCGGCTCCGCTCGCGCGCGCTCACCACGGTGATCTACGCCCGCCGCCTGTTCGGCATCGACGACCTGGTCCAACAGTTCATGACCGACTTCTACCGCGTCTACGACGAGTACGACGCCGTGGACTACACCGCGCTGACCGGCGAGCAGGCCTACCGCTCCTATCGCACGGTGGAGGGCGACCTGGTGCGGCGGTGGGGCCCGCTCATGGTGCTCGACGCCATCCTGCTCACCCTTTCGGGTCTGATGTTCCTGCTGACCAAGCTGTTCCTGCCCAAGGCGCCGGAATGGTTCCTCTACGCCGTGGTCGGCCCGGGCGCGGATGTCGAATCCGCCGAGCCGGCCCGCGCCATGACCGAACTCGCCCGGGTCGTGCGCGCTGATCCGGAACTGAACGACATCATCAATTCGACTGCGCCGGAGGCGATTCACGACGCGCTGCGGGCCGCCGGGCGCACCGAGTTCCTCGCCGCCCTCGACGACTATCTGGACCGCTACGGCTACCGCAGCCTCGACGAGCTGAAGCTGGAAACACCGGATCTGCGGGAGAATCCGGCCAATCTGTTCGTCATGCTGCGCAGTGCGGTCGGCCGGGTCGGCGACACCGTGACCGCGAACCGCGCCGGCGAGGCCGACGCCTACCTGGACGAGCACCTCGGCCACGGCGTCCGGCGGCGCGTCTACGAACGCCTGCGCGCCAAGGTTTCCCGCTGTGCCGCGCACCGTGAGCGGCTGCGCTTCTGCCGCACCCGCGCGTTCGGCATGGTCAAGCGCATGATCCGGGTGATGGGCCGGGATCTGGCGGCGCGCGGCGTGATCGACGAGTTCGAGGACGTGTTCCAGCTGACCGTCGAGGAACTGCGCGGCTGCTACGAGGGTGCGGACACCGACCGTCTGCGCGAGATGGTGACGGTGCGGAAGTCGCTGCGCGCCAAGGATTCCACACTGGTGGCTCCGGCCCGCTTCCGCACCGTCGGACCGCGGCTGGGCAATGCCGAACTGGCCGAGCAGGGCTGGGTGCCGGTCACCGCGACGGCCGCGGCCACTCCCGGCACGGTGCTCACCGGAACCCCGTCGGCGGCGGGCATTGTCGAGGGCGCTGCGGTGATCGTGGACGAACCCCGCGACGTGGCCGGCGGCATCCTCATCGCCTACCGCACCGATCCGGGCTGGGTGGCGGCCCTGCCCTCGGCGTCGGCACTGGTCATCGAACGCGGCAGCCCGCTCACCCACGTGGCCATCGTGGCACGCGAGCTGGGCGTGCCGACCGTGGTGCAGCTGCCCGGCATCACCCGCCAACTGCGCAGCGGCATGCGTATTCGAGTCGATGGGGCCGCCGGCACCGTCACCGTGCTTCCCGAAGGAGACCAGTGATCGACCACGTGAACGACGAAGCGACCGTGCGCAGGTGGCTGATCGAGCCATCGGCCGGCACCGGGCTGTATCTGGCCGACGAGGCCGACGGATGGGAGTACCGCAGCTATCGGGAGCTGGCCGACCAGGTGTGGTCGATCGCGGACCTGCTGCGGGCCGCGGGACTCGGCAGCGGTGACGGCGCGTGCGTGATCATGCCAACCGGATTCCCCTGTGTGGCGGCCTTCTACGCGGTGTGGGCGTGCGGCGGGGTGTTCACCCCGGTCGCGCCGCCCATGTTCGGCGACCTGGAGCAGATCGTCGCGCACATCGCGGGCATCGTCGAGCAGGCCGCGCCCCACGTGGTGGTCACCTCCCCGGAGTTCGAGACCTTCGTGCGCAGTGCCTGCCTCGCGGCCGGTCGTACCGACGAACCGGTGGTCGTCCACGCCGCGGCGCTGCCCGCCGCCCCCGCGACGCGCGAGCTCGCCGACGTGTCGGAAGTGGCACTGCTGCAGTTCACCTCGGGTTCCTCGGGCGCACCTCGCGGCGTGCGGGTGAGCTGGCACAACCTGGCCAACAACATCGCCATGATCACCCGCCTCATCGACTGGCAGCCGGGCGAGACCATGGTGTCCTGGCTGCCGCTCTACCACGATATGGGCCTGGTCGGCGCGTTCCTGCAGGGCGTCACCAACCAGGCCGACCTGTACCTCATGCGCCCCGACCAGTTCGTGCGCGACCCGCTGCGCTGGCTGCGGGCCATGACCCACGCCCAGCACGCGCCGTCGCCGTCGTTCGCGCTCGGCTATGTGGCGCACCGGGTCCGGCCCGAGGAGATCGCCGGCCTGGACCTGTCGGGCTGGCGGACGCTGGCCATCGGGTCCGAGCCGGTCGAGGTGGCCGATCTGCAGGCCTTCGCGGATCTGACCGGCCCGCAAGGCTTCTCGATGGGCGCGTTCACCCTCGCCTACGGGCTGGCCGAGGCGACCCTGATGGTGACCTCCTCGCCCACCCGGCGGCCCATCACCGCGCTGCGGCTGGACAATCCGAATCTGCGCTTCGGAGAGCGGGTTCCGGTGCTCGAGGAGGCGATGCTCGACGACACCCACCGGGTGGCGGGCGCGGGCTGGATCACCGGGCTCGGCTTCTCCACGCCCGAATCCATCGTGACCGTGGTCGACGACGAGGGCCGGGAACTGCCCGACGGCGTCCTGGGTGAGATGGTGGTGACCGGGGACTCGGTGGCGCTGGGCTACTCCGGGGAGGCGAGCGCGACCGCGTCCACCCGCCTGGAGAACGGCCGCCTGTACTCGGGGGACGCCGGATTCCTCTATCGCGGAGAGGTTTTCGTCCTCGGCCGCATGGGCACCAGCATCAAGGTGCGCGGCCGCTCGGTGTTCATGGAGGACATCGAATCCCGGGTCGCCCAGGAAACCGGGCTCACCAAGGGCAAGCTCGCCGCCGTCGGCCTCGTCGAGGCCGGACTCCAGGGTGTCGCGCTGTTCGCCGAGACCGCGCCCGGCGACTGGATTCCGCAGGCCCGCGACCTCATTCGCGGCCACCTCGGACCCGCCCAGACCGTGCACATCGTCACCGGACCGCGCGGCCTCATCCGCCGCACCTCCAGCGGCAAACCCCGCCGCCGCCACATGTGGCAGCTGCTGCGGGACGGCGCCCTCGAGGGCGCGGTATTGCACGAGGCGGATACCGCTGCGGGGCAACCCACTTCCCTCGAGCCGGAAGGGGCCGCGGTCGACAAGTTGCAGCCGACTACCCTCGCGCAGGCCAGCGACGCCTCGGATGGCGGATCCGAGGCTGTGGCGCGCCCGGCACGCGCCGTGCCACGACCCGGCCTGCCCCTGGACAGGCTGCGGCAGCTCCTGGACGGTGCGCTGCGGTCGGTCGCCGTTCCCGAGGACGCCGCTGTCCTGTTCGAGGGCTCGCTGGCAGAGGGTTTCGGCAATGCGGGCTCGGACATCGACTTCCTGGTGGTGGCCCCCGGCGCGGACGAGCTGCCGACCCTGCCGACCGTCTTGTTCCTCGACGGCCGCCGGGTCGAGGTCCGCACCCGCTCGGTGGCCCAGCTGCGCCGGCAACTCGAGCGGGCCGCCACCGACCCGGACGAGGACGGCCTCAACCGATGCCAGCGTTTCCTGCGTGCCACGGTCATCCGGCCCGGCACGGTCGATCTGGACCAGCTGCGCGGAATCCTCACCCACGACGCCTTCACCACCCTCGTCGCCGACTGGTGGGTCACCCGTGCCCGCCACGCCCTGGGCTACGCTATCGCCCTGCGCGCCTTCGGCGCCCACACCGAAGCCGAGGCCTGGGCCGAGGACGGCCTCCGGCAAGCCATGAAGGCCTGGCTCGCCCGCCGCGGCGAAACCTACCTCGAAACCAAATGGCTGCCACAGCAACTCGATCGCACCGCCCCCGACGAGCTGATCGACCGCTACCGCGAGCTGACCGGTGCCGCCGACCGCGACGACGCGAGTAGCGAGGGCGATTCCGGGCGGCTCACGCCGCTCGAATCGACTGAATCATCGGATTCCGGTGGGGAGATCGCTCGGACGATCCCCACCACTGCCGACGCGGTGTATCGGGAGCGGGGAGGTGCGCGGTGGGCTGCCACGGTGGCCCTGGCCGCAGAGCTCGGGGTGGCGGGCGTCGCGGACGACCCGCACCAGCTGATCTTCACGCGGCGTCCCGCCGTGACCACCTGGCCGCTGGCTGGGCGTCTGCACGTGCTGCGTTCCGACAGTGAGGTTTTCGTGCTGTCCGAGGCGGGAGCCCAGGCGTGGCGGTCGGTGGTGTTCCGGCAGTCGATCCGGGATGTCATGGCGCGCGCTCCGCGCGATATCGGGGCGGAGCTGGCGGAGTTCGTCCGGCTGGGGTTCGTCGGGTTGCAGCGGCGGGGCGGCGAGGTGCTCGAACCGGCCCTGGCCATGTGCAAACCGGTGCAGGCGTACACGCCGGTGGCCGTGGTGGCGACGCCCGCGCTGGGACTCACCGGTGCGGCGCGTGGGGAGGGAATCGCGACGCTGTCGGCGCTGCCTGCCCGGCGGTTCATCGGGGCCGGTCTGAATCTGGTGTGGTCCAACGTGGTGCTGGAGAACGCCCGCGAGGATCTGGTGGGCGCGGTCAAGGACGCGCAGGGCGAGGTCGCCGATATCGCCGCGCACCGGCTCATCGCGATGACTGTGCGAGTGCTGTTGAGCGCGTTCGGCATTCATCCGCTGCCCGCCGATGTGGATCCGGTCGGCACCATCGCCGGGCTGCTGCCTGCGCACGCCCCCGAGCGGGACACACTGATCGCGGCACTGGAATCGGCTGCGCGCGTGCGGTTCTCGCGCACCCTGCGAAACGGCGGCGACGCGCTGAACGATCTTGCCCGTATCGATGCCGTCGTCGCCACGGTGCGGCGCCTGGCCACGGATACCGGTGCGGGCCGGGACTTCCCGGCCTCCTTCGATTCCCGCGAGCAGTGGCAGCGCACCCTCACCCTCGGCTACGACTGGCTGCGGCTGGCCGGGTATCTCGACGCCGACCTGCCCCTGGACGAGGCCCGCGACCTGCTGGCCAGCGGCGGCCAGCAGCCCCACCTGCGAGAGAGCGAGCAGTCATGACCACCGAAGCCACTGTCGCCGAACGCGTCCGGCACATCATCGCCACCATGGCCCCGAGGCCCGCCGAACTCGACGGTGCCGCCGACGCGCGAGAACGGACTGACGAGCTGCGCCTGATCGAGGACCTCGGCTTCGATTCGCTGCGGCTCATGGAATTGACCGTGGTGCTCGAACAGAGCTTCGCGCTGCCGCGCTACCGGCCCGAACAGCTGATGGGGGTGCTGCGGGTCGGCCAGGTCGTCGATCTGGTCACCCGCACCCTGGAGGTGAGCGCATGAGCGAACGGAACACCGTCCTGCTCACCGGCGCGAGCGGACTGGTCGGATCGGAAGTCGCCGCCCGGCTCAGCGCCGCCGGCCGCCCGGTAGCCACCGTGCTGCACAGCAATTCGGACATCCGCCGCAATGACGGCAGCGGGTACGAGCCGGACCTGCCGATCACCGGCGACATCCGGCGGCCGGTCTTCGGGCTGGACCCCGCGACGGCCGCCGATCTTGCCGGCCGGGTGGGCATCATCGTGCACTGCGCCGCCACCACCGCCTTCGACGCCACCGCCGAGACCTACGACGAGCTCAATGTGCGCGGCGCGGAGCACGCCGTCGCGCTGGCCCTCGCCTGGGACGTGCCGCTGCTGCACGTCAGCACCGCCTACGTGTGCGGTCTGCGGCACGGCGTCATCCGCGAGGACGAACTGGACGCGGGCCAATCCTTCGGAAACGGCTACGAGCAGAGCAAATTGCGGGCCGAACAGGTGATCCGGGCGGCCGGGGAACGCGGTCTGCGATGGGCGGTGGTGCGTCCGGGCATCGTCACCGGCGCGCTGGGCGACGGCGTGATCCGCGAGTACAAGAACCTCTACACCGTGGTGAAACTCATGGTCGAGGGCAAGCTGCGCACCCTGCCGGGCCGTTACGACGCCACGCTCGCCCTGGCCCCGGTCGACCACGTCGCCGATGTGATCGCCGCCGCGGTCACCGATTTCGACAGTGTCGCCGGATCCACCCTGCACGCGGTGGGCCGGGACACGCTGTCACTGCGCGAGGTCTCCGACGTGCTGGCCGAGTATCCGTCCTTCGACGTCGCGACCTTCGTGCCGGAATCCTCCTTCCGCGCCGAGGATCTCGACCCGATCGAGCGCGAGTACTACCTGCGCATCGGCGCGCTCTACACCAGCTACTTCCAGCGCCGGCTGTCCTTCGACACCAGCAACGCGGACCGCCTGCTGGACCGGCTCCCACCGCAGACCGGAAAGGACTACCTGCGGGCATTGCTGGATCACTGCCTGGAGTCCGGCTACCTGGGCGCGCCGCTGCCGTCCATCGCGGAAACCCTGGCGCGCACCGGAATCGGCGTATCGGCACCGGGAACGGGGGTCCGGTCGTGACCGACGACGCCCTGCGCACCCTGCTCGCCGACGCGACTCCGTCGAAGGAGAAGGTCGACGCCTACCTCACCGACACCTATGTGCTCGAGACCGTCGAGCAGGCACAGCGGCTCGGTATCGACGTCGCCGCCTTCGCCCGCGAGCACTCGCTGCTGCTGCTGAAACCGGACGCCATCGTGGCCCGGGCCGTCGAACCGACCCTGACCTGGCTGGCGGACAACGACTTCCAGGTGGTGGACGCCCGCCGCGTGGTGGTGGATCGGCATGTGGCCCGCGCCCTGTGGTACTTCGCCTGGAACATCGCCTCCCCGGAACGGCGGCGCCTGGCCGACCTGCTGGTGGGGATCTCCGATGTCCTGGTGCTCGTGGTCCGCGGCCCGGTCGCCGACCTGCCGACACCGGTGCGCCTCACCGCCGCCAAGGGCGCGACCGACCCCCGCAAACGGCAGCCCGGTGAACTGCGCTACTTGCTTGGCCGTCACAACTACCTGCTCAATCTCGTCCATTCCCCCGACGATCCCGCCGACGTGCTGCGCGAACTCGCCATCTACTTCGACGAGACCACCCGGGCCCAGGTGTTCGCCCATGCGCTCGAGGCGCGCGACCGCACCGACGCGGCCGCCGCGCTGGCCCGCGACCTCTACGACCGGGCCCCCGCCCGCAGCTTCGAGCGCTCCGACGCCATCGCCCGGCTGTGCACCGAACTGGGTTCCGCCGCAATGAAATCCCTGGACGATCGGATCTCCGCGGCCGAACCCGGCTCCCCGGCCGCCCAGGCCGCGCTGCTGGAGGTGGCGTGGTCCAGTGGCCGCGCGCTCGACCCCTGGTCGCTCATCGTGCTGGGTTCCTACGTCCTACCCATGCGTGCCGGGACCGGGTCGCAGACCCTGCGCCCGGTCAGCGCGACCGATTGGCTGGAGGCCAGACCATGACGACGACACAGCCACCCAGAACCGCTCACCCGCTCACCCGCGCCGCCGCTGTGCGCGCCACCCACCTGCGCACCATCCCGCGCGCGCTCGCGCACCGGCACGCGGTCGCGGAGGTCTTCGTGACCTCGCTGGAGGCCGAGACCTCCGGCGCCTACGTGGCCGGGGCCCAATTGCCGCGCATGCACGGCCATTACGGCGATCACGCCGGCGCTCTGGGCCTGCACCACGACCTGATCGCGGTCATGGAGGCCGCCCGGCAAGCCTCCATCGCGGTGACCCACGAGTTCTTCGACGTGCCCACCGACCGGGCCTTCCTGGTGCGCACCTTCAACGGCACCGGCATCGACGGCGCGATCTGGGAGATCGGTTCCGCGCCCGCCGATCTCGAACTGCGGGTGCGGGCGCTGCGCGAACACCATCGGGGTGAGCGGCTGCAGGGCCTGGACCTGGTCCTCGACATCAGCTGCCGGGGAGTTCCGATGGGTACCGTGGACGGCTCCTTCTCCTGGGTGGATCCGCGGCAGTGGGCCGCCATCCGCGCGGGCTACCGGAAACAGCTGGGCCTGGGGCCCTTCGAGATTCCCGCCTCGCCGGGCACGCGGGCCGCCGCGGCGCTGGTCGGCCGGGAGAACCCCCGCAATGTGGTGATCGGGCCGCCGGAGTCCACCCCGGGCCGGTCCCGTGCCGCGCTGGTCGCCGACACCACCCATCCGATCCTGTTCGACCATCAGCTCGACCACGTGCCCGGCAACCTCCTCATCGAGGCCTGCCGGCAGGTCGCGCTCACCACCATGGGCCCGCAGCCCCGCCGATTGACCAGCGTGACAAGCGCTTTCGACCAGTTCGTGGAACTCGACCTGCCCGCCGTGTGCGTCGCCGAGCGCACCGACTCCGGGGTGGACGCCACCGTCGTGCACTGCGAGATCCGCCAGGCCGGCGCCGTGGCGGCGCGGATCGACCTCGAATTCGCGGGGGACCTGGCACCGGCGGAGGACGGCGACTGATGGACACCGATCTGCTGACCGGCACCCGCGCGGTCCGCAAACGCCTCGACCTGCAGCGGCCCGTCGACGACCGCGACCTGCGGGAGTGCCTGGCGATCGCGGTGCACGCGCCCAGCGGCTCGAACCGGCAGCCGTGGCGGTTCGTGGTGGTGCGCGACCCCGGACTCAAATCCCGGATCGGCGAGTACTACCGGAAGGGGTTCGCCGCCAACCTCTCCGGCCGCACACCCCGGCCGGATCAGCTGGCCGATCTGGCCTCGGGGCAGCACCTGGCCGACCACCTGGGCGAGGTGCCCGCGCTGATCGTGGTGTGCGCGCTGGGCCGCCCGCCCGCCGACCCCTCGGCGCTGCGGCTGGCCAGCTTCTACGGGTCGATCTATCCGGCGGTGTGGAATCTCCAGCTGGCCTTGCGCGCCCGCGGGCTCGGATCGACGCTGACCACGGCGCATCTGGCCTACGAGCGCGAAGTCGCCGAGCTGCTGGGCATTCCGTTCGAGGAGGTCACCCAGGTGGCCATGCTGCCGGTCGCGCACCTGCTGCCGGGCGGCGGTAAACCCGTGCGCCGCACACCCGCCGCGGAACTGACCGGCTGGGACGGCTGGCCGACACCGGGGGAGGTGGCGGCGCCGTGACCGATCTCGCCGAAATCCCGTCCCGCACCGGTCTTCTCACCTCGGTGGGCCGGATCGCACGGTTCACCACGGTGATGTACAAGCCGCACTACCTGCTGTACGGCATCCTCTGGGTGCTGGCCCTCGAAGGGACGGCGGCACTGCTGACGCAGCCGGGCGTCGCCTGGCATCCGACCGGCGCGACCGCGGCCCGTATCGGCATCGTCGCGATCGTGCTGCTGTACCTGCGCATGGTCGACGAGCAGAAGGACCTGGAGTACGACCGGGTGCACAATCCGGACCGGCCCCTGGTCACCGGAGCGGTGAGTGCGCTCGAATTGCGCAGTGCCATGGGGGTGATCGCGGTGGTATCCATCGCGGGCAGCCTCGCCTTGTCGGTGCGCTCGGCGGTGGCCATCGCGGCGGTGCTCGCCTACGGCCTGATTCTCTGGGCGCTGGAACAGCTTTCGGAGACGGTGCGCACCGACATCATGCTCAACCTCGTGGTCACCTATCCGGTGCAGCTGCTGGTGACCGCGTATGTCGTGCTGTCGGCCATCGACACCGGAGAGGCGGCGGCCCACGGCCGGGTCGCGGTGGTGGCGCTCGTGTTCGCCGGAGCCTTCCTGCAATTCGAGTTCGCCCGCAAGACCTCGCGCAGCGTGCGGCCGGGGGAGATGTACTACTCGAACGCGCTCGGTGCGCTCGGTAGCGCCGGGGCGTCGGTACTGTGCGCACTGGCGGCGGCGGTGGGTGAGATCGCCGTCGCGAAGCCGTGGGAGTGGCACGGCGTGGCCACCGCCCTCGGCTGGATTCCCTTGGCGCTCACGCTGATCCCGGCGGTCGGAGCATGGCGGTTCGTGCGGTCGCGGGACGACGAGTACCCGGTGCTGCCCGCCGTCCTGTTCATCCTCACCCTGTACCTGATGCTGATCGCGCAGGCGGCGGTGGCCACTCGCGGCTGACCGGCTCAGCGGTAGGACAAACGCCGGAAGGACACGGCGGCGCAGGCGAATCCGACCGCCGCGATGGCCAGGCACCACAGCACCGCCGCCGGCGCCCGATCGGCGGCGGTGCCGTCCAGTAGCGCGCGCACGGTGTCGACCACCGGGGTCGCGGGCTGCCGGTCGGCGATAGCGCGCAGCCAGCTCGGCATGGTGCGGGTCGGCACGAACGCGCTGCTGACATACGGAATGAACGTGATGGCGTAGGTGAGCCCGCCCGCCGCCTCCGGATTGTTCGCCGCCATGCCCAGCGCCACCGCGACGGCCGTGATCGCGACCACGAACAGCGCGATCAGCGCGGCCGCGCCCAGCCAGCCCAGCGGCCCCGAACCCGGCCGATAACCCAGTGCCACCGCGGCACCCACCGCGATGGCGATGGCCGCCATGGTGCGCACGAGGCCCTCGCTCAGATGCCCCGCCGACAGTGCCTGCCGGAACATGGGCAGCGTCCGGAAGCGGTCCATACTGCCCCGCGTCATATCGGTGCACACGCTGGTCGCGGTGATCGACGCGCCGAAACCCGTGCACAGCAGCATGATTCCCGGCACCACATAGTTCAGGTACGAGCCGCCGACCTCGATCGCGCCACCGAACACGTAGGTGAACAGCAGCATCATCAGAATCGGCATGGTCAGCGAGATGACCAGCGTGTCCGTGCTGCGCAGGGTCCGGCGGGCGCAGCGGCGGAACATGACCAGGGTGTCGGGGACGAAATGGCGTACCGCCGTGAGCATCGGAGCGGTCACCGGGCGGCGGCCTCGATGAGATCCGCGGTGTGCTCGGCCACCCCGGTGGTCCGCAGGGTCGCCGCGAAGCCCTCGACCCGCTGCCGGGTGCGCGCGTTCAGCAGCGGCGCCAGCGCGCCCGCCAGCCGGTCGGCGGTCATGGCGGTGAACGGAAGATGCGCGCCCACACCGAGTTTCTCCACCTGCCCGCCCCACATGGGCTGCTCGAACGACACCGAGCACACCACCGTGGGCAGTCCGGCCCGCAGGCTTTCGAACAGGGTGCCGATGCCGCCGTGGTGCACGGCGGCCGCACAGTGCGGGAAGATCAGGTCGTAGGCGAAATTGCCGACCAGCTTGATCCGGTCGCCCGTCACGGTGTTCGCGACATCCAGGTCGCTCCAACCGGCATGCACCAGGGCACGCACCCCGAGCCGGGTGGACACCTGCTCCACCATGGCGAACACGACCGCGGCATCGCGAATCGGCATGCTGCCGAAGCCGAAGAACACCGGCGGCTCGCCCGCCCCGACCCAGGACAGAATGTCGTCATGGCTGCCCGACAGTTCGCCGACCGCCGCGCGGGTGGCCTGATCCAGGGTCAGGAAGCCGGTGAAGGGGCGGCGGTCGTCCCACTGTTCCGGCAGGTTCGGCACCAGGGCAGGATCGTAGATCTGGATTTCGGGCACCCGCGCCCGCGCCAGCGCTGCGGCCGGGCTGGTGTACGACTTCGGCAGCCCGAGCACGCCGCGCAGCTCGTTGAGGTACCGCAGGAACACCACGCGGCGCAGGTTCTCGGCCAGCAGCCAGGTGGCCCGATTGACCGGGGCGGGCGGATTCCAGTGTGCGGGAAGCAGACCGGGGAACGGGTAGGCGCTGTTCATGCGCGCCGGGTAGTAGTGCAGGCTGACCAGCGGCACGCCCATGGCCTCCGCGATCGAGGACGCCCGGTCCTCGGTGACGGTGCTGGCCACGATCAGATCGGCCTTCGCGCACACGTCGATGACCTCACGGTTCATCCGCTCGCCGTACTCGGCCATCTGCTTACCGACCAGCTGCATCAGCCGCAGCGTATTGCCCGCGGCCAGCGCGCGCTGGCCCTCGTCGGAGCTGTAGAGCCGCTGCACGTCCGGTCCGCAGCCCTGCGCGGGAAGGCCTGCGGCGGTGACGAATTCGACCAGATTCGGCGGCGCGCCGATCAGCACCTCATGGCCGCGGCGCTGCAATTCGACGCCCAGGCCCACGATCGGGTGCACATCGCCCCGGGTTCCGGTCAGCGGTATCGCGATGCGCATGCGGCCTCTCTCGGCGTGGGGACGGGATCCCTTGACCCTGGGGTGCTCTGCGGGTCGGCGTCCAGACGTAGGAAATGTGGGCATTTCACTGAGGGGCGGCGCTGCGTAGGGTTGCGCTGATGCACATCGCCATGTTCGTGGACTACCATCCGGCCTCGCTCGGCGGGGTGCAGACCGCCGTCACCGGGTTGCGCCGCGGACTCGAACGCGCCGGGCACCGGGTCACCGTGTTCACCGTGCCCGATCCGGGGGCCGCGCCCGATCCGGATGTCGTTGCGCTGCAACCGCTGCCGGTTCCGGCCGTGAACGGATTCGCGGTCGTCGCGCCGACCCGGCGCAATGCCGCGCTCATCGACGCCGAATTCGCCGCTCGTGGACCGATCGATGTCGTGCACACCCAGAGCACCTACGGCGTCGCCATCGCGGGTATGAAAGCGGCACGGCGGCACCGGATTCCGCTCGTGCACACCGCGCAGAGCCGCGACGACGCCTTCATCGAGCACACCTCGCCCGCGCCCTACGCCACCGCGCTGGCGCTGCGCGGGTTGCACGGCCGCTGGGTGCCGCACGAGCATCACATGCCGCACCGGGCCGGGGAATCGGCCGCCGCCCGGCACGCCTGGTGGACGATCAGCGGGCAGGCCCAGGTGGCCGACCAGGTGATCGCGCCGACCCGGCACTTCGCCGACCTGCTGCTCGCGCACGGGCTCACTCGCCCGATCACCGTGGTGTCCAACGGCGTCGACGACGCGCTGCTCGACGCGCGCACCGCCGTGACGCGCCCCGCGGACGGGCCGCTGCGGCTGGTGTGGTGCGGGCGGCTGTCGGGGGAGAAGCGGCTGCTGGAAGCCATCGAGGCGGTGCGGCGCACCGACAACTGCGTGCTCGACATCTACGGCGAGGGCGACCTGCACGGCGCGGCCGTCGGACGCATCGTGGAACGGCGGCTCGGGGAACGAATCCGGTTGCACGGCAGGGTGAGCCAGGCCGCCTGCCTCGACGCCATGGCCGCGGCCGACGCACTGCTGTTCCCCTCCAACGGATTCGACACCCAGGGCATGGTGCTGCTCGAGGCCACCGCCGTCGGACTACCGGTGGTGTACTGCGATCCCGATCTCGCCGAATCGGTGCCCGCGGGCATCCGGTCGGCGGATCCGTCGGTCGAGGCGCTGAGCGAGACCCTCGCCAAGCTGGCGGCGGACCGCTCGGTGCTCGCCGACCTGCGGGCGCAACTGGTCGGACAGGTCGACACGGTGCGCCAATCGCACCAGATCGCACGGGTATTGGAGGTCTACCGGGACGCCGGTGCCGGGTTGGCCGCCGCGCCGCCGCCCGTCATGCCGCGGAGCCTGGCGGACATCCCCACCGCCCCGGGCGGCGTGCCGGTGCTCGGGCACAGTCTGCGCGCGCTCACCGACGCACCCGGCTTCGTGACCTCGCTGCCCGCGCTCGGGCCGATCGTGCGCGTGCACTTCGGCCGCCGGACCGGCTACGTGCTCACCACCCCGGACCTGCTGCGCGAGGTCAATCTCAGCGACGCCGAGTTCGAGCGGGAGGACCTGCGCGAGGCCATCGACGATATCGCGGGCGGAGCGGTCAATGTGCTGCGCGGGCCCGAACACCGGTTGCGCCGCCGCATGATCTCGCCCGCCCTGCGGCAGAGCAGGTTGGCCGAATATGCCGAAGCCGCAGCCGATATCGCCAATGCCTGGGCCGCCGCACTGCCGGTCGGTCACCGGGTGAATCTCATGGACGAGGCGCACGGACTGGTGCTCGACACCGTGTCGGCGACCCTGTTCACGGCCGACTTCGGTGACAGTGCGCGCCGCGAGATCCGCGACAGTGTGCCGTGGCTGCTCAGCCAGGTCATCGTGCGCACCGCACTGCCGCCGCAGCTGCGCAGGTTGCGGGTCATCGCGAACTACCGGTGGCGTAGCAAGTCCCGGCACCTGCGCGCCGCCGTGGGGGCGGTGGTGAGCGAATACCGAAGGCGCGACGAGGATTTCAACGATGTGGTGTCGGCGCTCATCCGGCACACCGACAGCGAGACCGGGGCGCGGCTGTCCGACGACCACATCATCGACGAGGCCATCCTCATGCTCGCCGGCGGCGTCGGATCCATGGCGTCGCTGACCGGGTGGCTGTGGCACGAGGTCAGCCTGCGACCGGCCATCGCCGAACGCCTGTACGCGGAACTGGACGCCGTGGTCGGCACCGGTGACGTGCGGCCCGAACACCTGGCCGCCATGCCGTACCTGAAACAGGTCGTTTCCGAGACCATTCGATTCTGGGGACCGTGGATCAGCGCCGCCAACGCCAGCGCCGACCTGACCGTCGGGGACGTCACCATTCCGGCGGGGGCCGCGATCATGTTCAGCCCCTACATGGTTCAGCACGACCCGCGCTGGTTCACCCACCCCGAATCCTTCGATCCGGAACGCTGGTCCGCCGAGAACGCCGCCGACACCGCCAAGAAGGCCATGATTTCCTTCGGCGTCGGCCGCCGCCGCTGCCTCGGCGACCACTTCGCCATGCTCGAAATCGCGCTGGCCTCCGCGGCACTGCTGTCGCGCTGGCGGATCACCCCGGTGCCGGGACACCGGGTGCGGGCCTCCAACCGGGATTTCGTGCTCTCGCCGTCGGCGCTGCCGGTCACCCTGCGGGCCCGCTGATCTGGGCGAGTACTACAGCAGCACCGGCAGCTCGTGCAGCCCGTGCATGAGGGTGCTCGGATGCCAGGCGAGCGCCTCCGCGGCGGGTGACAGGCGCAGGTCCGGGAACCGGGACAGCAATGCGGCGAAGGCGACCCGCGCTTCCAGGCGGGCGAGCGGGGCGCCGACACAGAAGTGGATACCGTGGCCGAAGGCCAGATGGCCGGTGGTGTCGCGGGCGGGATCCAGGGCGTCGGGGGCCGGATAGCGGTCGGCGTCGCGGTTGGCGGCGGCCAATGCGACGAAGACGAATTCGCCCTCGGGGATGTCCGTGCCCGCGATGGTGACGGGTTCGGCCGTGTGCCGGATGGTGCTCATGTTCACCGGGCCGTCGAAGCGCAGGAATTCCTCCACCGCAGCGGGAATCGCCTCGGGGTCGGCGCGCAGGGCCTGCAGCTGCGCCGGATTGCGGAGCAGGGCGAGGGTGCCGTTGGCGATCAGATTGACGGTGGTGTCGTGCCCGGCGACCAGCAGCAGGAAGGCCATGCCGACCTGCTCGGACTCGGTGAGGGCATCGCCGTCGTCGGCGGGGACGGCCAGTGCGGACAGCAGATCGGCGGCGGGTTCCACTGCCTTCGCCCGCACCAGCTGGGTCAGATAGGCCGCCATGGCCTCCGACGCGCGGGCCCGGTCCTCGTCCAGGCCCGCGACCGCGACCAGCGCCCGGGTCCACTCCTGGAAGTCCGCGCGATCGCCGAGCGGCACACCGAGCAGCTCGCAGATCACCGTGATCGGCAGCGGCTCGGCGAATTCGCGCAGCAAATCCACCTCGGAGCGGCCCTCCAGGGCATCCAGCAGCGAGCCGGTGATCTCCTCGATACGCGGGCCCAGCGCGGCCACCCGGCGCGGGGTGAAAGCCCGGGTCACCAGCTTCCGCAGCCGGGTGTGGCCGGGCGGATCGGTATTGAGCATATTGGTCAGCAGCGCCAGCGAATTCGGATCCGACTGCGGCACACCGCGTTTGCGGCTGAGCAGCGCGTCGTTGACCGCGGCCGTCTTCTGCAGGCGCGGATCGGAGAGTGCGGCCCGGCCCGCGGCGTAGTCGAGGACGACCCAGCGGATCACGCCGTCGGGGAACCGGACTTGCCGCACCGGCCCGTGCTCGCGCCAGCGCCGGTAGTGGGCGTGCGGATCGGCGAAGAACTCCGGGCCGATGGATTCGATCCGGTCCGGGGCTTCGATATCGGCCATACCGCGACCCTAGCCGATGGAATCGATTGCGGCGAACGGCAATTCATCTGGATGTAAAAGATTCTGTACATGGAGTCGTGTTTTCTTTACACTGAGGTGCATGCCCTACGAGGAGAAGCGAACCTGGATCCTGGGTGTCGCGGCCGTGGTCTCGTACGTGATCTATCTGATCGTCGTGCTGGCGCGTGCGCGGCACACGGCGGTGGTGGACGTGGCCTATGTCGCGCCACTGCTGTGGACGGTCGGCGGGTCCATCGTGGTCTCGATCGTGGCCAGCATCGCCGTCGCCATCGGGTCACGAGATCGGGACCGCCGGGATCAACGCGACCGTGAAATCGATATGCGTGGAACGCAGGCCGGCAATGCCTTCGTCGTGCTCGGCGCGGTCACCGCGCTGGTGCTGGCCATGGCCAACGGCGACCGGTTCTGGATCGCCAATGCGATCTACCTGGGCTTCACGCTCTCCGCGGTGGTGGGCGCGGTCGCCAAGCTCGTCGCCTACCGGCGGGGGACCTGGCCATGGTGAAGCCGACCAGGGTCACCAACAACATTCGCGCGCTGCGCTTCTCGCACGGCGAGATGACACAGGCCGAACTGGCGGATCGGCTCGGGGTGACCCGGCAGACCGTCAATGCCATCGAACAGGGCAAGTACTCGCCATCGCTGGAGATGGCGTTCCAGATCGCCCGGGTGTTCCGTGCACCACTGGACGAGATCTTCGAGTATCCGGAAGAAGACCAGCCATGAAGGCTATTGCGCAGGACGCGTACGGCACCGTCGACGTGTTGTCCTACACCGACATTCCCACGCCCGACGTCGGACAGGACGGCGTGCTCGTCCGCGTGCGCGCCGCGGGCGTGGATCCCAGCGTCTGGCATTTCATGACCGGCGAGCCGCGGATCGCCCGGCTGGCGCTCGGGCTGCGCGCGCCCCGGGAACGGGTCCGCGGCTGGGATGTCGCGGGCGTCGTCGAGGCGGTCGGGCCGCAGGTGACCGAATTCCGGCCCGGTGATGAGGTTTTCGGCACCGTCCCCGGCTCCTACGCCGAATTCGCCTGCGCCCCTGCCATCAAACTCCAGCGCAAACCCGTCAACTCGAGCTTCGAACAAGCCGCGGCACTGCCGATCTCCGGCATGACCGCCCTCACCGGCCTGCGCGACGCGGGCCGCATCGAGGCCGGACAGCGCGTGCTGATCATCGGTGCGTCCGGCGGTGTCGGCCACCTCGCGGTCCAGCTCGCCAAGCACTACGGCACCGAGGTCACCGGCGTCTGCTCGGGCGCGTCCACCGCCTTCGTCACCGACCTCGGCGCCGACCACGTCATCGACTACACCACCGAGACCCTCACCGGCCATTACGATCTCATCCTCGACATGGCCGGGAACCGCCCCCTCCCACTGTTGCGCTCCCTCCTCACCGCCACCGGCACCCTGGTCCTCGGCGGCGGCGAAGGCGGCGGCCGCTGGTTCGGCGGCCTCGGCCGCTCCGTCCGCGCCCAACTCCTCTCACCCTTCACCCGCCACCGCCTGCGCTCCCTCCTGGCCCTCCCCAAACCCGAAACCCTGTGCACCCTGGCCGAACTCGCCACCGCAGGCGCGCTGACACCGCGCATCGACCGAACCTTCGCCCTCCCCGAAGCCACGGCCGCCATCACCTACCTGGCCACCGGACACTCCACGGGCAAGTCCGTGATCGTGGTCAGCTGACGCGGAGACGCGCGAACCCCCGAGGGTTCCGGGAGCTATATGGGTCGGCGCAACGGTGAATCAAGGCTGCAGCTGGGTGCCGAAGATGTCGTTGCCGAGTCGGTGAGCGGCAGGCAGATCGAGGACGGTGCCGTCGAGGTGGGGATGGGCGTCGGACCAGTGTTCGGCGGTGTCGCGGTCGGTGAAGAAGTTGAGGTCGTTGCAGCAGGAGTCGGCGGAGGGGCCCTCGCCTGCTCGGGCGCCGAGGAAGACGACCGCGGTGGGCGGGTGGGCGATGAGTTCGCCTGCGTGGATGGTTATTTCGATGGGGTCGGCGGTCGTCGGGTCCGTCGAAGTGATGACGGCATCGGTGCCGAGCATCGCGGGCATGCCGAGTGCGTCGACGGCGCACATTGCGTAAACCGTTGCGCCATCGGTGATTCGAACGCGGTGCGGGGTCGGCGACGTCGAGAACGGATACGCCGAGGCGATAGCGCCGGTGGCATCGAGACGGATCACGTCCGCTTCATGCAGGCGAGCCAGGACCGATGCGGCGGAGACGTCGAATCGCGCGGCGATGCGGGTCAGTTCCGCTGCACTCGGTGCTCGGCCCGTGGCGGCGAAACTGCGCAGAACAGCCTGGTGGATGGCCTTTTCGGCGGGGTCCGCCGGTTGCGCGGCACTTCGCCACGTCGTGAGTCCGGACGCGGGGGAGCCCACGGTGTCCGAGGGGGCGCAGCAGTCGCCGACAGCCCGGGAGTCCTCCGGCGTATCGATCGGCTCGAGCCACAGAGCCGCGCGGAGAGCGCCGACCGACGGGGCGCCGTCCATACCGCCGGACTCGGAGCGGTACAGGCGGCACGAGACGCTCGGGACCTGGCCGGGCACAGCGAACGGGTCGACCCCGTCGACCAGCAGCGTGGGCGAGCCGGTCATGCCCGCCGCGGCCGCTTCGTCCGGGTCGTCGACGACGCGGTGAGTGATCTCGAAGACCATCGGATGGCCCGCCGCCGCCTGCCGGATGCGATCCTCCAGCACCGCCACATTCGGGCAGTCCGGAACCTGCAGAATCTCGAGCTTCACGACCGATCTCCCTTCTCGTGCAAGGTCTCCAGCAATGAGCAGCAGCGGTCCTCGCGCGGGCGGTCGCAGGTCGCCACCAGCTCGGCCAGCGATCGCCGCATGCGTTGCAGGTCGGCGATGCGCTCGGCGAGCAGGGCCATCCTCGACTCGGCCAGCTCCCGCGCCGTGTCACAGTCCTCGGGGCCGCCCGCGGCGAGCTGCAGCAGCACCTCGACCTCGCCCAGGCTGAACCCGTGATCCTGCGCCCGCTTGACGAATCGGACCGTCGCCACCGCGTCCGCGGGATACGCGCGATACCCGCCCGCCGAACGCGGCGGCTCCGCCAGCAGACCTCGCCGCTCGTAATACCGCAGGGTCTGCACGTTCACGCCCGCGCGGGCGGCCACCTCACTGCTGCGCATACCGCCATTCTCGACCCTGTACCCGGGTACAGAGTCAAGGGCGAGCCGCGGCTGCCGGATCCGCGCGGAGTGGGCGGCAGCCGGGCTGGACCGAATTCGCTACGCCGAGGCGGGAACCGGGGACTTCGCGAAGGCGAGGAGGTCGCGGGTCAGGCGTTCCGGGTGGGTCAGGTAGAGGCCGTGAGGGGCGTTTTCGTAGATGACGAGCTCGCTGTCCGGGACGAGGGCGGCTTGGCGGCGGCCGCCGAAATCGAGTGAGATCGAGGCGTCGGAGTCGCCGTGGATGATCAATGTCGGGACGGTGATGGTGCGCATCTCGGCGCGGAAGTCCGTTTCGACCACCGCGCGGTTGCATTCGATGGTCGCCCAGATCGATGTCCCCGCAATGGATTGCAGGACGCGGTCGCGGGCGATCGCGGAGACCTCGCAGCCGGGCAGGCCGGCGCCGATGTAGGGGTCGGCATTGTCGGTGAGCCAGCGGTCCTGATGGTGGTGCCAGGAATCACGGAGGGCATCGGCGGCCGCGCGCGGTGCGCCGTCCGGGTTGTCGTCGGTGCCCAGCAGGAACGGCAGCGCGGCCGCCACCAGCGCGATGCGATCCACCCGGGCGCTGCCGTGACGGGTCAGATAGCGGACGATCTCGCCGCCGCCCATGGAATGGCCGACCAGCAGGAGATCACGCAGGTCCAGGTGGTCGATCAGGTCGGCGACATCATCGGCGAGGGTGTCGTAGTCGTAGCCGTGCCCCGGATCGTCGGAGCGGCCGTGGCCGCGGCGGTCCAGGGCGATGGTGCGGAAGCCGCGTCCGGCCAGATCGGCCATCACGCCGCGCGGTTCGGTGCTGTCCATCCCGGCCGCCGCCAGGAACAGCACCGGGCGGCCGGTGCCCCAATCGCGGTAGAACAGCGAGGTGCCGGTGCGGGTTTCGACGAAAGGCATTGCGGTGTCTCCTCATTCGATGGTCGGACGGGGTCCGTTCGGAACGAGGAGGACAGTATGTCGGGTTCACTGACATCTAGTGTCAGTGGATTCGGGCAAAATTTTCGATATGCGCGCCAGCCGTCTCATGTCGATCCTGTTGCTGTTGCAGACACGCGACCGGGTCACCGCCCAGGAGATCGCCGGCCAGCTGGAAGTCTCGATCCGCACCGTCTACCGCGACATGGAATCCCTCTCCGCCGCCGGCATCCCCGTCTACGGCGATCCGGGCCACGACGGCGGCTACCGTCTCCTGGACGGCTTCCGCGCGAAACTCGAGCTGCTGACCACCGACGAGGCCGGATCCCTGTTCTTCGCCGGACTCCCCAGCGCCGCAGCCGATCTCGGACTCGGTGCGATCGTCACCGCCGCCAACCTCAAGGTCATGTCCGCCCTGCCCCCGGAACTCCGCGACCGGGCGGGCCGCGGCGCCGAACGCTTCCACCTCGACGCCCCCGGCTGGTACAGCGAAGCCGAGCCGACGCCCCACCTCACCATCGTCGCCGACGCCGTCTGGAACGAACGCGCCCTGCGCTTCACCTACATCCGCTGGGCCACACCACATCTGGTCACCCGCACCACCGAGCCGCTCGGCCTGGTCCTCAAATCCGGCAACTGGTACCTCGTGGGCCACACCGCCACCGACCTGCGCACCTACCGCATCTCCCGGATCATGGAACTCGAGGTCCTCCCCGACCCCGTATCCCGTCCACCCGACTTCGACCTCGCCGCCTACTGGGGCACCTACCTGGAATCCTTCGACCAACGCCGCCACCACCATTCGGCCCTGATCCGCCTCACCGCCGAAACCTTCGAACGGCTACCGGAACTCCTGGACCCCGCCACCGCGCAGGCCGCGCGCGACTCGGCCACCGACCCCACCTCCACCGGCCACCGCGACATCCGCCTTCCCATCGAATCCACCGACCGCGCCATCCCCGACCTGCTCCGCCTCGGCGCCGGTGCGGAAGTCCTCGCCCCCGACGACCTCCGCCACCGCATCGCCACCGAAACCGCCGCCATGGCCCGCCACTACGTATAGGACGGCCAGTTCGACAACGTCTGGTGCAGCGCTTCGACAATGTGCGGCCAGGAGTCGTCGGGGGAGCGTGAGTGGGCGAAGCCGCCGGCCGACTCGAGCGTGGCGAATCCGTGAAAAGTACTGCGCAGCAGGCGAGCCGCGTCCAGCCCCTCGGATTCCCCTAATCCGTACCCGCGCAGCAACGCCGCCGTCAGCTCGACACTGCGCAGCAGCGCCGGCTCACCCGCCATCTCGGCCGGATCCATCCGAATCTGCGTGGCCGCATAGCGTTCCGGATACTCGAGCACATAGGACCGATACGCGTCGGCGAACGCCACCAACGCCTCCCTCCCCGAACGGCCGAGAACAGCCGCCCCGATCCGCTCGTTCAGCTCCTCACTGGCCAGCAGCGCCACCCGCACCCGCAGATCCTGCAACCCCCGCACATGCACATACAAACTCGGATCCTTCACCCCCACCCGCTTGGCCAGCGCCGACAGCGTGAGCTTCTCGAACCCGATCTCATCGACCAGTTCAGCCGCCGCCCCGACCACCCGCTCCGTCGTCAACCCAACCCGCGGAGACATCCGCCCTCCTTCCTACGCCCACTAAGCCAAAACCTAGCATCCATAGGGGCAGTCGAAATCGGTCCGGCGGCTCGCTGTTTCCATCGGGGTGCTTCGGCCGTCCAGTCGCGGAGACGTCAGGAAAAGTCGGTCAAGCGGGAGAGCGGGAAGGAGATCGGGAACGGGTCGGAGACCTCGAGGACGTCCGCTTCCTCGAGAATGATCGGTTCTCCGTAGGAGGAGCCGTCGAGGCGTCGGATCTGGATGCGTGGACGTGGGTCGAAATCGACGAGCCAGTACTGAGCGATTCCGGTCCGAGCGTATTCGATCACCTTGCGGCCGCGGTCTTCTCGTTCGCTGCCCGAACCGCGTGACACGATCTCGATCGCCACCTGGACGTCACCGCCGGGGACCAGGGAAAGTCCGAGATCGTAGGCGGTACGCGCAGCAGCCGCGCTCACGATGGCGACATCGGGCTTCCGCGCGCCTGACGGCGTGGAAATATCCATCGGGGCTTGGACATAAACGTCAGCTCCGAAGTCCTCGGCCGCACGTTCCAGGATGCGAGTCAAGAGCTTTGCGAGGTGGTCGTGGCGAAAACTTGGCGACAATTCGATCAGCCAGCCATCGACGAGTTCGTGTGCCTTGCCCTCATCGGGCAGGCCGTGCAGATCTTCGACCGTGTACGGCCCGTAGCCGTACCCGTCCTCGATGGCGGCACTCACCGGCTCCTGTCCTTTCGTCAGGGAACTTCCGCCAGTCTAAGGCGAATCCCCGATCGACAGTTGTCGACCGGGGATTCGGTTCGTGAGGTGGAGCGGATGTGTCCTAGACGGACTTGTTGAAGGCCTTGGCCTCGCGGCGGCGGCGGTGCAGGATGGGCTCGGTGTAGCCGTTGGGCTGCTTGGTGCCCTCGAGAACCAGTTCCTTCGCGGCCTGGAAGGCGATGGAGGCGTTGAAGTCCGGGGCCATGGGGAAGTACGACGAGTCGCCGGCGTTCTGGCGGTCGACGACGGGGGCCATGCGCTCGAGGGAGGCGATGACATCCGCCTCGGTCACGATGCCGTGGCGCAGCCAGTTGGCCATCAGCTGGCTGGAGATGCGCAGCGTGGCGCGGTCCTCCATGAGGCCGATGTCCTTGATGTCGGGCACCTTCGAGCAGCCGACGCCCTGGTCGATCCAGCGCACCACGTAGCCGAGGATGCCCTGCGAGTTGTTGTCCAGCTCCTGCTGGATCTCCTCGGCGGACCAGTCGGTGTTCGGGGCGAGCGGGATCTCGAGGATCTCGTCGACGGTGGCGCGCGGGCCGCCCTTGGCGATCTCGGCCTGCCGCTTGAACACGTCCACCAGGTGGTAGTGGGTGGCGTGCAGGGTGGCGGCGGTGGGCGAGGGCACCCAGGCGGTGTTGGCGCCGGACTTCGGGTGGCCGATCTTCTGGACCAGCATCTCGGCCATCAGATCGGGCATGGCCCACATGCCCTTACCGATCTGCGCCTTGCCGGGCAGGCCGGTGGCCAGGCCGGTGTCGACGTTCCAGTCCTCGTAGGACTTGATCCACTGCTGGGCCTTCATCTCGGCCTTGCGGACCATCGGCCCGGCCTCCATGGAGGTGTGGATCTCGTCGCCGGTGCGGTCCAGGAAGCCGGTGTTGATGAAGACCACGCGGTCCTTGGCGGCGAAGATGGACGCCTTCAGGTTCACCGTGGTGCGGCGCTCCTCGTCCATGATGCCGACCTTGAGGGTGTTGACCGGCAGGCCCACGACCTCTTCGATGCGGCCGAACAGCTCGTTGGTGAAGGCCACCTCGTCCGGGCCGTGCATCTTCGGCTTCACGATGTAGATCGAGCCGGTGCGGGTGTTCTTCAGCCGGGTCTCGCTATTGAGGGCGTGCTTGGCGATCAGGACGGTGATCAGGCCGTCCATGATGCCCTCGGGCACCTCGTTGCCGGCCGCGTCGATGATCGCGTCGGAGGTCATCAGGTGACCCACGTTGCGCACGAACAGCAGCGAACGGCCGTGCAGCACAAGCTCGCTGCCGTCGAGGGCGGTGTACACGCGGTCCGGGTTCATGGTGCGGGTGAAGGTCTTGCCGACCTTCGACACCTGCTCGGCCAGATCGCCCTTCATCAGGCCCAGCCAGTTGTGGTAGCAGAGGACCTTGTCCTCGGCGTCCACGGCGGCGACCGAGTCCTCGAAGTCCATGATCGTGGTGACCGCGGACTCCAGCACCACGTCCTTGACGCCCGCGGTGTCGGTGGATCCGATCGGGGAGGCCGGGTCGATCTGGATCTCGATGTGCAGGCCGTTGTGCTTCAGCAGCACCGAGGTCGGGTTGGCCGGGTCGCCCAGGTAACCCACCAGCGCGTCGTTGTCGGCCAGGCCGATCTCGGTGCCGTCCTCGAGGCCGACCACGAGCTCGCCGTCCTCGATCGAGTACTTGGTGGAGCCGACGTGCGAGCCGGTGATCAGCGGCACGGCGTCGTCGAGGAAGTTGCGGGCCCACTCGATGACCTTGTCACCGCGGACCTTGTTGTAGCCCGAACCCTTCTCCGCGCCATTGGCCTCGGAGATGGCGTCGGTGCCGTACAGGGCGTCGTACAGCGAGCCCCAGCGCGCGTTCGCGGCATTGATGGCGAAGCGGGCGTTCATCACCGGCACGACCAGCTGCGGTCCCGCCTGGGTGGCGATTTCGGCGTCCACGTTCTCGGTACCGATCTGGAAGTCGGCCGGTTCGGGACGGAGATAGCCGATCTCGGTGAGGAACTGCTTGTAGGCAGCCTTGTCGTAGCCTGCGCCCGGGTTCGCGCGGTGCCACTCGTCGATCTTGGCTTGGATGTCGTCGCGTTCCGCCAGCAGTGCGCGGTTGCGGGGAGCGAGGTCATTGATGACGGCCTCGGCACCCGACCAGAACGCGGCGGAATCAACACCGGTGCCGGGAAGAGCCTCGTTCTCCACGAAATCGTGGAGCACCTTGGCAACCTGCAGCCCGCCGACCTGAATCCGCTCTGTCATCTACTGCCTCATTTCGAGAAGCCGGGTGGAAAAAGTACGGGCGTCATATTACTCGCGGTTACCGGGCGGTATTTCACGGCCTCGGGGTTGGGGCCTCGAACGATCGGGGTTGATTGTATCGATCGGTACATTTAATGTACTGGTTGGAACATTTTCCGGCCGCTCGGAGCGAAGGTGCGATTCATGGGAAAACCCTTGTCCGGCAAGGTCTCTGTGGTAACCGGCGGCAGTCGCGGGCTCGGGCGCGAGATGGTGCTGGCGCTCTCGGCGGCCGGATCCGATGTCATCATCGCCAGCCGCAAGCTCGGGGCGTGTGAGGAACTAGCCTCCGACGTGCGCGCGCAGACCGGGCAGCGGGCGCTGGCGGTGGCCTGCAATGTGGGCGACTGGGAGCAGTGCGAGACGCTCGCCGAGGCCGCCTACGCCGAGTTCGGGACGGTCGACGTACTGGTCAACAATGCCGGGATGTCCCTGCTCTATCCCAGCTTGGACCAGGTTTCCGAGGCCATGTTCGACAAGGTGATCGCCACCAATCTGAAGGGGCCCTTCCGGCTCTCGGCGCTCATCAGCGCGCGTATGGCCGCGGCGGGCGGCGGATCGATCGTGAATATATCTTCGATCGAGGCCGCGCATCCCGAACCGCTGGCGGTGCCCTACGCCGCCGCGAAGGCCGGTCTCGAGGCCCTGACCGTGGGGTTGGCGCACACCTACGGGCCGTCGGTGCGGGTGAACACGATCCGCTGCGGCCCCTTCGACACCGATATCGCGAAGGCGTGGCCGCGGCAGATGCGCGCCGAACTGGCCCGGCACACCGCCCTCGGCCGGATCGGGGCGCCCGCCGACATCGCGGGGGCGGTGCTGTTCCTCGCCTCCGACGCCTCCGCCTACTGCACCGGCGCGACCCTGGCCCTGGACGGTGGATTCCGATGACCGCCGCCGTCCCGGCCCGCCGCCGCGGCCGCCCGCCCGCGTCGGCGAGCGGACCGGGGGAGACCCGGGAGCGGATCGTGCGCGCGGCGCTGGAACTGTTCGCGGAGCAGGGTTTCCACGGCACCGGCGTCGCCGAGATCGGGGAACGGGCCGATGTGCAGCGCGGGGCGCTGTATTACCACATCGGATCCAAGGAGGAGCTGTTGTGGCAGATCCTCGCCGACTACACCCGGCTCATGCTGGCCGAGGCCGAGCAGATCGCGGACGGCCCCGACTATCCGATCACGAAGCTGCGCAAGCTGATCCACAGCCACGTCCGGCTGATCATCGACAATCGCCGGGCCGTGGCCATCCAGCTGCGCGACGTCACCGCGCTGACCGGCGAACGGGCGCGGGAGCTGCAGGAGCTGCGCGACCGCCTGCAAGCGCTGTGGCAGCAGGTCATCGACGCCGGCCGGGCCGCGGGCGTGCTGCGCACCGACGACCACGTGGTCACCAACGGCGTGCTGGGCATGCTCAATTCGGTGACCTTCTGGTACCGGCCCGGCGGGCAGCACACCCCCGACGAGATCGCCGACATTCTCTGCACCACCGTCCTGGACGGACTCATCCAACCGCGCAAGAGCACGAAAGGCTGATCATGGCTTGGGATTTCGAGACGGATCCGGAATACCAGAAGAAACTGGACTGGGTCGCGGAGTTCGTCAGGACCGAGGTGGAACCTCTGGACCTGCTCTACCCCAACCCCTACGACCGTCGGAACCCGGAGATCCGGGCGCTCATGAAACCGTTGCAGGAGAAGGTGAAACAGCAGCAGCTGTGGGCCTGCCACCTGGGACCCGAGCTGGGCGGCCCGGGCTACGGGCAGCTGAAGCTGGCGCTGCTCAACGAGATGCTGGGCACGTCCCTGTGGGCCCCGCTCGTCTTCGGCTGTCAGGCACCGGATTCCGGCAACGCCGAGATCCTGGCCCACTTCGGCACGCCCGAGCAGAAGGCGAAATACCTGCAGCCGCTGCTCGATGGCGAGATCGGCTCGTGCTACGTCATGACCGAGCCCACCGGCGGTTCGGACCCGACGGCCTTCCGGACCCGCGCGGTGCGCGAGGGCGAAGAGTGGGTCATCAACGGCGAGAAGTGGTTCAATTCCGCCGCCGAGTTCGCCGCCTTCCACATCGTCATGGCGGTGACCGATCCGGACGCGCCGCCGCATCAGCGGCTGTCGATGTTCATCGTGCCCGCTGACGCCCCCGGTCTCGAGATCGTGCGGAACTTCACCGTCCCCGGTTTCAGCGAGCACGAGGCCCACCTGCGTTTCACCGACGTGCGCATTCCGGCGGACGCACTGCTGGGTGCGGAGGGCCTCGGCTTCGTCGTGGCCCAGACCCGCCTCGGCGGCGGCCGCGTCCACCACGCCATGCGCACGGTCGCGCTGGTGCGCAAGGCCTTCGACATGATGTGCGAGCGGGCGGTGTCGCGGCCGATGGGCAAGGGCGTGCTCGGCGGCAAACAGCTGACCCAGGAGAAGATCGCCGAATCCTGGATCGAGATGGAGCAGTTCCGGCTGCTGGTGCTGCGCACCGCGTGGCGCATCGACAAGGAACAGGACTACCGCAAGGTCCGCCACGACATCGCCGCGATCAAGGTGGCCATGCCCAAGGTCATGCACGACATCGCCCAGCGTGCCATGCATCTGCACGGTGCCATCGGCGTCAGCACCGATCTGCCGTTCCTCGACATGATGAACTACGCCCAGGTGATGGCCATCGCCGACGGGCCGACCGAGGTGCACAAGATCACCCTGGCGAAGGAGGTCCTGAAGACCTACGCGCCCGCAGATCCGGTCTACCCCAGCGGTTTCCGGCCCGCCCTGCGTGAACAGGCGCGTCAGCTGGTGGCCGACCGGCTCGAACACGCCGTCGGAAACCTCTGACCCGCCTGATCCAATAGCCCACGGACAAGGGTGATCCGGTGACTCTTGTCCGCGGACTGTTCGGCGATCAGGGTGCCGGCGCGGGTTCGTCGATGGTCTTGACGTAGTCGTCCACGTAGGTGGAGAGGATCTGCTCGACACTGAGCAGGAACTTGGTGGCGTTCGCGGCGGTGGGGCCACCGGTGTAATCGCCCGCGCCGGCGACGAAGCGCCAGCCTTCGGAGAGCAGCAACTGCTGGGTGCGCCGGTTGGCCGCCACCCGCTGGTCGGCGTGGAAGATGGCGGCGCTGCCGGTGGCCACCACGGCCACCCCGCCTGCGAAGGCGGTGGCAGCGCGGATGAGCGAGCCCTCGAATCCGGCAAGGCCCGTCACCACAGCGCTGGCGACAATCGCGATGAAGCGGAGAATCTGCCCCCAGCTGCGGAATCGGCCGGTGAGGCGGCCGGTGTCGGTGACCTCGCGGGCGTAGGTGCTGGTCCAGAAATCGTGGAACGCGGGGCCGACGACATTCCAGTCGATGACCGCTGCCATGGCGTCGGTTTGGGCCTGGGGCGACGAAGATCCTGCCACCCGGTCAGTGTGGCACGCGAACCGTTGCCGCGCTCAGCGGTTGCGGCGAGTCCGGCTCGCGGCCAACGGCATCGGCGGCGCGGCGCGCCCGGCGCGTCGGCTCAGCCCTGGCGCGGTTCGATCCAGAGCGCTTCGGACAGGGCGCACAGTTCGCCGTCGGCGGTCGAGAGCGCCACGCCGACCGTATGTTTGCGGTCGTCGCGCGCCACCACCCAGGCGTGCGAAATGTAGTCGGCCCCGGCGTACATCGGCCGCAGCTGTTGTGAGGTCATGGCGGCGGTGAACGCGCCGCTGCCCATTCGCGAGAAGACGAACGCGGCACGGCCGCCCGGGCAGTCGAGCGCCGACCAGACCACCTCGGGCGGGAGCTCCCCGGACTCGTCGGCCAGCCCGGCGTCGGGGGTCCAGGCGGCGGCCATCATCTGCTCGCCGGGCAGCTCCGACGGGAACAGCAGCAGCCCGCGGCCCGGCTCGCAGGCCAGCCCGCAGCCGTAGCAGTCGGTGACCGTCCGGTCGCCCGACAACCCCAGTTCGACAGCGGATTTCGCCGCTGCCCAGGAGGGCGCGGGCCGCGGATCGAGGGTGAGCGCCGCGGGCGCGGCCTCGACCAGCAGGGTGTCGTCGGTGGCGGTGAAGGCGACGCGGCCGTCGCCGGGACGCGAGAGCAGGATCGGGGTGCCGACCGTGACGGCGCGCCGGAAGTCGACGCGCACCGTGTCGGTGCCGGCCTGGGCGGCCAGCAGGCCCGCGAGGTAGCCGCCGAACGCGATCTCCGGATAACCGTGGATATGCGTCGGAATGGTGAGCGCCTCGGCCCGAGTCATGCTGACAGTCAACCTCTCCCGGCCGGTCGGCCGATCATCTCTTGACCATACCCACGGCAGGCCGGGGCGCAGCCGGTGAAATTTCCCACTCTCGGTGAGAGCGATGACGAGGCCGGGCATCGGCCGGAACAGCCGAGGTTCGGGCGGGGATCACCGGGGCCGGCCGGCTGCGGCGGAGCGGCCGGGTTAGCGGCGCTTGCGCTCGCGGACCAGGTGGGAACGCAAGCGGGAGAAGCCCTTGACCCGCACGCTGCGCAGACGGCGGATCGTCAGCTCATCGTCGCCGTCGAGTTCGGCCGCCGCGCCGTCGTCGACCAGGACCGTGCCGGGGCGGGCCACACCGGTGAGCCGGGCGGCCACATTGACGACCGTGCCGTAGAGGTCGCCGAAGCGGGTCAGGACCGGTCCGTAGGCCAGGCCCACCCGGATCTGGGGCATCTCCGGAATCGTCTGGGCCGCACGGGTGATCGCCGCATTGAGGTCCAGCCCGATGCGGGCGCCGGCGCGGGCGTCCTCGGCGGCGAACATCACCTCGTCACCGACATTCTTGATCACCCAGCCGCCGTGCGCGGTGATCACCTCGGTGGTCGTGGACTCGAAGGTCTCCAGCAGTTCGGTCAGCTCGTCGGGGTCGAGGTGGCGGGACAGGCGGGTGTAGCCGACCATGTCGGCGAAGCCGACCAGCAGGTGGCGGGTGGCTCCGCCCGAGGCGAGCGAGCGGGTGAGCGCCGCGGCCATGTGCCGTTGCCAGGCGTAGTCCTGCAATTCGGCGAGGACCGCGATGGCCTGTTCGGTGGTCTCCCGGCCCGCCTCGGGCCGCCCGGCACCGGCCGCGATCCGGCCGCCGATCTCGCGGGTGATCAGATCCGCCTGCCACTCGGCGAGCCGTGCCATCGCCTGACCCAGCGTGCGGGCGGCGGCGATCTGATTCTGCTCGTTCGCGATCGAGGCCTGGTCCAGGCTGGTGAAGGCGCGAATCGCGGCGACATCGTTGTCGGTGAACGCCACCTCGTCGTCGCTGGCCGCGGCCGGAAAGCCCAGCGCCACCCAGAGCTTGCGGGCCCGGTCGGCGGGCACACCGGACAGCTCGGCCACCTGCGCGCGGGTGTACCGGCGCGGGCCGCCGAGCAACGACCGTTCGACCACCGCGTCGACCGCCTCGGTCAGGCCACCAGATTCGATCATGCCGCCAGTACAGCACATCGGGTGACGGAGACAGGGGCGTCCCGCGACAGCGTCCGATTCCGCCAGTCGAGCGATGAAGACTCCAAAACCGTTGCGGCCGTGGGCGACAGGCAACACCTCGCTTCCGCACCTCAGGACAGGGGCTGGGCGTCGCGCTGCGCGAGCATGATCGTCATCAGCCCCGATTCCTGCGACTGGGCCGTGATCATGCCCCGCGCGGCCTCCTTCACCGGGCCCGACGCGAGCAGCCGATCGGCCGCCTGCGCCATGGCCACGCCGCCGCGGTGGTGGCGCAGCATGAGCTGCAGGAACAGGACCTCGGCGGCCTTGCCGCGGGCGGCGGCCAGCGAGTCGAGTTCGGCCTGGGTGGCCATACCGGGCATGGACGTGCCGTTCGTACTGGTCATGGTCGGCATCGAATGGTCGTGCGCGGCAGCCGCATCCGCCGTCATCCACGCCATCGGATGGGTGGAGTCCGGCGAGGCGTTGGCCAGGCGCAGCCAGCCGAGCATGGTGCCGATCTCCATGCGCTGGGCATCGGCGATCTGCTGGGCCAGCCGGCGCACCGTGGGATCCACCCCGGAATCCAAGCGCTGCACCATGATCAGCGCCTGCTCATGATGGGCGGTCATGTCCTGGCTGAAACCGATGTCGACCCGGCTGAGCACCGGTGGCGCGGAACGGCTCTCGGGAATCAGCAGTGGGCGCAGCAGCATCCCGGCCGCCAACAGGGCGAGGGCGAGCACTGTGATCGCCACCGGCCGCCGGACCCGAGCGCACTGGCGAGCCGTCACGATCCCACCACGGACTGCTGGTCGGCGGGCGGGGTGTACACGTCGTCGGCGAGCTGCAACACCATGAAGCCGTTGTCATTGCAGGTGGCCCACAACTGGTTGCCGTGCCACTCCGGCGGGGAGAAGCACCAGTCGGTGGACAGGTCACCGAAGGCGACCATGCCGGACCGCGACGAGAGCGCCTTGTTCGGATCGAACTTGCCCTCCAGCACCGCCCGCGCCGCCGACGGGAACTCCATCACCGGGACGCCGATGAGCGAGGCCAGGGCGTGTGGGGAGTTCCACAGCTCCAGGTTCCGGCCCTTGCGGGCGGGCGGATTGAAGTACGCGATCTCCTTGGCGTGGAACGGATCCCGCACATCGAACACCCGGATGCCGGATTCCTCCCAGCCGCACGCCAGCGCGGTCGGATTCTCCGGCCGATCGGCGGCACAGTAGTGGGCGTCGTAGGAGAACACCGAGCCGCCCATGGCCGAGGCCAGCATCGAATCCTGATGCTCGGGCAGGTTGATCTCCAGCTTGATCTTGGCCGCGACCGTCGGGTTGGTCTCGTCGGAGATATCGATGAGTTTCACCCCGCCCGCGCCGCCCTCGTCCACGGTGAACAGGTACGGCTTGCCGTCGTAGGTGACCGGAATGCTGTGCTGGGTCGCCCAGCCATCGGTCCAGAACACCCGTCCCAGATGGTTGACCTGCGGGTTCGGATCCCGGCGCTGCACCGCGCTGATGTCCAGCACGGTGAAACCGGCCAGTGCGGACAGGTACATGCGATTGCCGTCCGGGCTGATCCCGAAGCCGTGCGCCTCGATGCCGGTGAGGCCCTGCCAGATCACGTGCGGATTCGCCGGGTCGGTCAGGTCGACCGCGCTGACGAAACCGGGCGCGATGCCCGAGGCCCAGTAGGTCCGGCCGTCCGGGGAGAACCCGCCCTCGTGGGTCGTGATCGGCAGCGGCATCAGCAGATTCGTGCCCGCACCGGTATTGAGCAGCCGCGGGTGGGCGCAGTCGGAGATGTCGTAGACCGACAGGAACCCGGCGCCCTCGCCGATCGGAACGCCGGTGCCCACCAGCAGCTTTCGCTCGGCATTGACCTTGAGCGATTCCCACGTGCCGGCGAGCATGGCGGGCTCGGTGAGGCTTCCGGTCACCACCGGGTTCGCCGGATCCGATACATCCAGCACCTGCACACCCTGCGCGGGCCCGAGAACATTGCCCGGGAACATCGACCCGGTGTAGGAGCAGTGGTCGTAGGTCGCCGAGGTGATCCCCGCGCCCCTGCCCACATAGCCGCCGACGAACGACAGATTGCAGCGATACCCCAGCGTGCTGCGCCCGCTGTTGCGATCCTCGGCCGGAACATCGCCCTGCAGACCGGTTTCCGGCAGCGCGTCGTCCCCGCAGTCCGCCCGCGGCACCGAGGTCCGTCCGACATCCAGGAACTGCTGCACCTGATTCGCGATATCGGATTGCAGATCCGCCGTCGCGCCCTGCATCGGCAGCAGGGCCGCCCCCAGCAGCGTCACCGCCAGCACCGCCGCCGGCTTGGACCGGCGCACGCCCGTGAACCGCATCATTGCGGTTACCCCCGTCTTCTTCCGAAACGTCCGTATCGTGACCGGTGGCACAGACAGCTATGCAATGTGGTCACCATTACGTCTCGGAACGCTAACGCATAAACTGACTGTCCGGTAGGGCGAGTCACAAATAAGTGTCTGTGACACCATCGGTCAGTCTGGCCGATCGTCCTGGGGGCCAGGCCAAATCCCTTGCTGCAGTGCGTAACAGACCCGGTCGGCCCGTCGATTTGGGAAACATCCGATGATCGAAGAGGATAGGCGACTCATGCGCACAACAGGATTCACAGCACTACTGGCGTGCACCGTGCTGGCAGCCGCCACCGGCTGCTCGAGCTCCCCGTCCTCCACCCCCTCCGCCGCGCCGACCACCTCGGCGCTCACCACGGGCGGCACCCCGTCCGGCGGCAACCAGGGCGGCGGCAACCAGGGCGGCGGCCCGGCCACCGGCACTCCCGCCTCCACGGCCGCGCAACCCACCGACACCCCCATCCCCGCCTGCGCCTCCGGCCAGGTCGACGTCACCGCGCAGAGCATGGGCGCCGCCATGAGCCACAACGGCATAACCCTCACCTTCGCCATCGCCAACCCGTCCCAGGCCTGCACCCTCACCGGCTACCCCGGCCTGGACGAAATCATCGACACAGGTACCGTCATCCACGCCGAACGCACCCCCAACGGCTACATCGGCGGCCTCCCCGCCGGCACCGACACCGCACCCACCGTGGTGGTCAAATCCGGCCACCCCGCCCACGCCATCGCCGAGGGCACCTCCTGCGGCCCCTACAACAAACCCGACCCTAAAGTCGTCAAAACCGAAGTAACCGCCCCCAACTCAACCGACACCCGCGTAATCGACGCCGCCGTCTACACCTGCACCCTCAAGATCCACCCCGTCACCGAGTAGAGAGATCCAGCCTGGTCACCGAGTGGCGGTCGCTGGGACGTCCTCAACAGTTGCCGAACTGCCGGATTCCGTGGACGAAGGCCCAGATGCGAGCAGCGTCGAGTCGGCCCGGGATTCCCGCACTTCGCACCCGAAAGTGGTTGATACGCAACTGCTGACGCCATCGGGAACTTCGGCCTCGATGAAGCGTTTCGGGGGTCCGCATCTCTACTGCTGACCTCAACAGTCGAACAGCGGAACCGGGCATGTCCAGCCTTGCTCGCCGAGGCGGCTAGGTACTGGTGGCCAGCAAGTCTCGGCAGGCGTCGAGCAGGCGGGTGCGGAGGACTTCTGCGCGGGTGGCGATGTCGGCTTGGGCGCGGACGTATTCGGCTCGGCCGGTGGGGGTTTCGATGCGGATGGGGGTGTAGCCGTAGGAGAGGAGGTCGTAGGGGCTGGCCTTCATGTCGAGTTCGCGGGCGGCGCAGGCCAATTCGAAGGCCTGGAAGAGGAGGTCGGAGGAGATCAGGGGGGTGAGTTTGAAGCCCCACTTGTAGACGTCCATGTTGGCGTGGAGGCAGCCGGGTTGTTCGCGGTCTATTTGCAGGTCGCGGGTGAGGGGTTCGGCGTTGCGGGGGGCCGCTTCGGGGGTGAAGAAGCGGAAGGCGTCGAAGTGGGTGCAGCGCAGCTGCATGGAGTCGACTACGGCGTCGGTGCCTTCGGGGCCCAGGCGGAGGGGGACCTGCTGGTGGCGGACGTCGTCGGTGCGGTAGACCATGGCCCACTCGTGGAGGCCGAAGCAGGAGAGCTGGGCGGGGCGGGTGGCGGTGGCCGAGAGGAGGCGGGCGACGAATTCGAGGGTGTCGCGGCGCTTTTCGAGGAAGGCCGGGTCGGCGGTCCAGTCGGGCGACGGGATACCGTCGGCGGGAGGGGCCGAGACCTGGTGGTAGCCGCGGGAACCCGCGTAGTCGGCGGCGTCGGCGAGGACGACGCCGAAGCCGGGGTGCCAGCGTCTGAGCTGGGCGGGCTTGTGGCCGTAGTAGGTGAACAGGAAATCGATCACCGGATGCTTCGAACCGGCTGCCCGGCGTTCGAGATACGGGCCGACCAGGGCGTCGACGCGGTCGCGGTGGGCGGCCGCCCGGCCCCGCCAGGCGGGGCCGGACAGCCATTCTGGTCCGGACGACACGGTGGAATCGGTGCGCGCGTTCATCATTCGGCGAGGCGGTGGGTGGCGTCGCGGACCGTGCCGACGAACTCCTCCACCAGATCTTCCAGGGCCACGATGCCGACCGTATTGCCGCGGCTGTCGACCACGCGGCCCAGATGGGAGTTGGTGCGGCGCAGGCGGGCCAGCGCCTCGAACAGGGTGGTGCCCATGCTGACGGTGGGCAGCGGGCGGATATCGGTGCGGGGGATGGGGGTGCCCGGGCCCGCACTGTCGTCGGCGGTCAGATCGAGCACGTCCTTGACGTGCAGGTAGCCGACCAGGGAACCGTCGTCCGCACGCACCGGGTACCGGGAGAATCCCGTTTCGGCGACGGCGGATTCGATATCGCCCAGCGTCGTCCCGTCCCCGCGCAGCGGCACCGAGCGGGTCTTGGCCAGCGTCACCATCACGTCGGCGACGATCCGGTCGCTCGAGCCCAGCGCCTGGGTGAGGCGGCGATGCTCCTCCTCGTCCAGCAGACCCTCCGAACGCGACTCGCCGAACATCTCGGCCAGCTCCACCGACGACACCGTGGAATCCAGCTCGTCCTTCGGCTCGATCCGCAGGGCGCGCAGGGTGATATTGGCCGCGAAGTTGTAGATCGCGATCAATGGCTTCGCCAGCCGCAGCCACATCAGATGCAGCGGAACCAGCAGCAGCGCCGACCGTTCCGGCCCCGCGAGCGCGATGTTCTTCGGAATCATCTCGCCCAGCAGAATGTGCAGGATCACCACGATGGTCAGCGCCAGCGCGAACGAGATCGGATGCAGCAGCGAATCCGGCACGCCCACCAGATCGAACGGCTTCTCCAGCAGATGCGCCACCGCCGGCTCACCCACGCGACCCAGCAGGATCGAGCAGATGGTGATGCCCAGCTGCGCGGCCGCCAGCATCATCGACAGGTTCTGACCCGCCTCGATGACCGTGTTGGCGCTCCGCTTGCCCTGCGCCGCAAGCGCTTCCAGCCGGTCGCGGCGCGCGGAGATGAGCGCGAACTCCGCACCCACGAAGAACGCGTTGCCCAGCAGCAGCACCAGCGTGAGCAGGACGGCGTACAGGTCACCCATGGCTGTGCTCCCAGGTCGCGAGGGCCTCGGCGTCGACGGGCCGGATCAGGACGCGGTCGATGCGCCGGCCGTCCATCCGCTCCACCCGGGCGATCCAGCCGCCCTTGGTGTGCGGCTGCTCCAGCTGGTGGTTGCCGGGCTGCGGCAGCAGCACCTCGTCGCCGGTCTCGGGGATCCGGCCCAGCCGGGTCAGCACCAGGCCGCCGATGGTCTCGTACTCGCCCTCGGGCGCGTCGTAACCGGTGGTGCGGGAGACCTCGTCGATGCGCAGCAGGCCCGAGCAGTTCCAGCCGTTCGGGGTGCGGCGCACATCGAGCTCCTCCTCGTCGTGCTCGTCGCGCACGTCGCCGAGGATCTCCTCGATCAGGTCCTCCATGGTGACGATGCCGGCGGTGCCGCCGTACTCGTCGACCACCAGCGCCACCTGCATGCCGTCCCGGCGCACCCGGTCGAGCACCTCGTCACCATCGAGGCTGGCGGGCACGATCGGCACCGGCTGGGCGATCGTCTTCAGTTTGATGCTGCGGCGATCCCTGGCCGGATGCACGAAGGTCTGCTTCACGTGCACGAAGCCCAGGGTGTTGTCCAGGTCGCCGTCGATGACCGGGAACCGGGAGTAACCGGTCTCGCGGGCGGCGTCGACCAGATCGGCGAGAGTGCAATCCTGATCGAGGGATTCGATCGTCATCCGCGGCGTCATCAGCTCCTCCGCGGTGCGCTCACCGAACTGCAGCGAGCGATCCACCACCTGCGCGGTGCGCTGATCCAGCACCCCGTGCAGTGCGGAAGTCCGCACCAGCGAACCCAGTTCCTGCGGCGAGCGCGCCGAACGGAGTTCCTCCGCGGGCTCCACGCCCAGCCGGCGCACCGCCCAGTTGGCGGCACCGTTCAGGAAATTGATCATCCACTTGAACACGGTGGAGAACGCGATCATCGGCCCGGCGGTCAGCCGTGCCATGGACAGCGGGTTGGCGATGGCGATGTTCTTGGGCACCAGCTCGCCGTAGATCATGGACAGCGAGGTCGCGATGAGCAGTGCCAGCGCCAGCGAAATGCCCGGTGCGGTACCGGCGCTCACCCCGAACGAGCGGAACATCGGCTCCAGCAGCCGTGCCAACACGGGCTCGGCGATATAACCGGTGATCAGCGTGGTGATGGTGATGCCCAGCTGGGCGCCCGACAACTGGAACGAGAGTGTGCGATGCGCCTGCCGCACCTGCCGGGCCCGGCGGTCGCCATCGCGGGCGTGCGCCTCCACGGTGGAGCGTTCCAGGGCGGTGAGCGAGAATTCGGCGGCGACGAACAGTGCCGTGCCGGCGGTCAGAGCGATGAATCCGAGCAGACTGAGAACGGTGAGCAGGACCGACACGGTCAGCACCACCTGGCCGTTTCCGAAGCCGGTATTGCGGGGAAGCCGGGTTCGTCACCCGGCTCGGTAGAGGAGCCCTCCTGTGAAGCGCCCTTGGACGCGGGTGACAACTTGTTCCTTTCGCAGGGGTTGCTGGCGGAGATACGCCACCGATACCCATTTCTTGGGTCGGTCAGGCCATGCTACCGGGCGGCTTCCAGGGTTTCCGCACAGCGGTGCCGTATCACATCCGGCGGCGGCCCCGCATCGCCGCAGGGCCGGGCCCCGCACACGCGAAACCCGGCGGATCCGAGAGGGACCCGCCGGGCTCGGGATGTGCAGTACTAACCGGTGGTGATCACCAACCGGAGGGCAGCGGCCGGCCCTCGGCGAAACCGGCGGCCGACTGCACGCCCAGCACGGCGCGCTCGTGGAACTCGCCGATGGTGCGGGCGCCGGCGTAGGTGCAGGAGCTGCGCACGCCGGAGGTGATGTGGTCGAGCAGGTCCTCCACGCCCGGGCGCTCGGGATCCAGGCGCATGCGCGAGGAGGAGATGCCCTCCTCGAACAGCGCCTTGCGGGCCCGGTCGAACGCCGAGTCGGTGGCGGTGCGGGCGGCCACGGCACGCTTGGAGGCCATGCCGAAGGACTCCTTGTACCGGTTGCCGTCGCGGTCGACGCGCAGGTCGCCGGGTGACTCGTAGGTGCCCGCGAACCAGGAGCCGACCATCACGTTGGCCGCGCCGGCCGCGAGGGCCAGGGCCACGTCGCGCGGGTGGCGCACGCCGCCGTCGGCCCACACGTGCTTGCCGAATTCCTTGGCGGCCGCGGCACATTCGGCCACGGCCGAGAACTGCGGGCGGCCCACGCCGGTCATCATGCGGGTGGTGCACATGGCGCCGGGGCCCACACCGACCTTGATGATGTCCGCGCCGGCCGCGATCAGATCGCGGGTGCCGTCGGCGGAGACCACATTGCCCGCGACCAGCGGCACGCCCAGATCCAGCGCGGCCACCGAGGCCAGCGCCTCCAGCATTCTCTGCTGGTGGCCGTGCGCGGTGTCCATGACCAGGACGTCGGCGCCCGCGTCGACCAGGGCCTTGGCCTTGGCCGGGATGTCGCCGTTGATGCCGACGGCGGCCGCGATGCGCAGCCGGCCCCTGGCGTCGGTGGCCGGGGTGTAGATGCCGGTGCGGATGGCGCCGGTCCGGGTCATCACACCCGCGAGGGTGCCGTCGGCATGGACCAGCACGGCCAGGTGGGCGTGTTTGGCCTCGAGCAGATCGAAGATGTCGCGCGGCGAGGAGTCGGCCGGGGCGCTGACGAAATTGGCGTCGGCGACCACGCTCAGGCGGGCGAAGCGGTCCACGTCGGCACAGGCCGCCTCGGTGACCACACCGACCGGCTTGCCGTTCTCGACCACCACGACCGCGCCGTGGGCGCGCTTGTGGATCAGGGCCAGCGCATCGGACACCGACTGGTCGGGATCGAGCACCACGGGGGTGTCGGCGGTGAGCGAGCGGCTCTTGACGAAGGCGATGGTGGCGGCGGCCGCGGGGATCGGAAGATCCTGCGGCAGTACCACGATGCCGCCCCGGCGGGCGACGGTCTCGGCCATGCGGCGGCCGGCGACGGCTGTCATGTTGGCGACCACGAGCGGAATGGTCGTGCCGCTCCCATCGGTGGTGGAGAGATCGACATCGAACCGGGACGCCACATCCGTCCGGCGGGGGACGAGAAAGACGTCGTCGTAGGTCAGGTCGTAGGGCGGAGTCTGCCCGGGAAGAAACTGCACGTTGGACCATGGTAGCTGAATGCTGAGAGTTCGCGGTGCGATCGGGCGGGGAAAATGCCAGGCGGGTGAAGGCGGGGTCTCCTATGTTGGCGTCCGTGACCGATCTTGCGGCGCTCGCCGATCGACTGGATGTCAGCGACACCATCACCAAACTCTTCGTCTACTGCGACCAGGCCCGCTGGGCCGACCTGCGCGAGTCGGTGCTCGCGGAGGAGGTGTTCTTCGACAACGGCTTCGGCGGACCCGTCGGCCCGCAGCCCGGCGCCGACATCGCCGATGCCTGGGCCGCCGGCCTGGGCGCCCTCGACGCCGTCCACCACCAGGCCGGCAATCACCTCGTCGAGATCACCGGCGACACCGCGCTGGCCCACGCCGACGCCATCGCCGTGCACGTGAAGAACGACGCCACCGGCGGCACCACCCGCTGGTTCGTCGGCAGCTATGTCCTCGGCCTGCAGCGGACCGAAAAGGGCTGGCGCATCGACCGTTTCGAATACAGGCTGAAGACCATCGACGGCAATGCCGACCTGCTCTGAGCGGTAGCTCAGGACGCGGTGGGGATGAACAGCCCCTCGAAGGGCGGTTCGCCCACCGCGACGGTCGTGTGACCGCGTCCCTCGGTGTCGGCGGCCAGCACCAGATCACCCGGTGCGAACCGCCGGCGCTCACCGTCGGAGGTGGTCACCTCGATCACGCCGCGCAGCATGATCACCCACTGCCGGGCCGGGGCCGGATGCGGCTCACTGTCGAAGCCCGCGCTGCGCAGATAGGACACACCCGCGGTCGAGGGCATGCCGCCGACGGCCATGGCGGGCACTCCGATCGCCAGAGTTCGCTCAGCCAAGGGGATTTCGGCGTCGGTGAACGTCGAACCACCCTCGTTCGTGGCTTCGATGACGGTGTAGCGCAGGTTCTTTCGTTCGCTCATGGCCCAAATGCTCACCGCCCGGCCGCGAGTTCGCGATTCCCTCCAGGGAATGACGCGGAGGCTGTCCGCTCCCCCGCGCCGAGCCACCAAAGTTCCGTTTGCTGAAGGATTGCTACGGCCACTTTTGGGCTCGGAGTTATCTCAATCTCGTCCGATTTGCCGGAAAACCCGCTCGATTTCGCGCGCGTGTCGTAGGAACGTCCAAGCGTGTTGGCGTCAGCGGGACGAACGTCGGGCCGCGCCCGGCTTGCGCTTCTTGTTGTGCGGCCGGCTCTCGCCCTTCGGCCGTTGCCGGAACCGCGGCTGCTCGCGCGGAGCCTCCGCTGCGGGCGCCGGCGGCGCCGAGGGATCCGGCACCGGACGGCCGCTCGGCCGGCGCGCGCCCGTGATCTCGAGCAGCCGTCGATCGCCCGGCCGCACCTCCACGTCGGTGAGCGTCACCGAGGCCCGCTCCGCCAGTCGCGTGGCCTCCTCCCGATCGTCCGGGGTGACGATGGTGACGACCGTGCCCGACGCACCCGCCCGCGCGGTCCGCCCGGTCCGGTGCAGATAATCCTTGGGATCCGCGGGCGGATCCACGTGCACGACCAGCGAGACATCGTCGATGTGCAGCCCGCGGGCGGCCACATCGGTGGCGACCAGTACGGGTGCGGTTCCGCCCGCGAACGCCGCGAGCATGCGATTGCGCTGGTTCTGCGCCTTCCCGCCGTGCAGCGCTACCGCGCCGATCCCGATCTCGCGCAGCTTGCGCGCCAGCTTGTCGGCACCGTGCTGGGTGCGCACGAACAGCAGCGTCCGGCCCTGTCGCGCGGCGATCTCGCTGACCACCGCCCGCTTGTCGGACCGCCGGACATGCAGGGCGTAGTGCGCGATATCGGGTCCGGCCGCGACGTTTCGGAGCTCGCTGCCCGAATCCTCCTCTGCCACAACGGCATCCACCGGCCCCGGCGATGCTGCGGCCGGAACGGTGCCGATCGCATGGGTCGCCGGTTCCCGCAGGTACTTCCGCACGAGTCCGTCGACCGTCTCGTCGAGGGTCGCCGAGAACAGCAGCTGCTGTGCCTCGTCCGGCACCTTGTTGAGCAGCGCCGTCAGCTGCGGCAGGAAGCCCAGCTCGGCCATGTGGTCGGCCTCGTCGACCGTGACGACCCGAATGTCGCCCAGCTGCACCGCTTTCCGCCCGAGCAGATCGGTCAACCGCCCCGGCGTCGCGATGACGACGTCCACCCCGCGCGCCAGCCGCTCCTCCTGCTTCTTGATCGGCAACCCGCCGACCGCCGTGGCCAGCCGCAACCCCAGTGACAGCGCGGGCTCGTCCAACGCGCTCTCGATCTGAATCGCCAGCTCCCGCGTCGGGGCCAGAATCAGCCCGCGCGGCCGCCGCGGCGCACTCGGCGCACCGAACAGCCGCGCCAGCATCGGCAGCCCGAACGCGAGCGTCTTCCCCGACCCCGTCGCCGCCCGGCCCAGCACATCCCGTCCGTCCAGAATGTCCGGAATCACTGCCGCCTGAATGGGAAACGGCTTATCGATCCCGCCTCGGCGCAGCGCCTGCACCAGTACCGGTGGGAGTCCCAGATCCGTGAACCGCACCTCGCCGCCTCCTGAACCGGCGCCCGCATGGTCGTTCACCGAGCTCGTGGTCTCAGCCGGGTTGCGCTGGTCCCGCCCGCTCTCACTGGCGTCGGTCCGGCGTCGGGCTTCGGCCGCTCGGTCGGTCGGCGAAGCCTCGGCTGCGGGTGACGAGTCGGTGGCGATGGTTTCCTCCAGGGCTGAAGTGGGTGTCGAAGTCGAAGTCGGGTTGCCACTGCTCGCGGGCGGTGGCGAAAGGCTCTCGCCCGGGCCGGAATCGGCGGCGGGCATGGCGGATTGCGCCGCGCCCGAGTCGGATTCGGGAGCAGATAGGTGGTGGGGATCAGGCACGGCTGACCAGGCGGCTGAGCTCGACCAGCCAGGGGATCGCGACGGCGAGGGTCGGGACGACCAGGATCGCGGCGGCGGCGAGGTAGGCAGCGACGGCGATGCGGAGATCGCCGATCGGACCGGCCAGGCGCTGGATGCGGATCAGGGTGGTGGGGCCGCCGACGGCCATGGCGCCCTGCGGGGCCGGGGAATTGGAGCAGGCCACCAGGGCGCGCGCCAGGGGAGTGGGACCGGTGACCTTGACCGCGGAGTCGTCGGCGAGCAGTTCGATGAGCAGCTTCACCGAGTCCAGCGCGGATTTGGAACGGACCACGCGGGGGAACGCCTCGTGCGCGGCGGTGAAGGCCTCGAGCACCAGATCGTGGCGGGCGCGCAGGTGGGAGCGCTCGTGGCTGACGATGGCGGTGAGTTCCTCGTCGGACAGGTTGGTGACGGTGCCCTGGCTGAGGACTACCCGCCGGCGCAGGCCGGGCAGGCAGTAGGCGATCGGCTCGGGGGCGGCCAGTACCCGGATATCGGCCGATTTCCGATGCACACCGGACTGGTCCAGCAGGTCGACCAGCATGCGGTGGCGGGCGCGGCGACGGCGGGTGTGGATGCCGACCCGGATCACCGACCAGATCAGCCGCGCTCCGACGAGCAGGGTGAGCGCGAACACCAGGACCAGGGCCAGCCACAGCGGCAGACCGAGGGCGTCGATCTCCTTGCTGGGGGTGGTGGTCGGACGGCCGTCGCCGCCCGGGACGAGGAGCCGGGAGGCGATGGCGAGTCCGGAACCGAAGGCGCTCAGCACCGCGGCCAGCGCGATCGCCTGCCACAGCACCAGCGCCGCACGGGGGCTGCGATAGGGCCAGGTGGCACGGCTGAGCAGCGTTGGCACCGGTCCCGCCAATAACAGGGCGAGACCGGCGAAAACCGGCGCTGTCCAGTCCATGTCCTCAGCTCACTGCGTTGTGGGGCTCGGGCCGAGGCTACGGCTATTCGGACTCGGGTTTGTCCTTGCGCGCCACCTCGGTGGCTTCGAGCTTAGCGAGTGCGTCGCGCAAAGCGGCAGCCTCGTCCGCGCCGACCTGTTCGACGAAGTGCACCAGCGCGGCGCGGCGACTGCCAACTTCGTCCGCCTGCTGCAGTGCGTCGACCATGAGGCTGGCGACGAGTTCGTCGCGCGTGTGCACCGGCGCGTAGCGGTGCGCACGGTCGTCACGCTGCTGGACCACCAGATTCTTCTTCGCCAAGCGCTGCAGAACGGTCATCACCGTGGTGTACGCGAGTTCACGACGCTCAGCGAGTGCTTCATGGACCTGCCGGACCGTTTGCGGTTCGTCGGCCGACCACAACTGGTCCATGACCGCTTTCTCGAGTTCACCAAGACCTGCCATCCCACAAGTTTACGGAGGCAACGACAGGAATGCGTACTACAGCCCGTCGTAACCGGCGAGTTGCTGGTGTGGTATTGCTCATACCCCGGCATCCGCCGGCATGTCTCCGGATCGGGAGTCGCGCACGTGCCGGGCGCCGATGGGCACGATCATCGGCCGCCCCGACACCGGGTCCTCGAGCACCTCGGCGCGCAGGCCGAAAACCGCGCGCAGCAGCTCGGCGTCGATGATGTCGGCGGGGACGCCCTGGGCGACGATGCGGCCGGCGTGCATGACGATGAGGCGGTCGCTGTAGCGGATGGCCAGATTCAGATCGTGCAGGACCATGACCACGGTGCGGCCGAGGTCGTCGTGCAGGCGGTCGACCAGGTCGAGGACCTCGAGGGAATGGGCGAGGTCGAGGTAGGTGGTCGGCTCGTCGAGCAGCAGGATGTCGGTGCCCTGGGCCAGGGCCATGGAGATCCAGGCGCGCTGGCGCTGGCCGCCGGAGAGCTCGTCGAGGGTGCGGCCCGCCAGCTCCGCGATACCGGTCTGTACCAGGGCGGCGGTCACCTCGGCCTCGTCGTCGGCCGACCACTGCCGCAGCCAGGACTGATGCGGATGCCGGCCGCGGGCCACCAGATCCGCGACGGTCAGGCCCTCGGGCGCGACCGGCGTCTGGGGCAGCATGCCGACGATGCGCGCGGTGTCCTTGGTCTTCATGGTGGAGATGGCCTTGCCGTCCAGCAGGACTCGGCCCGACCGGGGCCGCAGCAACCGGCCCAGGGAGCGCAGCAGCGTCGACTTGCCGCAGCCGTTGGGGCCGATGACCGTGGTGATCAGCCCGGGCTCGATCTGCACCGACAGCCCGTCGACGATGACCCGTTCGCCGTAGCCGAGGGTGATGTTTTCCGCCGCGAGAGTCACAGTGTCGCCTTCCGGTTGGTGCGAACGAGCAGGTAGAGCAGGAACGGTCCGCCGACGGCCGCGGTGACCACGCCGACCGGCAGCGAGACGAGAAAGACGGTGCGCGCGAGCAGGTCCGCCCCGACCACCGCGATGGCGCCGACCAGTGCCGAGGCGATGACCGGTTCCCCGGGCGTGTGCAGCAGCCGCCGCGCGATCTGCGGCGCGGCCAGTCCCACGAACCCGAGCGGGCCCACCGCCGCGGTGGCCAGCGCGGCGCAACCGACTGCGGCGGCAATGAGAATCGCCTGCTGGGTCTGGATGTGGACGCCGAGGATGCGTGTGGTGTCGGTGCCGAATCGCAGCGCGGCCAGCGTCCGCGCCGACCCGGCCGTGACGAGCAGCGCGACGCCCAGGCCGATCGCGGCGGGCACGAGGGTCGACCAGTCCGCCGCGTTCAGCGACCCGGTGAGCCACTGCTGGGCATGTGCGGCATCGGTGAGCGTGGCCCGCGTCAACAGCCAGCTCACCACCGACAGCAGCGCCGCGTTCACGCCGATCCCGATGAGCACCAACCGGAATCCCATGACCCCGCTGTCCCCGGTCGTGGTCCGGCCCCAGGCCAGCAGGTAGATCAGTACGGCGGTGAGCAGCCCGCCGGCCAGTGCCGCCGCCGAAACACCCAGCGCCGCGGCCGTACCCGTCCCGACGCCACCCATCCCGACCAGCACCGCGACCGCACCGCAGCTCGCGCCGGAGGTGATTCCGAGCAGATCCGGGCTGGCCAGCGGATTGTGCAGAATCGATTGCGTCACCGCGCCGGCCAATCCCAGCGCCGCCCCGACCACGATCGCGGTCAGCGCCCTGGGCAGCCGCGAATCCATGATCACGAACCGCTGCGCGCGAGTCCCTCCGCCGCCCAGCACATCCAGCACTCGCCCGAGCGGAATCCGGAACTCGCCCACCGCGATATCCAGCGCGAACAGCCCGAACAACAGGGCCGCGAGCGCGAGCACGGTGAGTAGCGCGCCGATCCGCAGCACTGCCGAGAACCTGCCCACGCGCACCGCGGGCCGGACAGCGCGCAATTCGTCGGCGTGAGCCTGGTCGCTGCTCCCGGCTGGTTCCGCACGTCCGGGAGTGCCGGGGTGATCGGAGGCGATCGGCGGTGTTGCCGGTGCGGGCCGGGCGGAGGGTGATCCGGTGCTTCCGGAAGCGTTTGCCGTGGGGTGGCCAGGGCTCACAGGGGCTGAGGTGTTGTTGGGAGGTGTCGGAAGAGTCACAGGCTCACCAGCTTTCGGCGGCGGACCAGCAGGATGAAGAACGGTGCGCCCAGGGCGGCGAGGGTGACGCCGGCCTGGAGTTCGCCCGGGCGGGCGATGAGGCGGCCGGCGGTGTCGGCGACGAGCAGGACCAGCGCGCCGAGCAGGCCCGAAAAGGGGAGCAGCCAGCGGTAATCGGGGCCGGTGAGGGCGCGCGCCAGATGGGGGACGATCAGGCCGAGGAAGGCGATCGGTCCGACGGCGGCGGTGGCCGCGCCGGCGAGGAGGACGACCGCGGCCAGGCCGAGCGCCCGGCTGCGGGTGATATTCACGCCGAGACCGCGGGCGACATCATCGCCGAGGCCGAGCAGGTTGAGGGCGGGGGCGGAGGCCAGGGCCAGGATCGCGCCCAGCGCGAGGAACGGCAACACCTGACCGAAGGTGGAAGCGTCGTGCCCGGCCACGTCGCCGACCACCCAATAGCGGTAGGTGTTGAGGGCCGTGCCGTCCAGCAGGACAACGATATTGGTCATGGCCTGCAGGAACGCGGTGACGGCCGCGCCGGCGAGGACCAGGCTGAGCGGGCTCGCCCGGCCGCCCCCGAGCGAGGAGACGCCGAACACCACCAGGCCCGCGAGCAGCGCGCCCGCGAAGGCGAACCAGATGTACTGCGTGGGCGTGGTGAGGGCGAGCAGGTGGATGCTCAGCGCGGCGAGGAAGGCCGCGCCCGCATTGATGCCCAGTAATCCGGCGTCCGCCAGCGGGTTTCGGGTGTAGCCCTGGATCAGGGCTCCGGCCATGCCGAGCGCGAGTCCGGCGACCAGGGCGAGTCCTGTTCGCGGAAGGCGTAATTCGCGCACGATCTGGGCGGCCGAGCCGTCCGCGGGACACGAGAGTGGCAGTCCACCAGGGCAAATGAGCGCGTCGTACACGGTTCCGAGGCTCAGATTCCGGGAGCCGAGGGCAATGCTGGCCGCGATGGCACACAGCAGCAGGGCGGCGAGAACGAGAAGTCCGGACAGACGTCGCCGTCTGGTGGTGACTACGGCGGGCACGGTGACGAACTACTCCTGACGCGTTCATTGCTTCATTAAGTCTGGTAAGCCTAACCTATCTTTCCGTGGTCGTTGTCCATGCATTGGCCGAATAGTCGATGAATGAGGAGGTTCGATGCTCGAACCCGTAACCGTGTGTCCGCCGCGCGATTCCCGGCTCGCCTTCGGGACTGCCTGTTCCCGCCTGCGCGCCCTGCAACCCGAACACCCGCGCGTCTACGCCGTCGCCGCCATGGCAGACCAGGGCAAACGCCGCTGGTGGCGGCTCGCCGACGGCATCCGCGAGGGCCGGATCGAGGTGATGTACCGGCGGCACGCGGCCGAGATGAGCAATGCCGACATCGCGGCCGAGGTGGTGGCCACGGCGCTCATACACGCGGTGATCGGACGGGTGATGGCCATGGTGGTGTCCGAGGGCCGAGCCTGGGATCCGGGCCTGGAGAACCTGTGGATCCACACCGACAACGACGGCGGCATCGACTGGGCGGGCCTGTCCGACACCACGATCCGCGTGATCGACGGCGACCCCCTCGCCGGCGAGGACGGCGTCGTGGCCCTGCCCTGTGAGCCGGCGCTCTACGTCTGGCTCGCCCACCGCTGCCTGCCGGCCCTGTCCCTGGTCCAGCAGGCGATGGCGCGCTGCGCGGGTCTGGGCATCCGGCGCTTCTGGGGCCTGGTCGCGGAATCCATTGTGGGCGCGGCGACCTACGTGCCCGCGCTGTCGCGCACCTCCTCCTCGGAGGGCGCGCGCCGCGGCCAGGCCATGCTGGCCGCGTTCGAGGACCGCGGTCTACCGGTCCGCCGGGCCTGCATCAGGTAGGCCCGACCCACACCTGGCGTCGGCCGGTCGAGACCGGATCCGGTCTCGACCGGGGTCAGGAGACGGACACCGGCCCTGCTGCATCGTCCGCGGCCCGGGTGGAGTCGGGCCTCCGCCGGGAATGCAAGGGCCAGAGCAGAACCCACAGCACGCCACAGACATTGTCGGGCCTCGCTCCTCAGACCGTGATGGTGATCTGCTGGTCGATGGTCTCGATGGCCGACTGCAGCACCCCGGCCTGGTCCTGGTTGCTGGTGGCGTTCAGCTGCAGGACGTAGTAGACGCCGCCGGCTCCCGGAATGACCACGGTCTCCTGTGCGGACACCGCGGGAATGCCTTGCAGCGTGTAGGTTCCCGCGATCCGGTAAGCGGGGAATCCGGAGACGGCGGTGACCGAGCCGGTGCCGATCTGGGTGAAGCCGGGCAGGTTCTTCATCTCGCCGGCGGCGTCGGCGATCAGCTTCTGCGGATCGACCGTGCCCTGCAGTTTCGACAGCAGCGCAATGATATTCGGGGTGTAGTTCGCCCCTACCGCGTCGGGGCCGCTGTAGACGATCGCGCCGATGGCGTAGTCGGGGGTGTCGGATCCGGCATCGGCCCAGCCCGCAGGGTAGGGCAGGGTGATCGCCGGTGCGCCCGGATCGCCGTTGTGCACCGGGGTTTCGGTGATGTGCTGGTCTTTGATGTAGTCGGCGATCGTGTAGTTCGAGCCGCCGGTGGTGTCGAGCGTGCGCGGTGCGAGTTTGCTGTTGGCCGGATTCGCCGATGTGGTCGGCTTGGCCGCACTCGAGGTCACCGCCGCCGAGGACGTCGGAGCGCTCTTCGCGCTGTCCTTGCCGCCGCAGCCGGTGAGCGCCACGCTCACCGCCACCGCCGCCACGGCGACCCCGATCAGGCCGCGATTTCCCATCATCATGGGCACCTCCTTGTCGAATCGAGCCGTCGAAAGGTAGCCACCCGGGATTGGGATTCGATTGAAACCGCCGTCCATGCCGGTTCCAATCCGGGCCGATTACCGTCCGAGAGACCCGGCGACGAGCCGGTACTCCGGAACCCAAGGAGCGGCCACGTGCCCAGCGGTCGTGTTATTCGTGCGTGGCGTCCCGGGTCAGCCCGGCGACGCGGGCCGTCAGCAGCGGATCCCACGCGTGCTCGCCGGTGGCGTCCGCGATGCGCTGTGCCCGGGCGAGCAATCCGCGCGCCTCGGCGGTGCGGTCGTGGTGTTTCTCGATATCGGCGAGCAGGGCCAGGAAGAACGGGGCCATGACGGTGCTGCCGTCCTCGGTGATGGCCTCGTACGCCGCGAAGGCGGCGGCCGGATCGGTGTCGTCGCCGGTGAGTGTGCGGGCCCAGACCTCGACCACCTTGGCGCAGGCCGCCCACTGTCCACCGCCCGCGGCGCTGAGTTCCGCGTGCACCGCCGCGGCGGCGCCCGCGGTGCCTTCGGTGACGCCGAGCACGCCGTAGACCTCCACGAAGGTCAGCCGCGCGGCCAGGATATTGAAGACGTCACCGCGAGTCCGGGCCAGCTCCAACGACATTCGGCAGCATTCTTCGGCGGCGTCACGGTCGCCGCGCAGCGCCTCCATCAGACCCATCCAGCAGTACACCCGGGGATGGAAGAAGTGTGTGGGGTCGCTGACCGTCTGCGGTGGCGGGAAGGTCTCGAGCATGCGGCGGGCGCGGGCCAGCATGTCGTCCCGGTCGCCCCGCAGTGCGGTGGTCATGATGTCCACGAACTGGCTCGCCACCCCGGCGGCGGGATCGTTCGAGGCCTCGTACCGGGACCGGAGGCCGTTGGCGATGACCTCGGCCTCGTCGAGCCGGCCGCGGGCGCACAGCATCATGCAGCGCATGGCCGCCGCGCCGTAGAAGTCGCGTCCGTCGATCTGCTCGCCGAGTTCGAACGCGCGTTGCACGGCGGTCAGGGCCGTGGCGCTGGTCTGGCCGTGCAGGATGCCGCGGGCCCCGGCGAGGTGCAGCCACAGGGCCGACTGTCGTTCCAGCAGTTCGGGTTTGGCGGGCAGGCGGCGGCAGATCTGCAGTGCATGCTCGGCCAGGGTGACGAGGTCCACGTAGGCGGATCGGGCGAGGGCGCGCTGGATCACGGTCTCGTGGATCGCCAGGGCCGCATGGGTATTGATCTCGGTGCCCGCCCGCCACGCGTGGTCGGCGGCGGCGATGGCCTCCTCGTAGGGCGAGGTCGGCAGCGCGGCAGCGCGATCCGACGCGATGGCCGAGTGCGTGGCGGTCCGCTCCGCCACCGGAATCCGGGCCAGCACCGCGTCGCGCAGCAGGCCGTGACTGAAGCAGAACACGCCGGGCCGTTCGCGGTGCTCGTCGAGCAGACCCGTCTCGTAGGCCGGTCGCAGCCGGGCCCGGACCGACGGTACCGGCGAGTCGAGGATGCCCGCGAGCGTCGCGACATCGAACTCCGGGCCGATCACCGCGGCCGCGGCGAGCGCGCGCCGGCTGGGCTTGCCCAGCACCGCCAGCCGGCGACCGACCGCGGCGGCGATGGCATCGGGGACGGCGTCGAGGTCGGGCACGGCGGGGCCCGGGTGTTCGCCGACCGCGTGCGCCCGCGCCAATTCCTTGATGTAGAAGGGATTTCCGCGGGCATATGCCCACAGGTGCTCCGACAGTTCGGGGGTGGCGGGAGTGCCGGTGAGCCGCTCGATCAGCTCGCCGGCCGCGTCGCGATCGACGCCCCGCAGGGGCACGGTCGAGATCTCGCTCGATCCGGTGAGCTTCTCGTACAGCTGCCGGTTGACCGGGCGGCCGCTGCCGAAATACGTCCAGGTGCAGACGATCTGGATGGGCAGGCGGGCGATGCGTGCGGCCAGCAGGAGCAAGGCGCTGCCGGAGGCGGCATCGGCGAGGTGCAGGTCGTCGATGACCAGCAGCAGCGGGCGCAGGGCGGCCAGCTCGGCCAGGGCGGTCACGATGCCCTCGAAGAGAGGAAAGCCGGTCGCGGCGGGCCCGGGCGTGGCCGCCGCTCCGGTGTGCCATTCGGGCACCAGCGCGTCGATGACGCCGGGTGCCCTGTGGCGCACCGCGTTCCGGCCCGCCTCGCCGAATTCGTCACCCAGCCGGCGCAGGATCTGGATCCACATCCACAGTTGGGGGACGCGGATGCCGGTGGGGTGAGCCGCCCAGGCGACCGTCAGACCAGCTGCGCCGGCGCGGCCGGATACCGCGTCGGCCACCGCCGTCTTGCCGATTCCGCTCTCCCCGGTCACCACGATCAGACCGCCCGACCCGGAGTGGGCGCGTGTCACCGAGTCGATGAGCGCTTCGAGTTCGACCGCGCGGCCGACCAGGGCCGGTCGGCGGGCGTCCGGTCCGGCCACGGCAAGTGGTGCGGGCGAGGGTCTTTCGAGCAGCAGATCGGTGGAGTTGTCGCTGATCTTGCGATACAGGGTGCGCAGATCTTCGCCGGGTGGTGCCCCCACCTCGCGGTCGAGTGTGTCGCGGGCGCGCTCGAAGGCGCCCAGCGCGTCGGGCCCGCGTCCGGTGCGGAAGAGCGCGAGCATCAGGTGGCCCCACAGCTTTTCGTGCACCGGGTCGTTCGCGAGGGCGGCCTCGAGTTCGGGTATCAGTTCACTGCCACCGCCCAGCCGCAGCGCGGCATCGAATCGGGACTCGATCGCGAGCCTGCGCAGCGCCGAATACCGCAGCACTTCCGCGTGGGCGAACTCGTGATCGGCGAATTCGCCGAAAGGCCTGCCGCGCCACAGTCGCAACGCGGTGGTCAGCGTGTCGAACCCGAGTTTCGCGTCGTCGCGGCCGAGCGCCGCACGGCCTTCATCGACGAGGTGTTCGAAGGTGGCGAGGTCGAGCCGATCCTCGCCCACCAGAGTCAGCCGATAGCCGAGCGGCAAGGTCTCCAAGCGCGTCACCGGGGCATCGGTGTCAGCGGCCGTCAGGCACCGGCGGAGATTGGAGACATAGGACCGCAGTGATACCAGCCCCTTGGCAGGCGGCTCGTCGTACCACAGCGCGTCGGTGAGCCGATCGACACTGACGACCGTGCCACGCTCGGCCAGCAGCACGGCGAGCACGCACCGCTGTTTCGGCCCGCCCAGGGCCGCCCGGGTCCCGTCGACGCACGCCTCGATCGCACCGAACAGCGAGTACTCGACCGGACCGGTCATGCGGATGCGTCTCTCTCGTACAGGCGAACACGGCTAAAACCGCAGATTTGGTTTGTAACACGTCCCGCCGCGCCCCGCCCACCGGTCACAGAAATTCAGCACATGAGCGGCAATCCCGTCAGCGCTGCTCACCGACCTCCTCCGGGGGAAAGGCCGGCGCGAGGGCTTCGGTCAGCCGCTGGGCGAAGGCCTCGTGCTGGTCCGCCAGGTCCGGACGGTCCTTCGCGAACTCGGCCCAGTCGGCGTCGATGGCGACGCGCCGCAGCTGGATGAACCGGGTGTCCGGGGTGACCGCGCGGAGCAGTTCCGGCGTCGGCGTGCAGTGCTCGGCGAGCAGGACGGCGTCGTAGAGGTCCTTGCCCTCGGGGAAGCGGTCGTCGGTGAGCCACAGCGGTTTCCACGTCGGCGACAGTTCCGGGCCGGCCGCGAGCATGGCGGCGGCCGGGCCGGGCCCCAGTGCGGTCCACGGGGTGGCCGTCATGGCCGATTTCCTCCCTCGGTGATCCAGCCGGCGTCGATCGACTCGTCGGTGTCGAGGACGACGAATTCACGTTCGGCGGAGAGTACTTCGTAGTTGTTCGCCTGTAGCGCGGTCAGTAGGGCGGTGTGGCGGGCGGTGGCGGTGGTGTTTCCGACCAGGCGGCAGCGTTGGGTGACGAACCGCTCGGTGCGGCCGTCGGGCCGGGTGCGGCGGGCATTGGCGGACAGGTGTGCGGTGTGTTCGGTGGCGAGGCGGGCGAGTGCGCGCACCTCGGTGCCGAGTGTGAGCAGGAGTTTGATGTGGTGCTCGAAGTAGTAGCCGGCACCCAGTGCGACGGCGGCGTCATCGGTGGCGGGCACGCCTGCCGCCCAGGGTGTCGCCTCGATCTTGGTGCGGACCACCTCGAATCCCGCAACATCGAGCCGCGCGGTCAGTGCCGCTATCGAATTCGCAACCGCGGGAAGCGATCCCGCGGCGTGGACGGTGAGCATCGGCTGGTCGATGACGCGGCCGCGCTCCAGCACGATGTGCACGAACTTCAATCCGTGTGCGGCGGCGTACCGTTCGAGGCGTCCGGCATCGGTCGCGCGCACGGTGAGGTGGGCTTCGAAGTCGCCGTGGAAGATCGGGGGAGCGGTCGCGGTCACCGCGCCATCCTCGCAAACCCACCGCCGTGTCGTCCCAGGGTTTTCGGCGCAGGATCAGTGCGCGTAGATCCCGGGGCGCTGCCGGTGCCAGGGGAGTCGGCGCTCCAGGTCGGCGGCGATCGCGAGCAGGGTGGCCTCCCGTCCGTAGCCGGCGACGAACTGCACGCCGACCGGAAGGTTCGAGGCCGATCGGCCCAGCGGCAGCGAGATGGCCGGGTTGCCCGTCGCATTGAACAGCGCGGTGTACGAGCCGAATTCGAAGATCTTGCGATACCACTCGGGTGCGGTCAGCGCCGGATCGTCGGCGTCGAGGTGGCCCAGCGGCAGCGCCGGGCGCGCGGTGGTGGGGGTGAGGTACAGGTCGTAGTCGGTCAGCAGCCGGGCCACCGCGCGGCGAGCCGTATTGAAGGTCGACTCGACCGCGTACAGATCGGCCGCGGTGCGGGTGGCGCCGTAGGCGACACAGGCGCGGGTGGTGGCCTCGAGGTGATCGGCGCCCGGCGTGACGCCCAGCGCGGCCGCGGCGGTGCTGACGGCGTCGGCGAGGAAACTGCACCAGGCGTCGAGGTTGGCGCGGTGGAACGCCTCGTAATCGACAGCGGGATCGGCCAGTTCGACCTGATGCCCCATGTCGGCCAGTTCGCGGGCGATGTCCGCGACCGCCCGCGCGCAGTCCGGATCGGCCTGCGACAGGTCGGCGGTCACGGCGATGCGCAGCACGGGCGCGGGCCGGGTGATGAGTGTGCGGAAGTCGGCCGGCTCGGCCGGGAACAGGTACTTGTCCCCGGGTTCGCTGCCGTGCACGGCGTCGAGCAGGCCCGCGCAGTCCCGCACCGTCCGGGTGACCGCGAACTCCACACCCATGCCCAGCAGCGGATCGGCGTAATCGGGTGCGGCGGAGACCCGTCCGCGACTCGGCTTCAGCCCGACCAGTCCGCACACCGCCGCCGGGATCCGGATGGATCCGCCGCCGTCATTGGCGTGCGCGACCGGCAGCGCCCCGGCAGCTACCAATGCGGCGGCGCCACCGCTGGATCCGCCCGCGCTGCGCGCCGGATCCCACGGATTGCGGGTGGGCGCACCGTAGGCGCGTGCTTCGGTGGTGGCGTTGAAACCGAGCTCGGGGGAGGTGGTCACCGCCATGGTGGCCAGGCCCGCGCGCCGGAAGCGGGTCATCAGCGCGGTGTCGTGGGGGTGCGCCACACCCTCGCCGAACAACCGGCTGCCATTGCGCTGCGGCACGCCCGCCGCGTGGATGATCAGATCCTTGATCGCGAACGGCACGCCGGCGAACGGACCGGACGGGTCGTAGTCCAGCGGCCGCTCGAACACCTCGCCCACGACCGCCCCGAGTTGGGGATCGACCTGGGCGATCGCGGCCGCTGCCGCGGCCTGGACCTCGGCGGCCCCGGCCTGTCCCTGCCGCATGAGGGTGGCGAGACCCGTCGCGTCGTGTGCCGCGTAGTCGGCGATATCCATCGGAAGCCTCCCGGTGCTGTGTGCTGGTGCGCCAGAACGTAGGTCGCTGCGCCGGGTGCGGCGTCCGTCGATCGACGGACGCGGTTCAGCGGTCCGGGTGCTGTCTGCACACCGTCCCGTGGCCGCGGGAATCGTGACCGGCGTCATACTGGCCGGATGGTTGCCGCATCTGATGAGGGTCTGGACCCGGCCGTCGCCCTGCGGGTCCGGACGTCGATCGCGGCGGCGACACCGGACCGGCCGGGTCTGGGCCGGGTGCTGTTCGAGCTGTCGCGGGTCGTCGCCTTCAAGCACGCGGCGCTGACACGGTTCGATCCGGTCGCCGGAGTGCATCGCACCGCGGCCAGCGTCGGGTATCCGTCGGGCGCGCTCGAGGTCATCGACACCTGCCTGCACACGCATCCGATGTTCGCCCGTCTCCGGGACGAGCGGGTACCCCTCGAACTGGGTGCGGTTCCGGCCACGGCTCGCTCCGGACCGGTGTTCGAACGGGTCATCGTGCCGCTCGGTTACCGGCAGGGCCTCACCCAGCCGTTGTTCGGCGTGGACGGCCGCTACCTGGGCATGCTGAACATGAGTGGCACTGCGGGCGTGCCGTTCTCGCGGTCGTCGATCACCGCGCTCGCCCTGCTCGCCGACGTGGTCGGCGCGGCGCTCGATCCGTGCCGCAGCCCCGAGACCGCGGTCGACCCCGGGGAATCGGTCGTGCTCGTCGGCCCAGGGAATGACGTGCACGCGGTGACGGAGTTCGCCGTGCCCGGGTTGTTCGCGCCCGGTACCGCGGGATTCCAGCTCGCGCGGCTGGTGGCCGAATCCGGTTGTCCGCGTGACCATCTGCTGCTCGTCGGCGGGGTGGTCTACCGGACCCGGATGCGCCCGGCCCGCTCCGGCGGCACCCGGGTCGCCTACCGCCGGATCGACCCGCCGCACGCGCTCACCCTGCGCGAACTCGGGGTCCTCGCGCTGCTCCCGGCGGGCGGATCCAATGCCCGGATCGCCGCCCACCTCGGCGTCGAACCCTCCACCGTCGCCACCCATATCGAACGCATTCTGCGGAAACTGAACGCGCCCAACCGAACCGTCGCCGCCACCACCGCGGCGCGCTGGGGCCTCGAGGTCGATGCCGCGCGCTGATCGGCGCGGAACATGAAGTGGCACCGGGGTCCCGCTCGATCTGCAGCTCTACGAGGTGGAGAGCGCCCGATACCCGGGATGGATCCGCATGCTGTGGGCATGGCCGGATAGGACGAAGGTGGTGGGTTCCGTCGAACGACGGAACCCACCACCGGCAGGGGATCGGGGCCACCGCAGCCCTCGGGGCCTCGCTCGATCCTGACGCCGAAGCCAGTATAGGTCAGGCTTACCTAACTAGGCAAGGGCGTCGACCCGGCGGTTCGGACCAAGATCCCGCGTGCGAACGTGGAGCCATGAGCGACGACTTCTCCTCGATCAAGTCCCTGGCCGATATCACCCCGGAGCTGATGAACAAGCTCAGCGAGGGCACTTTCACCGACCTGCTGGGACTGAAGTTCACCGCGCTGAGCGGTGACGGGGTGGCCGCGGAGTGGGTGGTGACGCCGCAGCAGTATCAGCCGGCGGGCATCGTCAACGGCGGTGTGTACTGCACGGTCATCGAGACCCTCGCCAGCGTGGCCGCCGGCGCCTGGCTCGGCGATCGCGGGACCGTGGTGGGCGTCAACAACAACACCGACTTCCTGCGCGCGGTGCGGGAGGGCAAGCTGACCGGTGTCGCGAGCCCGGTCCACCGCGGGCGTTCGCAGCAGCTGTGGCAGGTGGTGATCACCGACGAACAGGATCGGACGGTGGCGCGCGGTCAGGTCCGGCTGCAGAACCTCAACCCCCAGAACTGAAGGCGCGGAACCGGAATCGCCGCGTCGGAACTCGTCGTCCGCGGATCGTATATCACCGAAACATGCTGGTAACGCAGGTCGTGCCAGAATGACCGACGATCCGTCCCCGCGATTCGACGAGGAGTCCGAATGCGACTGTCGCCGCACGAGCAGGAGCGCCTGCTGCTGAGTTACGCGGCCGAGCTGGCCCGGCGGCGACAGGCCCGTGGACTCAAACTGAACCACCCGGAAGCGATCGCGATCATCACCGATCACGTGCTCGAGGGGGCGCGCGACGGCCGCACCGTCGCCGAGCTGATGGCCTCGGGCCGCACCGTGCTCACCCGCGACGACGTCATGGACGGTATCCCGGAGATGATCCACGACGTCCAGGTCGAGGCCACGTTCCCGGACGGCACCAAGCTGGTCACCGTCCACCACCCGATCGGATGACGGCCATGATTCCTGGCGAATACCTCTGTGCCGAAGGCACGATCGAGCTCAACGCGGGCGCGGAACGCATCGAACTGGATGTGATCAATACCGGTGACCGGCCGGTTCAGGTCGGCTCGCACGTGCACTTCCCGCAGGCCAATACCGCCCTGGAATTCGACCGCGCGGCCGCTCACGGTCACCGCCTCGACATTCCCGCCGGCACCGCGGTGCGCTTCGAACCCGGTCTGGGGCAGCGGGTTTCGCTGGTCCCGCTGGGCGGCGCCCGCGAGGTGCACGGGATCAGCCTCACCCCACCCGGAAAGCTGGATGCCTGATGGCCGAACTGTCCCGCGCCCGTTACGCCGAACTGTTCGGGCCCACCGCCGGCGACCGAATCCGCCTGGCGGACACCGATCTGCTGATCGAGATCACCGAGGACCGCAGCGGCGGACCGGGTCTCGCCGGTGACGAGGCCGTCTTCGGCGGTGGCAAGGTGCTGCGCGAATCCATGGGCCAGGCCCGCGCCACCCGCGCCGAGGGCACCCCGGACACCGTCATCACCGGCGTGGTGATCGTCGACTACTGGGGAATCATCAAGGCCGACATCGGTATCCGTGACGGCCGCATCGTCGCCATCGGCAAGGCGGGCAACCCCGACACCATGAGCGGGGTGCACCCGGACCTGGTGGTCGGGCCCTCGACGGAGATCATCGCCGGCAACGGCCGCATCGTCACCGCGGGCGCCATCGACTGCCACGTGCACTTCATCTGCCCGCAGATCCTCGACGAGGCCATGGCCGGCGGCATCACCACCCTCGTCGGCGGCGGCACCGGACCCGCCGAGGGCTCCAAGGCCACCACCGTCACCCCGGGCGCCTGGCATCTGGCCCGCATGCTGGAGTCCACCGACTCCTGGCCGGTGAACATCCTGCTGCTGGGCAAGGGCAATACCGTGCGCGAGGACGCGCTGTGGGAGCAATTGCGCGGCGGCGCGGGCGGTTTCAAACTGCACGAGGACTGGGGCACCACCCCGGCCGCCATCGACCACTGCCTCACCGTGGCCGACGCCTCCGGCGTGCAGGTGGCGCTGCACTCGGACACCTTGAACGAGGCCGGATTCGTGGAGGACACCCTCGCCGCCATCCGGGGCCGGGCCATCCACTCGTATCACACCGAGGGTGCGGGCGGCGGGCACGCACCCGACATCATCACCGTCGCTTCGCATCTCAATGTGCTGCCCAGCTCCACCAACCCGACGCGGCCGCACACCATCAACACCCTCGACGAGCATCTGGACATGCTCATGGTGTGCCATCACCTGAGCCCGTCCATTCCGGAGGATCTGGCCTTCGCGGAGAGCCGGATCCGGCCCTCCACCATCGCGGCCGAGGATCTGCTGCACGATCTGGGCGCGATCTCCATGATCGGCAGTGACGCGCAGGCCATGGGCCGCATCGGCGAGGTGGTCATGCGCACCTGGCAGACCGCGCACGTCATGAAGCGCCGTCGCGGCGCGCTGCCCGGCGACGGCGCGGCCGACAACAACCGGGTGCGGCGCTACGTCGCGAAATACACCATCTGCCCGGCGGTTACGCACGGCCTCGACGCCGAGATCGGCTCCATCGAGGTCGGCAAACTGGCCGATCTGGTGCTGTGGGAGCCCGCCTTCTTCGGGGTCCGCCCGCACGCGGTCATCAAGGGCGGCACGATCGCCTGGGCCGCCATGGGCGACGCCAACGCGTCCATTCCCACTCCGCAGCCGGTACTGCCGCGCCCGATGTTCGGGGCCGCGCCGAGCGTGGCGGCGGGAACCTCGCTGCACTTCGTGTCCGAGCAGGCTATCGAGGACGGCCTCGCGAACCGGCTGCGGGTGAACCGGAAACTGGTGCCGGTGGCCAATGTTCGCAGCCGCACCAAGGCCGACCTCCCCAACAACGACGCCATGCCCCGCATCGAGGTGGAGCCGGACACCTTCACCGTCCGGATCGACGGGGAGGTGTGGGCCGAACAGCCCGCCACCGAACTGCCCATGGCACAGCGGTACTTCCTGTTCTGAACGGAGCCGGTGCCGGGCGCGGCGAGCGCGCGCCCGGCACCGAGCCCGGCTCCCGAGTGGGAAATCTCTCGGCGTGAGCGCAATGCTGGGAGTGCGCCGGAGGCGGTGGCAGACTTCGGATATGACGACTGCCGAGTGGGCCGAAGTTGATCGCTATCTCGTCGAAACCCTGGTGGGAGACGAGGATTCGGAAACCTTGCGGGCGAACGCGGCGGCGGGACTGCCCGCCATCGACGTCTCGCCGCCGCAGGGCAAGTTCCTGTATCTGATCGCGAAATCCGTGCGGGCACGGCGCGTACTCGAGGTCGGCACGCTGGGTGGATACAGCACCACCTGGCTGGCGCGGGCCGTCGGGAAGGCCGGCCGGGTGGTGACCCTCGAATACGAGCCGAAGCACGCCGAGGTGGCGCGCCACAATCTGGATCGCGCGGGGGTGGGGGAGCGGGTCGACATCCGGGTCGGCGCGGCGCTGGACTCGCTGCCGGTGCTGGCCGAGGAGCAGCCGGAACCGTTCGATCTGGTCTTCATCGATGCCGACAAGGTCAACAACGCCAACTATGTGCGGTGGGCTCTGCGGCTGACCCGGCCCGGGTCGGTGATCATCGTCGACAATGTGGTGCGCAATGGCGGCATCGCCGACGCCGCGTCGGCGGATGCGGCGGTGCGGGCCAGCCGGGAGGTCATCGAATTGATCGCCGCCGAGCCGCGATTGGACGGGACCGTACTGCAGACCGTCGGCGGAAAGGGCTGGGACGGTTTCGCTTACGCGGTCGTGCTCGGCGAGGACGACTGAGCTTCAGGTCACTGAACGGAGGGTGAACTGGGCATACGCTGCCCGGTCCACCTCGTACCGGAAAATTTGCTGCACGTTTGCTTGTCATCCTGTGGATGTCGTCAATACGGTCGTACGCATGACGGACCCGTACGGCTCGACCTTTCCGCCGCCCGCCTTCGTGGCCCCGCCGGAACCCGGCCACCGACCCGGCGCGCTCGAGCGGTTGCGCTCGGCCGCGTTCGTGGCCGCGCCGGTCGTCGCGCTCGTCGGGACGGTGGGTGTGCTCGCCGTCGTCATCTATCGCGGTGAGCATCCGGCCACCGCCGACCCCGGCCGGAACCAGCGGGCCGGGGTCTCCACCACCGTGTCGGCCGGTCCGGTGATCCCGGTCGTGCACGCGTCGTAATGCCCTGCGGGGCAACAACTGTCACCTGTCCTGCGGGCGATCACTCTCGCGAACCGGGCGTTTCGTCCGGGTTCGCGGCCAACTCCTCCCAGTAGTCCACGTACGCCTGCTCGTGCATGATGCCCAGCCGCAGCACGCGGGCGCGTGAGGTCGCGCGCTCGCTGTCGTCCGGATCGATCTCGCTGTACAGCGTCCGGTACAACTCCAGCCAGCCGCGATGCTCGGCGGCCTGATTGCGGGCCAGTGCCACCACGTCACCGGGCTCGCCGAGATCGGCGAAGAACAGTTTCAGCTGCGCGGGATCGCGGGTCTCCGGCGGCGGCGCGGTCGGGTCGCCCAGCCAGCGGGTGAGTTCGGCGCGGCCGGCGTCGGTCAGATGGAAGACGCGGCGGCGTCGTCCGCTCTCCTCGGCCTCCTCGTGCAGCAGGCCCTGCTCGGCCAGGCGCGGCGGGACGCGATAGAGCTGGGCGTGCGGGATGGGCCAGAACTTGTCGACGCTCTCCTCAAGGCGGACCTTCAGGTCGTAGGGCGTCAGCGGGCCGTGCCGGGCGATGAGGCCCAGCACGATGTGGTCCTGCGGGCCGAGGTCGGTCATTCGGCAACTCCTCTCGGGTTGACACGGTATCGCTGAGACTATACATTCATTCCCGCCATACCGTATCAATGAGACTATGGGAGCTGGGATGCGCGACTACGCCATCGACCTGTACAACCGCTGGGCCGCCCTCTGGAACGGCGACCTCGCCATCGCCGGCGAGATCATGGCCCCCGAATTCACCCTCCGCTACGCCCAGCCCGGCGCGACCGTCTTCGACGACGTCCACGACCCCGCGGCCCTCGCCGCCGTCGTCGACGCGTTCCGCGCCGAGCGGCCGGGTCTGGAGTACGACCCGCAGGGCGTGCCCGTCGTCGACATGACCGACGGCCGATCCGGACTCATCGCACAGCCCTACGGGGCCCGGATCGTCGATCCGGACGGCACCGTCGTGCGCGACATCAGCGGTACCGACATCCTGCGATTCGAGAGCGGGCGGATCGTCGAGGTCTGGTCGGCGTCCGGTGGACCAACCGGACGCAGCTTCTACCCTTAAGCCCATGTCGAAGCGCCGCATTCCCCGTCCCGTGCCCGAGGACTGCCCGTGCGGGCTGCCCGCCGCGTACGCCGACTGCTGCGGGCGCCTGCATCGCGGCGAGGTGACTGCGAGCACCGCCGAACAGCTCATGCGGTCGCGCTTCAGCGCCTTCGCGGTGCGGGACGAGGCGTATCTGTTGCGCAGCTGGGCCCCCGAAACCCGGCCCGCCGATGTGGATTTCGACCCGGGACTGCGCTGGGACCGGCTCGAGATCCTCGGCACGACCGGCGGGGGACCGTTCCACACCGAGGGCACGGTGGAGTTCCGTGCCCACTACCGGGCCCACGGCAGGGCGGGACAGCTGCACGAGAACAGTCGCTTCCGCCGCGACCACGGGGCATGGGTCTACCTCGACGGCGATTTCGAGAACTGATCAGCGGATTCGCTTCTGCCGCATCACTTGTCACGGACCTTCGTCGCGCACGACACAACGGAATCCGAGATGGCAGGTGGCGGTGTCCTCGGTCTGCCCCTGGCGGGCGGCCGGGCGGTAGCGCAGACAGTAGTCGGCCGCGCACAGATACGATCCACCCTTGACCACCCGGCGTGGAAAGCGTTGCGCCGCTTCGACTTCGGGTGTGTCCACCCGTGGGTTGCGTGGAGCGCAACAGGACGACGCCGAGTGCCCGGGGCGAAAGAAGTCGACTGTCCACTCCCACACGTTGCCGGTCACGTCGTACAGACCGTAACCGTTGGGCGAATAGGTGCCGATCGCCGTGGTGCCGGGCGTGGACGTCTGTCCCCGGCCGGGATGGAACTTCCAGGGGAAGGCGCCGACCCAGACATTGGCCAGGCGCCGGCCGGTGGGTTCGAATTCGTCACCCCAGGCGTAGGTCGCCGAATCGAGTCCGCCACGGGCCGCGTACTCCCATTCCGCCTCCGTGGGCAGCTGTTTGCCGGCCCAGGCCGCGTAGGCCGAAGCGTCCTCGTAGGCGACCTGGGTGACCGGGTGACGGTCGAGCCCGTCGAGCGTACTGCCGGGCCCGTGTGGATGGCGCCAGCCGGCTCCCGGAACGTACCGCCACCAGCGGCGCCAGTTGTCCAACGACACCGGACCCGAGGTGGGCCGGAACACCAGCGCGCCCGGTGTCAGGTCCGCCGGCTCCGCATCCGGGTAGTCCTCGGCCGCCGGAATGCGTTCGGCGACAGTGATGTATCCGGTTTGCTTCACGAATCGCCGGAAGGCGGCGTTGGTCACCGGGTGCGGGTCGATCCAGAACGAATCGACTCGCACCCGATGCACCGGCCGCTCCTCGGGGAAGAAATCCTCCGAACCCATGCTGAAATCGCCGCCGGCTATCCGGACCATGCCGCGGTGGACCTGTGCGCGGATCGCGGTGGCCATGGGAGCTCTCCTCAATCGCGCGAAAAGGCTGCGGCCGCCGCCAGTTCCAGATCCTGGTACGGTTTTCCGCTCACGTCCTCGATCACCTGGTGCATGGTCCCCCCGGTGAACGGGAACGGTGACCGGTACCGCGCCGAAACGGACTGACCGGTGTCCCGGCCGACCCGGACGCCCTCCCCGACACCGGAGAACACGGTCGGCTGGATCCGCATGTCGTCGAGTGAACCCACAGGGTTCTCATCGATGTAGAGGACGGCCTCACCCGTGGGCGTGAAGTGGTCGGGCCGGGTGCCGTGCCGTTCGTACCGCACCCCGAGGATGTGATCGCCGAGCGGTACCCGGCGGTCGGAGACGATGGCCTGTTCCTCCTCGCCGAGGAAGTTGTAGATGTAGCACAGGCGACCGTCCTGGACGAACAAGGCGTGCCCGCCGAGCCGCCCACCGTGGGCGAACAGCACCCCCTCCGCGTCCGGGCTGGTGATCGTCGTCTCGGCGAGCAGCGCGAACGAGCGTCCCAGAATCTCGAGCGCCGCGCCCGGTCCGACCTCCGCGCTGTCCGGGTAGTAGACGGCCCGGTCCAGGCCCTTGGCGTAGGTCGGGCGATAGCGCACCATCGCGGAGATGATGTCGAGATCGTTGAGCGGCATCCCGTTGTATTTCTCGGCCTCCGAGAACCACAGTGCCTTCAATTCCTCCAGCTTCTCGGGATGAACCTCGGCCAGGTCGTGCATCTGGCTGCGGTCCTGTTCGAGATGGAACAGTTCCCAGCGGTCCTTGTCGAAATGTCCCCAGCCGGACGGGCAGGCCGCGTGAATGGTGTCGGCGAACCACCCGCGATGCCAGATGCCGCGCGTGCCCAGCATCGAATAGAACTGGGTGTGCTTGCCGACATCGGCGTCGGCGTCTTCGAACAGGGCCCGGAAGCTGACCCCCTCCAGGGGGCGCTGCTCCACGTTCTTCACCGTGTCCGGCGGTGTGATGCCGAGCAGTTCGTAGATGGTGGGGGTGACGTCGCAGACGTTGAGGTACTGGTGGCGGATCTCGCCGCGGGCCGGGATGCCGGCCGGCCACGACATCACGCATGGATCGGCGATGCCGCCTTCGTGCGAGGCATACCGCTTGTACAGCTTGTACGGGGTGTTGAAGGCCATCGCCCACCCGATGCTGTAGTGGTTGTAGGTGGTCGGCAAACCCAGCTCGTCGAGCTTGGCCAGACTGTCCTCGATCGTGTCGATGTAGCCGTTGAAGAACTTCATCTCGTTGACCGAACCGTTCGGACCGCCCTCGCCGCTGGCACCGTTGTCCGAGAAGGCCACGATGATGGTGTTGTCGAGCTGGCCGCTCTCCTCGAGATAGTCCAGCAACCGGCCGATCTGCGCGTCCGTGTACGACAGGAATCCGGCGAACACCTCCGCCTGCCGCGCGAACAGCCGTTTCTCGTTGTCGGACAGCGAATCCCATGCCCGTACCGTGTCCTGCGCCGGCCACGGCTTGCCGTCGGCACTGGTGACGTTCATGTACGGGTTCATGGGCGACAGCTCGGTGTTCTCCGGCACCAGGCCCATGCGTTTCTGGTTCTCCAGCACTATCTCGCGATACTTCTCGTAGCCCATGTCGAACCGGCCGCGGTATTTGTCGGCCCACTCGTGCGCGACGTGGTGCGGCGCATGCCCGCATCCCGGGCACAGGTACATGAACCACGGTTTGTCGGGGGCGATCACCTTTGCGTCGCGAATGAATTCGATCGACTTGTCGGCCAGATCCTTCGACAGGTGATACCCGTCCTCCGGCGGATACGGCTGCGAGATCGGGTGATTGTCGTACACCAGATTCGGATACCACTGGTCGGCCTCGCCGCCCAGGAAGCCGTAGAACCGCTCGAACCCGCGCCCCAGCGGCCAATGCCGCTTCGACGCCGCGAGATTCTCCTCCTCGAGCGGCGTCATGTGCCATTTGCCGACGGCGTAGGTGTTCCACCCGCGCTCGGCGAGCACCTCCGAACACAACGCGGTGTCGGCAGGGATGCGACCCGACAGGCTCGGGAATCCATCGCTGAATTCTTCGACCGTCGCCATGCCCACCGATGACGCATTTCGCCCGGTCAGCAGCGAGGCACGCGTGGGCGAACACAGTGCGGTGGTGTGGAACTGCGTGAACTGCACGCCCCGGTCGGCGATCCGCTTCATATTCGGCATGTCGACCAGACCGCCGTAGCAGTCCCAGGTCGCGATTCCGATGTCGTCCCACACGAGATACAGCACGTTGGGCGCACCCTGCTTCGCGGTCGGCTCTGCGTACGGCTCCCAGTCGGCGACCGAGTCACGGATATCTAGGGCGACATGTCCTGCGAACTTCCTGGCCATCATTCACCTCTGGAAAAGGAGAATCGTTGGTAGTGATACCCAGCTCCGGCGATACCGCTGGGAGTTCATCGACGCGTCGGTGACCATGCCATTCCTGGACTCCGGTGTCCGGAACTCTCGCTGCTCACCGGCCTCTCGTTCCGATAGAAGAGTACCGACCGGAATGGACTCAAAGCAGCGGTTGGCCGAACACGAGGCCCGAACGGTCGATGATGTAGAGCCCGAGCACGATCAGCACGACCGGCATCAGCCAACGGCTGTAGCGCCGCAGGGTCTCGGCCGGCCGGCGATGGGGTATCAGCACCATGCCGGCCGAACACCAAGCGGCGGTGAGGATGGCGAACACCATGACGGTGAGCAACGCGTCCGCCGGTCCCATGATGCGAAAGGCCGGAGTGTAGACGGAGATATTGTCCCCGCCGTTGGCGACGGTCAGTCCCACCACCGACCACAGCCCGGTGCCGGCCGGGGGCGGTGTGCGATCGCAGCGCCGATGGGCCCTGGCCAGCATCCCGATCCCCAGGATCAGCGGGACCACGCCGAGCAGTCCGATCCACTCCACCGGGACGGCGCAGAGTCCCAGCGCCGCCAGCCCGGAGACCGCCACGATCAGCCCGACGCCGAGGAACTGCCCGGCCCAGATCTGCCACCGCCTCGGGATCCCCGTGCTGCGCGAGGTGACGTTGAGCACCGTCAACACGACCGCATTGTCGATGTTGGTACCGACGAACATCGCCGCGGCGGTCACGACGGTGGCCATCTCCGCCAAGCCTGGGTGAGCGCCGGGTGGGTTCGGGCGCGGTTCCGAGTTCGGTACACATCGACCACCGATCGATGGACGGAACGGATGCCGAATCATATTGACGGCAAAAGCATGTGGCCGGCGCCGGTGTCCCGCTGGATATCGCGGCCTGCGACCCGGATGGCCTTGCCTGGGAACTCGAAAGAGAGTGTTCGAGTCTACGAGTGATCGAACAGGGGCACAAGACGCCGTCGCCGGTCTGCACGCAGAAGCAGCAGAACTGCATCGTCCGCATCGTTGCAGTCCATGCAATTATGCAGGCGATGCCCTGCAACGGGATTCGGTGGCGCCCATGATGGTGATTTCGAGCGGATCAGTGGGCGGCGCGGGCCTCGAAGCCGTCGCACAGTGCGGTGAGACCGGTGTCGAGCAGGTGCTCCGGATTCAGCAGGGCGGTGTCGCCCGTGCCGACGAGACCGGCGAGCGGGGGCGGGGTGGGCCAGCGCGGGTCGCCGTCGAGCAGCGCGGTGAGCCCGGAGCGTTCGTCGGCGCTGCTGTCGCGGCCCTGCAGCAGCCGGGCACTGACCTCCTGCAGGGCGACCCCGGCGATGTAGCTCCACACCGACAGTGACATGCGGGTCGCCTCACGGGTGTCGACGCCGAGCTCGGCGAACCCCTCGACCAGCCAGCTCAGCACCACCAGGCTGTGCTCGCCGAAGTTGTAGCGCGGCACCGCGAAGGTGAACAGCACCCACGGATGTTCCTGGTAGAGACGCCAATCCACCTCGGCCGCGATCCGCACCCGGTCCCGCCAGGTCCAGTCCTGGCCCTCGGCCGGCGGGTAGGGGTTGCGCCGCGAGACCTCGTCGGTCATGGCCGCCAGCAGGGTGTCCTTGTTGGGGATGTGCCGGTACAGCGACATGGCGCCGGAGTTCATCCGATCGGCGATGCGGCGCATGGACAGGGAATCCAGTCCGGACTCGTCGGCCAGGGTGATGGCGGTGTCGACGATGGCGGCCCGGGTGAGCTTGGCCTCGGTCATCGGACGAATTGTTCCCTTCCGCGCAGGGGATGCGTACACTGTACTCGCGCTCGTGCGTACAACGTACGCGCGCATTTTCTTGCAAGCCCGAAATCAGCCCGAAGGATAGGTCATGACGAGTACCCTCGCGCGTCCCGACGTGAAGACGCCGCGCCGCGCCTGGGCGGGCCTGGCGGTTCTGCTGTTGCCGGTGCTGCTGGTGTCGATGGACATGTCGGTGCTCTACCTGGCCATGCCGACACTCACCCAGAGCCTGGATCCGTCCGCGACACAGCAGCTCTGGATCCTCGACATCTACGGCTTCATGATCGCCGGACTGCTCATCACCATGGGCAATCTGGGCGACCGCATCGGGCGCCGCAATATTCTGCTCGCCGGTGCCACGGTCTTCGGAATCGCCTCGGCGCTGGCCGCTTTCGCACCCAGCGCGGGCGTGCTCATCGCGGCGCGGGCGCTCATGGGCATCGGCGGCGCGACGTTGCTGCCGTCCAGCCTGGCCCTGATCTCGACGCTGTTCCCGAACGATCGGGCGCGGGCCACCGCCATCGGCGTCTGGACCGCGTTCTTCGCGGGCGGGTCGGCGGTCGGGCCCATCATCGGCGGCATCCTGCTGCACCACTTCTGGTGGGGCTCGGTGTTCCTCATCAATACGCCGGTGCTGCTGGTGCTGCTGGTCTTCGGTCCGCTGCTGCTGCCCGAGCACCGCGACGCCGGGCGCGGGCGCCTGGACTGGGTGAGCGTGCTGCTGTCCATCGGTGGCATCCTGCCGCTCGTGTACGCGGTCAAGCATTGCGCGGCCGAGGGATTCGACCTGCCGGCCGTCGGCATCGGGATCCTCGGCGTGCTGCTGCTGACCGCGTTCATCCGGCGGCAGCGCACGCTGGCCGAACCGCTGCTGGATCTGAGCCTGTTCCGGCGCGGGCTGTTCTCGGTGGCCATCGGGTCCAGCACGGTCGGCATGCTGGCGCTGGCCGGCATGAGCTACCTGACCAGCATGTACCTGCAATCGGTGACCGGACGCGACGCGCTGCAGTCGGCGCTGCTCGGGATTCCGGGGGCCGTGGTGGTGTTCGTGTTCTCGATGAGCGGCGCGCGGATCGGCCGCAGGCTCGGCACCAAGACCACCTTCGTGCTGGCGCTGAGCATGGCGTCCCTCGGCAATCTCATGCTGCTCGGGGTCGGTGTGGACGGCGGGATCGGCTGGTACATCGCCGGTTCCGTGGTCGCGGGCGCGGGCTTCGGCATCGCGTTCACGCTGGTGTCGGAGGTGGCGGTGTCGTCGGTCCCGGCCGAGCGGGCCGGGTCGGCGGTCGGCATCTCCGAGACCAGCTTCGAACTCGGCAACGGGCTGGGCCTGGCGCTGCTGGGATCCCTGGCGGCCCTGGTGTTCCGCTCCGGCGGGGACTTCGGGCCGACGCTGGGCGAGACCGTCGCCCAGGCCGGCGGCAATGCCGCCCTGGTCGAATCGGCGCGCGAATCGTTCGTGACCGGCATGCACGTGGCGACCACCACCGGTGCGGTGCTGCTGGCCGCGATGGCGGTGGTGGCGTTCTTCGCCAAGTCCGGCGCCCCTGCGACCAGCGCCGCGGTGCCGGCCGGTTCCGCGCACTAGCCGAACAGGGTGGTCCACACCTCGGTGACGCGGGCGCGCCAGGGCATGACCACCCGCTGATACGCCCAGCGCACCGGGCCCACGAGGGCACGCCAGGCGCGGGCGACGGCCGCGAAGAGTGGTTGCAGGACAGTGCGGTTGAACCAGCGGCAGGGGGTCACCACCGTGATGTGGACGACGGTGGTGGCCACCCGCCAGCCGAACAGGACCGTCACGATCACGGCGTAGACCAGCGGACGCAGCACCCATCGCCACAGCTGCTCCGCGGGCCACACGATCAACCAGGTGACGAGCGGTTCGATCACGGTGACCAGCAGCCAGTGGACGCCGGGCCGCAGGATTCGCCGCCACAGGGCCGAGATCGGGACGGCGACCAGCCACTTCCACGCCATGGCCAGCGTCCACCCGATCGCCTCGGCGATCGGTCTCACCACGGTGCGGAAGATCCACGGGATGCCCGGCTTCAACACCCGCCGCCACAGCCACTCCTCGATGGCGCGCTGGATCGGGCGCAGGACATAGGCGAGCAGGAATGCCCCGATCGGGGTGAGGACCATGCCGAACAGCAGCTGCTGGATCAGCAGGTGCCAGAGATAGTTGCGCACGAAATTGCGCAGCGGGCGGAAGACCCAGTCCCGGAACAAGATCGCCAGCGGTCGTGCCAGATGCTCGTTGAACAGCCTGAATGCCGCGGCGATCAGTCGCGGTATCCGGGTGAGCGCCTCCCATACCAGCCGCGGTGGCACGAACAGCACCAGCACGATGCCGCGGGCGATCCACCCCAGGATCGAGACGTTTCCGGCGTCGGCTCTTCCGGCGCTCGATGCGACATGACGGATTCCTTCCCCCGTAGACCGCCTCCCATCCTGGTGCCGGAAAGTGGGCTGCGCCCAGGGTATTTCCACTCAGTTCCCGATCACATACCGGTCCGACGGTTAGGCTCGGAAACGTGGCTGAGCAAGACGCTCCGAACAGTGCGCGACCGGCCGGGTCGAACGGACGTCCGTTGGCGGAACGCGTGGCGACCAGACTCTTCTATCCGACCTCCCGGCCGCGTGAGAAGGCGCTGCGCGAGGCCGTGTCCGGCGAGGTCATCCTGGTGACCGGCGCCTCGCACGGCATCGGCAAGGCGGCGGCGCGGAAACTGGCGGCCGCGGGCGCGACGGTCCTGCTGGTGGCGCGGTCGCTGGAGGACCTCGAACAGGTGGCCGCCGAGATCCGGGGAGCGGGCGGGACGGCGCACGTCTACCAGTCGGACATCACCGAATTCGATGCCGTCGAGGCGCTGGGACAGCGGGTGCTGGCCGAGCACGGCCGGGTCGACGTGATGATCAACAACGCGGGCCGGTCGATTCGCCGCCCGATCGACCGATCCTACGACCGGTTCCACGATTTCACCCGCACCATCGACGTCAACTACCTCGGACCTGTGCGGCTGCTGCTCACCCTGCTGCCGAGCATGCGCGAGCACCGGCGCGGACACATCGTGAACATCTCCACCTGGGGACTGCGCATGCCGCCCGCGCCGCGGTGGTCGGCCTACGGTGCGTCCAAGGGCGCCTTCGACATCTGGTTGCGCACCGTGGCGACCGAGATCGCCGCCGACGGTGTCACCACCACCTCGGTGTACATGCCGCTGGTGCACACCCGCATGAGCGCGCCCACCGATTTCTCCGGCGTGCCCGGGCTCACCGCCGACGAGGCGGCCGATCTCATCTGCCACGCCGTGGTGGCGCGACCGCTGGAGATCTCGCCCTGGTGGACCGGTCCGGTGCAGGCGTTCTCGGATCTGCGGCGCGGGGCCGCGCAACGGTTCATGGAGCGCGGCATGGGTCGCAGGTCAGGGAAGTAGCACCACTTTCCCGGTCGTCTCGCGGGATTCCAGGGCCCGGTGCGCGGCGGCGGCCTGCGCGAGTGGGAAGGACTGGACGGCCGGGCGCAGACGACCGGTCGCGGCCTCGGCCAGCGCGCGAGTCTCCAAGGCGCGCAAGCCACCCGCGCGTTCGAGCATGGGCGGGCCGAGCACGACCTGCGAGGTGATGCCGCGGGCGGCGAGGGCCTGCTCGTCGAGGTCGATCTGTCCGCCGGACCAGCCGAACACCAGTCGCACGCCGCCGGCGCCGAGCAGATCGACCGCGGTGCGGGCGATCTCGCCGCCGACACCGTCGAACAGCAGGGTGGCCGGGCGGTCGCCGTAGCGGGCGCGCACCGCGTCCGGCCATGCCGGATCCAGGTAGTCCAGCGCCAGATCCGCGCCGTTCTCGTAGACCTGATCGGCCTTCGCCTTGCCGCCGGCGAGTCCGATGACGGTCGCGCCCGCGGCGGCCAGGTACTGCACCAGCAGGGTGCCGATGCCACCTGCCGCGGACGGCACGATGGCCACGGTCTCGGCGCTGACCTCGGCGAAGCCGAGAATCCCGAGCGTGGTGCGTCCGGTGCCGATCATCGCGACCGCGGCCCCGGCATCGACACCGTCCGGAATCGTGTGCAGCCGTTCGGCTTCGGTCACGGTGAGTTCCGCGTATCCGCCCGGCACCTGCCCGATGTGGGCGACGACCGCGCGGCCGAGCCAGCTGTCGTCCACTCCGGAACCGACCCGGTCCACCGTCCCCGCCACCTCCCGGCCGGGGATGGTCGGCAGTTCCGGGATCGGCATCGGCGATCCCGAGAAGCCCTGCCGCAGTGCGGTATCCAGCAGATGCACCCCCGCCGCGCGGACCGCGATCCGCACCTGGCCGGGACCGGGCTCGGGGTCCGGGACCGTCTCGAACCGCAGATTCTCGGCAGGTCCGAACTCGTGAAGACGGATGGCGCGCACAGCAACTCCTAGTCTCGGCAATGAACGTGCCCCCAAGCCTGCAACCTGAACATTGGTTCAGGTCAAGTTCCCTTGCGTGGGTCCGCCGCCTGCGGCGTTGAATCCCCCCCGCAATTTGAAACGAATTGCCTTCACACTCATGGCTTTCGGGTTAGTCTCGCTGCGCTCCGCTTCCTGTGAGCTTGCTGTGAGAGAGGACGATTCATGAAAACCGTTGTGCTGAAAGCCTGTGCGATCGCGGCCATCGGCTCCGGACTCGGCGCGGCCCCGGCCCTGGCCGCTCCGCTGTCGCTGCAACCCGCCGCCCCCGAACCGGCCGCAGTGAACCCCGTCGCCGGGCTGGTCCCCGAGACCGGTTCCGCGGGCACGCTCAATTCCTTCACCTGCGCCCTGAAGAGCATCTCGGCCTCGATGCCCTGCCTGCTCACCTAGCCGAGAGGACGCGGCCGGCCACGGCCTAGGATCGGGCCATGCGATATCCGGACGTGCGGCGATGAGCCTGGCCACCCTCCTCACCCTCGCCGATTCCCGGCTGCCGATCGGCGGGCACGTGCATTCGGGCGGGGTCGAGGAGGCGGTCGCCTCGGGTCTGCTGCGCGATGTCGCCAGCGTCGAGCTCTACCTGCGGCGGCGCATCCGGACCTCCGGTCTGGTGGCGGCCTCCCTGGCCGCCGCCGTCTGTGCGGGGACCCTCGAACCGGGGCGCGCCGAACTCGAGGCCGACGCGCGGACGCCGTCGCCGGCGGCCCGGGCGGCGTCGCGGGCCCAGGGGCGCGGGCTGCTTCGGCTGGCCAAACAGGTCTGGCCGCAGGCCGATTGGCGGGCGCTCGGCGCTCGACCGCATCTGTCCACGGTGTTCGGGGTGGTCGGCACGGTGTGCGACGCCGCACCGGAGGACATCGCCGCTGTCACCGTCTACACCACCATGACCGGGGCCGCGACGGCCGCGCAGCGACTGCTGGCCCTCGATCCGGCCGCGGTCGCTGCCTGCACCGTCCGGCTCGCCGAGTTGTGCGACGCCACCGCGCGGCAGGCGGCGAAATCGCTTGCCGCGCTCTCCGACCCGCTGCAGGACGTGCTTGCCGAGCGGCACCTGCGGCGGGACATGCCGCTGTTCGCGTCCTAGCCGGTCACCGGGTTGGTAACAACCGGTTTACGTGGCTGGGCAAGGATGGGGGTGAAAGGAGCCGCACATGCCACCTCACCTGATCGACGGGGAACCGCACGACCACAGCCACGACCGGCCCAAGCGGGAGCGGACGCCGGGCGAGCCGCTGCGGATCGGGATCGGCGGGCCCGTCGGGTCCGGGAAGACCGCGCTGACCGCGGCCCTGTGCCGGCAGCTGCGGGACGAGCTGTCGCTGGCCGTGCTGACCAATGACATCTACACCACCGAGGACGCGGACTTCCTGCGCCGGCACGCGGTGCTGCCCGACGAGCGGATCACCGCGGTCCAGACCGGCGGCTGCCCGCACACCGCGATCCGCGACGACATCACCGCGAATCTGGATGCCATCGACGACCTGATCGAGGCGAACCCGCCGCTGGATCTCATCCTGGTCGAATCGGGCGGCGACAATCTGACCGCCACGTTTTCCTCCGGCCTGATCGACGCGCAGATCTTCGTGGTCGACGTGGCCGGTGGTGACAAGGTGCCGCGCAAGGGCGGACCGGGCGTGACCTGGTCGGATCTGCTGGTCATCAACAAGACCGACCTGGCCCCCATGGTCGGCGCGGATCTGGCTGTCATGGACCGGGATTCGACCAAGGTGCGCGAGGGCCGGCCGTTCGTGTTCACCTCCCTCACCGAGGACCCGGCCGCGACGCCGGTCCTGGCCTGGGTGCGCGAGCAGCTGCGTGTGGCGGCCGAACAGGACGCGGCGGCGGGCAGTGCCCATTCGCACTGAGCTCCGCATCACCGCGACCGCCGGGACGCTGCCGCACATCCACGCGGTCGGCGGCCTGGCGGCGCGGCACACCGGCGTGGACACGGTGCATATCATCGGCACCGCCGCCACCCCGCTCGGTGGCGACGTGCTCGACATCGTCGTCTCGGTGGGTGAGGGCGCACGGTTGACGGTCCGGTCGGTGGCCGCCACCATCGCGCTGCCCGGGCGCGAGACCCGGAAGTCCGTGGCGCACTGGCACTTCGACGTGGCCGCCGGGGGCGAACTCGATGTCGATCCCGAACCGACGGTGGTCGCGGGCGGCGCCGAGCACGACACCTTCACCACCATCCGGCTGGAAGAGGGTGCACGCCTGCGCATTCGGGAACGCATCCAGATCGGCCGTACCGGCGAGGACCACGGCTACTGGAGCGGCGAGCTCACCGCCGACATCGGCGCCACCCCACTCCTGCGCCACCGCCTCGAACTCGGCGCCGACACCATCACCGACGACGCCCTCTCGGCCCCGCGCGCACTGGAGAGTGTGCTCACCTACCCCGACGACCGCCCAGCCGACACCACCGGCTTGGACGCAGTACTCCTACCCCTCGCCGTAGGCGGCACCCTGTTCACCCGGACGGGTCGCCTGCTGACCCGCTGACCGCAATCGCCTCGCGGGGAGTCCTATGCCCGGGCTCGGGTGAGCGCTCGGACCAGTCGTTCGAGCCATTCGCGCAGGCTGCCGGTGACGTCAGGATGGTTCTGCCGGAACGCGTCCCAGTGGACGTTCCAGGTGAGGATGTCGTCGGCTTCGAAATCGTCGGCTGCCGTGCCGAGGGCTCTGCGCAGCAGCGGCCGGGGTAGGTGGATGCGCGGGGACTCCGCCAGGAGCACGGCGTCGTAGAGATCCTTGCCTGCGCCGCCGTCGCGGATGTCGACGTACTCCGAGGTTCTGGTGGATTCGGTGAACAGCCACAGGAGTTTCCATGCCAGGGACAGTTCCGGGCTCGCCGTGACGCAGGGGGTGGGCGCGCTGCCGTCACCGCGCGGCACGAGGGTCCAGATGGGGGAGTCGGGGAGGGATTGGTCGGCGGCGAAATCCAACTGGACCTCGCCCGCCATCGCGTCGGGGCCGGTCGTGTACCAGGGCACGCGGACCCTGAGGCCGGGGGTGTCGTAGTAGTCGAGGGCATAGCTCCCGTCCGCAACGTCGTCGATACCGTCGGCGCTCAGGACCACGCCTGCCGGGGTCGCCGGTCGCTGCCGGATCGTCTCGATCAGGTTGTCCAGCAGGGGAGTCCAGGTGTGGTTCTCGCTGTAATCGTCCGGGTCCACCCAGTGCAGGCCCTCCGGCGGCAGGATCGGGCGTAGCCCGAAGGACTCGAACTGCTCGTCCTCCCATATCTCGCCGGTCACCGCTCCGAACGCGGCCTCGGGCCAGTGCTGTACCCAGGACATGTCGTCGACATAGGGGAACGGGTCGGCCGGATCGGTGAAGGCGATATCGGTCGGGTCGGGCACGATCCAGTCCAGATCGGCCGGCGGCCTCGCCTTGTCGCCGACCCACGCGGCCATGGTGATACTCCCGCGCAGCACCAGCCCACGGCCCCAAGGGGATTCGGCGATCAGCTCCAGTGTGTGGTCGAGCGCCGCCCGATGAGCGGCGCGGAACCGCGGTGTCCTCTCCACCTCCCTGACGCTAGAACCGGGGTGTGACAGGAAATCGCGGTCATTCCAGGTTGTACCGCGAAAGCGCCACGCGCTCACCAGACTTGGACGATCAAGATCAGGGAGCCGTCACTGCGGAATTCTGCCATTTCCCACTCTGGGAGCTCCCCTGATCTTGTCGCCAGCATTGCGCCGCAACAGATTCGGGCCCCCGATCATCGCGCTACGCGGGGTGCCTGGCCGGCGACGCGCGTCGCTACTTCCCGGCCCGGGCGCGAGATGGCGAGGCCAGGTGGTCTCGCAGCGGCCTCGGCGAGATCGATGCCCATTCCGAGGACGGCAGATCTGCCACCTGTACCCACTCCCACAAGGTGGCTATAGTTGGATATAGTCAGATACGGCAGTCAGTGACTCAGGAGGTAGATATGACCACAATCGAGGGTGCGAATGTTCTGGTGACGGGCGGGCAGCGCGGGTTGGGCCGTGCGTTTGCCCGGGAGTTTCTGGACCGGGGTGCGGCCAAGGTGTACGTGAGCGCGCGGAAGCCGGAGTCGAGTGACGATCCGCGGATCGTGCCGGTCGAGCTGGAGGTCACCGATCCGGATTCGATTGCCGCGGTCGCGGAGCGGGCCGGGGATGTGAGCATTGTGGTGAACAATGCGGGGGTGTTGCGGCCGGCTCCGCTGTTGCAGACCGAGATGGCGGATGTGGTGGAGACGTTCGAGACGAATGTCTTCGGGCCGCTGCGGATCGCTCGGGCTTTCGCGCCGATCCTCGCCGCGAACGGTGGTGGGGCGCTGGTGGATATCCACTCGGTGCTGTCCTGGGGTTCGGGGGCGGCCGCGTACGGCGCGTCGAAGGCCGCTCTGTGGTCGATCACCAATTCCCTGCGGATCGAACTGGCGGGGCAGGGTACGCAGGTGGTCGGTGTGCATCTCGGGTTCGCCGACACCGACATGGTCAAGGCCATCGCGGCGCCGAAGATCAGCCCGGCCGAGGTGGCGGCGGCGGTCGCCGACGGGTTGGAGCAGGGGGCGACCGAGGTGCTCGTGGACGAGTTCACCAGGCAGGTGAAGGCGGCGCTGTCCGGCCCGGTCGAGGGCCTCGTGCTGCCGCTCGGTCGCTGAAAATCCGTCTCTTCCAAGGGAGTTCATCATGCCGCTGTGGCACATCTATCACCCCGCCGACACCCTCACGGCTGAGGACAAACAGAATTTCGCCAAGGACATCACGGCTTACTACGCGCGCTTCGGGCTGCCGGAGTTCTACGCGGTGGCGCTCTTCCACGAGGTCCCGGCCGACTCCTTCTACGTCGGCGGGGTATCGATCCCCGCGGTGCGGATCACCATCGACCATCTGGCGCGCCAACTCGACGACCCCGATCTGCGCAAGCACATGAGCGAGCGCCTGCACACCCTCATGGCCCCGTATACCCACGACCGCGGGCTGCATCTCGAATTCAATATCAACGAGGTACCCCGGGACACCTGGATGATCGGTGGACTGTTCCCGCCCCCGCCCGGCAGCCATATCGAGCGCGGCTGGGCCGAGGCGAACAAACCCATTCCCTACTGACCGAGGACGTGGCCCGTATCGGCGCGGTGGGATGGCGGGGCTGGTGGGAACCGGCCCTCACCGCCGGTTCCCACCGCGAGCACAGCGGTGCTCGATCGAGCTGCTCGGCGGCGAGGGTCAGTCGCCGACGACGCGGGGTTGAGCATTGAACGCGTTGAACGCACCGACTGCGGCGCCTGCGTGCCCGGGCCCGTCGGGCCCGGGCACGATGCGAGCGTCCGCTGCGTTGTCCGGGACCGGGATCCGGGCCGGCGGGTGCAGTACGCCCACGGGGGCGAGGTAGCTCGTGTCCGGGGCCTGACTCGACCACTGGATGGAGCTCTTGATGTCACCCGGAATGTGCAGGCCCTCATAGGGATTCACGTTCGGGGCGTCAGCGGCCGGCCACTGCGCCCTGGGCGCGTCGCCCTGCTGTGCCATCGGAGCGACCTCGGCCGGTGCCGCGTTCGCGGTGCCCGGTCCGACGATCGCCAGTATTAGTGGAACCGCCCCTGCCGCAACCACATTGCCGACCTTGTTCCGGTGCGGGTTGAGTGCTCGGTGCTTACCTGCGGCCATGCAGAACCTTTCTGTTCGGGCAGAACATCTAGGGGTACATCGACGCTCGGCATTCGAACCCACCGGTCGCCTGGATTGGTGACAAAGTGGACAGCTGAAAATCATTGCCATAACTGGAAATTAGCCACTGTGCTCGTGAAAAGCCATGAAAGAGGCCGGAATCCCAGTTCGGGGATTCCGGCCTCGGTAGACATCGGGTCGGGCTTACTGTCAGCCCGCGCGCTGCTGCGAGGACTTCTCCGCTTCCTCATTCGCCGCGGATTTGCCGTTACCGGAAGAACTTTCGCCGCCGATCTGTTTGGCGAGCTGACGCGCCTCGGCCGGATCGTCGAGCGCCTCGAGCGCCAGTCGCGCGAACACCCACTGCTCGGTGGCGGCCATCTGACCGCGGTGGCGGCCCAGGAAGGAGACGAACCATTCGAGCACGGTGACGAAACGGCTGCGGAAGCCGACCAGGTACCACAGGTGCAGGCCCAGCCAGGCCAGCCACGCGAAGAAGCCGCTGAACTCCAGCTTGCCCACCTGGCACACCGCGCTGAACCGCGACACCGTGGCCATGGAGCCCTTGTCGAAGTACTTGAAGGGCTTGCGGTCGGCCACCGTCTGCTTGCCTGCGACCTCGGCCTTGATGGCCTTCGCGGCGTAGGTGCCGCCCTGGATGGCGCCCTGCGCCTGCCCGGGCACGCCCGGCACGGACATCAGGTCGCCGACCACGAAGACGTTCGGGTAGCCCTTGATGGTGAGGTCGGGTTCGACGATGACGCGCCCGGCTCGGTCCACCTCGGTGCCCTTGGACCGGTCGGCGAGGATCTTGCCCAGGCCGCTGGCCTGCACGCCGGCCGACCACACCTTGCAGGCGGATTCGATGCGCCGCTCGGAGCCGTCCTGGTCCTTGATGGTGACGCCGCGCGCGTCGACGTTGGTGACCATGGCGTTGAGCTGGATCTCCACGCCCATCTTCTCCAGCCGCTGCTGCGCCTTGCCGCCGAGCTTGGGGCCCATCGGGGCGAGCACCGCGCCCGCGCCCTCGACGAGGATGACGCGCGCATCGCGGGTGTCGATATTGCGGAAGGAGCCTTCCAGGGTGCGGTCGGCGAGTTCGGCGATCTGTCCGGCCAATTCGACGCCGGTGGGCCCGGCGCCGACCACCACGAAGGTCATGAAGCGGTCGCGGACTTCGGGATCGGTGGCGAGCTCGGCCTCTTCGAAGGAGCCCAGGATGCGGGCGCGCAGTTCGAGGGCGTCGTCGATGGTCTTCATGCCGGGCGCATAGGTGGCGAAGTGGTCGTTGCCGAAGTAGGACTGCTGCGCTCCGGTGGCCACGATGAGACTGTCGAACGGGGTGACGTAGTCCTGGTTGAGCAGGCGCGAGGTGACGGTGCCGTTCTCGACGTCGATGTCGGTGACCTCGCCCATGACGACGCGCGCGTTCTGCTGCTGGCGCAGCACGATGCGGGTGGCGGGGGCGATCTCACCGGTGGAGAGGATGCCGGTGGCGACCTGGTACAGCAGCGGCTGGAACAGGTGCGTGGAGGTCTTCGAGATGAGGGTGATGTCGACGTCGGCCTTGCGCAGCTGTTTGCAGGCGAACAGTCCACCGAACCCGGACCCGATCACCACCACGCGATGACGCTGTGCGACGGATTTCTCGGCGTTCATCTAGTTCCTGCTCCTCGCCAGACGGGGAAAGTACGACAACTCACCCGTAACGGTAGTGCAGTGTGAGTAGCGCAGACCAATCAGGATCGACCGAAAACAGACCTTTCAGACAACGACCTTGAAACTACAATATGGTCGGTCGTCCAGCGAGGATTGCCGGGAAGCGCGCCGCGGGCGGCCCCGGCCGTGCCGGAACCGCCCGCGCGCAGCGTCGGTGTCAGCGCCCCTGGAACAGCAATTGCGCCACGTGCGTGGTGGTTTCGGAGCCGTCGGCGTAACCGCCCTGATCGCCCTGCTCGGTCATGATGGCGAGGGTGTAGCGCTCACCCGGGCCCGCGAAGCCGACCGAATTGACCACCCAGCCGCCCTGCTCGTCGGACCAGCCGTTCTTCAGGCCCGGGTTCATGGCCGCGCCCGCGCCCCATACGCCCCAGTGCTGGTTGGTGTCCACGTGACGCATGCGGTCGAGCAGGTAGGCGCGGTCGTCCGGGTGCATGCGGGTGAGCACGTTGTCCATCAGCCGGTCCAGGTCGGCGGGGGAGCACTGCTGGAAACCCCAGTCGGGGAACAGCTTGACCTGCTCGATCGAGGTGGTGGGCGGCATGGGGACCAGACCGGTCATGCCGTTGGCGCGGAAGGCGTTGTTGAACGACATGCGGTCGATGCCGGCGTACTTGTTCCACAGGATGTCGGCGGCATTGTCGTTGGAGGTTGCCAGCATGGACTCCATCAGCGCGCGGTCGTCGGGGCCGAGCTGGATGGCGCCGATCCGGGCGCGGTTCAGCAGATCCTCGGCGATTGCCAGCTTGATGGTGGAGGCGGTCCAGAAGTTGGTGTCCGCGTTGCCGTTTCGATAAATGCCGCCGGTGACGCGGTCACGCATCACGTAGCCGGTGACGCCGGGGCGGGTGCCGAGGTAATTGTCGACGGCCGCGATGCGGCTGCTCATATCGGCGTCGAATCCCGCGATAGGGCCCTGGGTGTGCACCGGTGCGGCACCGGCCATGGGGACGAAGGCGGGGGCGGCCGGAATGAGGGCCGCGGCAGCGAGAACACAAGCGGAGGAGGCCACGCGCCGGGCCTTGGGGGAACGCACGAGGGAACACAATAGAGGGGACGATGCCCGATACGCACGTCTTGAGGTGAATCGGTATGTGTGTTATCGAATCGACACTGTTGCACAGACTTTCGCGCGCGTCAGTGAAAAGCCGCTTGTAGCTCTTCGATGCTGCGCCCATTGAGGCGGTAGCAGTGCTCGAATGCCTCGGTGTGCCGCTCCCGCGGCCACGACTGCAGTACCACGCCGCGTCCGTAATGCCGGGAGTTGACGAGTTCCCAGCGGTCTCCCACCCGCCGAACGGTGAACCCGGTTCTGGGCACGAGCGGAATCACCGACGCAGACATCGACGCGGACCAGCCTTTCCTGAGAACTTCGAACCTCCCCGAAAGGCACTGTCGCATACCACACTCGAATTTCGGGGTGACGCGCCCTAGCAAATCCTGGGCATGTGGCAGGTGTCACCCGGCGAGCCGGGGCGCTCGGTGTTTGCATGTCGTTCGCCGACTGTATAAACACAGCTCGTGCACATTCACCGGGCCGAACGAGCGGATACGCTCGCCGACGCGCTGGCCGAGCTGCTCGCCGATCCGCTCGGCGATCCGTTCACCCCGGAGGTGGTGGCGGTTCCCGCCAAGGGGATCGAGCGCTGGCTGAATCAGCGGCTGGCCACGGTGCTCGGCTGTGGCGCCGCGGCCGACGGTATTTCGGCCAATATCGGTTTCGCGGATCCGGCGGCCCTGGTGGCGGCGGCGCTGGCGGAGGCGACGGGGGTGGATCCCGAGCAGGATCCGTGGTCGCCGGAGCGGCTGGTGTGGACTCTGCTGCCGGTGCTGGACGGGGTGCTGGCCGAGCCGTGGGCCGCGGTGCTGGCGCGCCATCTCGGGCACGGGGACGCGGGCGGTCATCGGGTCGGCCGCCGGTACGCGACGGCCGCGCGGATCGCGTCGCTGTTCGACAGCTACGCCACCCAGCGCCCGGCCATGATCAACGAGTGGTCCGACGGCCGCGACACCGACGGCGCGGGCCGGGCGCTGCCCGCGGATCTGGTGTGGCAGCCACTGCTGTGGCGGCGGCTGCGCAGCGTGGTCGGGGTGGCGAGTCCCGCCGAGCGCCTGGGCGCGGCGTGCGCGCGGCTGCGGGTGGAACCGTCCATCGTGTCGCTGCCGGAACGGATTTCGCTGTTCGGCGTGACCCGGCTGACCACCGATCAGCTGGAGGTGCTCTCGGCGCTGTCGTCGGGACGGCAGGTGCACCTGTGGCTGGTGCATCCCAGCCCCGCGCTGTGGACCAAGCTCGCCGATGCCGAGGTGATCCCGAGTCCCGGTGTGCGCGTGCGGCATCCGCTGCTGGCGGCGCTGGGCCGGGATGTGCGGGAGCTGCAGCAGCGGCTGTCCGGGTACGACCACATCGACACCTATCACCCGCGCCCGGAGACGGTCGCGCCGCGCACGCTGCTGTCGGAGTTGCAGGCCGCCGTGCGGCAGGACCGGTGGTCGCTCGTGCCGGAGCCGAGCCTGGCCGACGGGACCGTCGCGGTGCATTCCTGCCACGGGCCGTCGCGACAGGTGGAGGTGCTGCGCGACGCGCTGCTCGGACTGTTCGCCGCCGACCCGACGCTGGAGCCGCGCGACGTCATCGTCATGTGCCCGGATGTGGAGCGTTACGCGCCGCTGGTGCGCGCGGCCTTCGGGCAGTGGTCCCTCGACGGGGCCGAGCCCGGGCATCCGGCGCACGGGCTGCGGGTGCGGCTCGCCGATCGCGCGCAGCGAGCCGTCAATCCGGTGCTGGATGTGGTCGGCACGCTGCTGGAGCTGGCCGACGGGCGCGTCACCGTGACCGAGGTGCTGGATCTGTGTGCGGCCGAACCGGTTCGGGTGCGCTGCGGCTTCGACGACGACGATATCGAGCGGCTGCGGGAATGGGCCGCCGAGACCGGGGCGCGCTGGGGGATCGGGCAGCGACAGCGGCAGGCGTTCGGGCTCGGCGACTTCGCGCAGAACACGCTCAATGCGGCGGTGGATCGCATTCTGCTCGGGGTGGCGGCCGGGGAATCCAGCGAGGACTGGCTGGATCTGGTGCTGCCGCTGGACGATGTGGACAGCAACGACATCGACCTGGCAGGCCGGTTCGCCGAATTCGTGGACCGGCTGGCGGTCTGCCTGCGCGATCTGCGCGGGTCCACGCTGGAGGAACCGGCGGGCACCGCGCGGCCCGCGGCCGAATGGGCGGCGGTGCTGGGCCGGGCACTGGACCTGCTCACCGAGATGCCCGCGAGCCAGGGCTGGATGGGGGTGCAGGCCCGCCGGGAACTGGCGATCGCGCTGGAGCCCGCGGGCGGGATTCCCTTGCGGCTCAGCGATATCGGGGCGCTGCTGACCGCCCGGCTGGCCGGGCGGCCCTCGCGCGCCAATTTCCGCACCGGCGAGCTGACGGTGTGCACCATGGTGCCGATGCGGTCGGTGCCGCACCGGGTGGTGGTGCTGCTCGGCCTCGACGACGAGGTGTTCCCCCGTGCGGGCGGCGTGGACGGTGACGACGCGCTGGCCCGGCACCGCTGCCCCGGGGATCGGGATCCGCGCAGCGAGGACCGGCAGCTGCTACTGGACGCCATCATGGCCGCCGGGGAGCGACTCGTCCTGCTGCACACCGGATCCGATCCGGTGTCGGGTGCGCACCGCCCGCCCGCGATTCCGCTGGCCGAGCTGCTCGACACGGTGCGCGCGCATGTCGGTGCGGCCGCCCTGGATCGGGTGGTGACGCGACATCCGTTGCAGCCCTTCGATCGCCGCAACTTCCGGCCCGAGCAGCCGTTCAGCTTCGACACCGTGGCGCTCGCGGGAGCGCTGGCCGCGGGGCGCTCGCCGCAGCCGCGGCCGTTGTTCCTGGGTACGCCGCTGCCCGCGCGCGAACGCGGCGATGTGGAGCTGGCCGATCTGGTGGCCTTCGCCGAGCATCCGGTGCGGGCATTCCTGTGGCAGCGCCTGGGGATCCGGGTGCCCGAGGACGAGGAGGAGATCGCCGACCGCCTCCCCATCGAGCTCGACGGCCTGACCAAATGGAACATGGGCGAGCGCATGCTGTCCGCGCGCCTGACCGGCGTGGACCCGAACGTGCTGCGCGCCGCTGAATGGCGGCGCGGCACCCTGCCGCCGTTCACCATGGGCGCGGCCGTGCTCGACGAGGTGGAGGGCACCGTCGACCAGCTGGTGCGGGTGGCTCGCCCGCTGCACGAGATCCCCGCGCGCACCATCGATATCGCCGTGGACCTGGGGGACGGCCGCCGCCTCACCGGTACCGTTCCCGACGTCCACGACGACGCGCTGCTGCGCACCACGTTCTCGCGGCTGGCTCCGAAACACCGGATGGCGGCCTGGATTCGCCTGCTCGCGCTGGCTGCGAGCGGGACCCATCAGTCGTGGCGGGCCATCACCATCGGCCGCGGTAAACACCATCGCCCCGCCTGGCAGTCCACCTTGACCTCACCCACCGCGCCGCTGGCCCGCGGCATCCTGCGCGACCTGGTGCTGCTGCGCGACGAGGGCCTGTCCGAACCCCTGCCCATCGCCCCCTCGGCCTCGGCCACATATGCGGAACGCCGCCTTGCCGGTGCCTCCGCCGAGGACGCCCTGCATGCCGCCGGACAGGACTTCGACGACCGCTTCGGCGAACACACCGACCGCTACTTCCGCCATATCCTGGGCCGTTCCCCGCGCTTCGACCAGCTCACCGAGGCCGCTGCACCCGCGCTCCCCGGCGTCGACTCCGAACCCACCCGTTTCGGCGAACTGGCACGCCGGCTCTGGAACCCCTTGCTCACCAACGAGAATCAAGGTCAGCCATGACCACCCCGAGGAGGAACCCCCTGCCCATCACCGCGCCCGGGAGCCCGGCATGACCGACGACCTCTTCTCCCTCACCGATCCGGACCTGGCCCCGCGACCGGCCACCCGCACCCGCCGCAGCAGCGACGGTCCTGCCGGGGAGAGGCGCCGCCGGGACGCCGTGCCCACGGGCAGCGACGCCCCGGACCTGTTCGATCTGTCTGCCGCCGAGCCGGATTCGGCGATGTCGGGCGGCGAACCGGACCGCGATCATTCCGGGACCGCCGCCGACGGGCTGTGGGATGCGCCCGGCGACGTCGGCGATGATGCTGGGCCGCAGGATGATTCGGTCGCCATGTCCGCAATTTCCCATTCGTTCGGGGATTCAGGGAATCGGTTCGAGCTGACGGGGCCGTTGCCGGTCGGGACCACCGTGCTCGAGGCGAGTGCGGGGACCGGGAAGACCTACGCCATCGTGGGGCTGGCGGTGCGGTTCGTGGCCGAGCTGGGGGTGGATGTCTCCGAGTTGCTGCTGGTGACATTCAGCCGGGCGGCGACGCAGGAGTTGCGGGAGCGGACGCGGGACCGGTTCGTGGGAGTGGCGGCGGCGCTGGGGGATCCGGAGCTGGCGCTGACGTCGGGGGACGAGCTGATCCGGCATCTGGCGCAGGGGAATCCGGGGGAGATCGCGACGCGGCGGGAGCGGCTGCTGGCCGCGCTGTCGGACTTCGACGCGGGAACCATTGCCACCACGCACAGTTTCTGTCAGCGGATGCTCGACGAGCTGGGGCTGGCTGGGGAGCAGGATCCGGGAGCGCGGCTGGTGGAGGGGATCGAGGATGTGGTGTCCACGGTCGCCGATGACCTGTATCTGAGCCGGTACGCACGTGGCGGCGCGCCGTTCGGGCCCGCCGATGCGCAGCGGCTGGCCGCGGCGGCGGTGGGCGATCCGCACGCCCTGCTGCTGCCCGAGGCCGAGGGCGAGGAGGATCCGGCGGCCGAGCGGGTGGCGTTCGCGACGGCGGTGCGGGTGGAAACGGCTCGGCGGAAACGGCTTTCGGGCCTGCGGGACTTCGACGACCTGCTGGTGCTGCTGCACGAGGTGCTGGCCGATCCCGAGCACGGGCCGCGCGCCTGCCAGCGCATCCGGGACCGGTACCGGGTGGCGCTGGTCGACGAATTCCAGGACACCGACCCGCTGCAGTGGGACATCCTGCGCCGCGCTTTCCACGGGCACGCCACGCTGGTGCTCGTCGGTGATCCGAAGCAGGCCATCTACGCCTTCCGCGGTGCGGAGGTGCTCAGCTATCTGGACGCGGTGGCGCACGCCGACAGCAAGCGCGAGCTCACCACCAACCGGCGCAGCGACGCGGGCCTGCTGACCGCGCTCGAGCATCTCCACGGCGGTGCGGCCCTGGGGCACAAGGAGATCACTGTGCACCGGGTGGCGGCGACCAGGCCGTTCTCGCGGCTGTCCGGTGCGCCGGAGCGGGTCACGCCCCTGCGACTGCGGTGCCTGCCGCGCAGTGGCGCGGGTCCGCTCAACAAGTCCGGGTATCCGACGGTCGGCCGCCAGCGAGAACGGGTCGCCGTCGACGTGGCCGCCGATATCGTCGGCCTGCTCGAATCCGGGGTGCTCATCGACGCAGGCACACCCGGCGAAAGACCGATCGGGCCGGGCGATATCGCGGTCCTGGTCCGTAACCGGAATCAGCTGGAAATGGTGCGCACCGAACTGGAGGCGGCCGGTGTCGCCTCGGTGCTGGCGGGTGGCGCGAGCGTGTTCGGCACGCCCGCGGCCACCGAATGGCTGTGGGTGCTGCACGCTTTGGAGCAGCCGCACCGCGCCGACCGGGTGCGCCTGGCCGCCGGCACCGCGTTGCTCGGGCTGAGCGCCGAGGACATCGACGCCGGGGGAGCGGATCTGGTCGGCCGTCTCAGCGCCGAGCTGCGCGACTCGGCCCGGCTGTTCGCCCGCGCGGGCTTCGCAGCGGTCGCCGAAAAACTCAGCGCCGAAACAAAATTGGCCCCCCGCCTGCTCGCTCTCGAAGGCGGCGAACGCCAGCTCACCGACCTGCGCCAGATCGCCCAGCTGCTCGACGACGCGGCCCTGCGCGAGGGCCTGGGCCTGTCGGCGCTCACCCGCTGGCTGGCCGACCGGGTGCGTGATCCGGCCTCCGGCAGCGTCGCCGACCGCAGCCGCCGCCTGGACCGCGACGCCGCCGCCGTGCAGGTCGCCACCGTGCACGCCAGCAAGGGCCTCGAATTCCCGGTCGTGTACCTGCCTTTCGCATGGGACGCGGCCAAACTGCGCAACCCGCCCACCCTGCTGTTCCACGACGAGCAGGGCCGCCGCGTCCTCGATGTCGGCGGCCCCGACGCGCCCGGCTACAGTTCTCGCCGTCTGCGTGCCGAGGCCGAGGAGCAGGCCGAGGAACTGCGCCTGCTGTATGTGGCCCTCACCCGGGCCGGCGCGCAGATCGTGGCCTGGTGGGCGCCCGCCTACGACACTCAGACCGCGCCCCTGCACCGCATGCTGCTGGGCCGTGAGCCCGGCAGTCCGGCCGTGGCCGACAAGGTGCCGGTGCCTGCGGATTCGGTGCTGCTGGAACGCATCCGGGAGTGGGCCGCCACCGCCGCACCGGGCGTGATCGCCGTCGAGCCGGTGCGCGAGATCACCCGCGCCCGGCTGCCTCTCGACGACACCGCCACCGCCACCGAGCCTTTGGCGGCCGCCCACTTCGGCCGTGCCCTCGACCAGGCGTGGCGGCGCACCTCCTATTCGGCGCTCACGGCGGGCGCGCACGACGCCCTGCCCGCCGCCGACCTGCCCGAGGGCAGCGGTGTCGCTGACGAACCGGCCACTCCATCCGTGCTCGCCGAGGACCTCACCGCCTTCGCGGGAGCCCGGCCGTCGCTGATGAATTCGCTGCCCTACGGCGCGGAGTTCGGCACGCTCGTGCACGAGGTCCTCGAATACGTCGATACCGACGCCCCCGACCTGGCCGCCGAGATCCGCGCGCGGGTCCAGCACGCGGTGAGCGAGCAGATGTTCGACGCCGACCCGGACGTGCTGTCGGACGCGCTGCTGGCAGTCATGCACACGCCCATCGGTTTCGGTTCGCTCGCCGACTTCTCGACCCGGGATCGCCTGAGCGAGCTGGACTTCGAGCTCCCGCTGGCCGGTGGCGACCATCCGGTCGCGGCGCGGGTGACCGTCCCGCGCATCGCCGACCTGCTGCGCCGCCATCTGCCCGCCGACGATGTCTTCGCCCCCTACGCCGACCAGCTGGCCCACCTCGACGACACCCCGCTGCGCGGCTACCTCACCGGCAGCATTGACGCCGTGCTGCGCACCACTGGACCGCGATTCGTGGTCGTCGACTACAAGACCAACCGACTCGGCACCGGTGACCTCACCGTCGCCCACTACACCCACGAGCGCATGGCCGCGGAGATGATGCGCTCGCACTACCCGCTGCAGGCCATCCTGTATTCCGTTGCCCTGCACCGGTATCTGCGCTGGCGGCTGCCCGGCTACGATCCGGCCGCCCACCTCGGCGGCATCCGCTACCTGTTCGTGCGCGGCATGGTCGGACCCGACACCCCGGACGGCTGCGGCGTTTTCGACTGGCTGCCGCCCGCGGACCTGATCGTCGAGCTGTCGGCCCTGCTGGCCGGGGACCCGGAGGTGGCGCGATGACCGCGATCCAGCTGGCGCAGCGCGGCACCGGCCCGCTGCAGGTGTTCAATGCCGCCGGGGTGCTGTCGGCGGCCGACGTGCATGTGGCGCTGCGGCTCGCGCGGCTCGGCGGCGAAAGGTCCCCGGCCGTCGTCTTCGCCACCGCGCTGGCCGTGCGCGCGGTGCGCTCCGGGTCGGTGTGCCTGGAGGTCCGGCGCATGCACGAGATCGGTGTCGACGCCGAGGGCGCCGAGGAATCGGCGATCGACCCGGCCACCCTGCCGTGGCCGGACGTGGATTCGGTCATCGCGGCGCTGCGGGTGAGTCCGCTGGTGACCGGCAGCCCGTCCGGGCCGCTGCGCCCGCTGCGGCTCATCGACCCGCCCGGCGCGAACGACTCGGGCCCGCTGCTCTACCTCGACCGGTACTACCGGCAGGAGGAGACCATCCGCCGCGTCCTCACCGAACGCGCCGCCACCCATCCCATGGTGGACGCGGAACTCGTGCGGCGTGAACTGGATCGGCTCTTCCCCGACCACGCCGGACCCGGCGAGCCGCCGGACCGGCAGCGGCTGGCGGCCGCCCTGGCCACCACCCAGTGGACCACCGTGATCGCGGGCGGCCCCGGCACCGGCAAGACCCACACCATCGCCCGGGTGCTGGCCCTGCTGGTCGCGCATCAGCGGGCCGTGCCCGGTGCGCCCGCCCTGCGCATCGCCCTGGCCGCCCCGACCGGCAAGGCCGCCGCCCGCATGCAGGAATCGGTGCGCGAGCAGGCAGGCGAGATCGGCCTGCCCGAGCTGACCGCCGCCACCCTGCACCGCCTGCTGGGCTGGCAGCGCGGCGGCGCGGGCCGGTTCAAGCACAACGAGTTCAACCGGCTGCCCTACGACGTCATCGTGGTCGACGAGACCTCCATGGTGTCGCTGACCATGATGAGCCGCCTGCTGCCCGCCGTGCGGCCCGACGCCCGCCTGGTGCTGGTCGGCGACCCGGACCAGCTGGCCTCGGTCGACGCGGGCGCGGTGCTCGCCGACCTGGTCGCGGGACCCGTTCCGGGACAGGCGAATCCGGCGCTGGAACGCATTCTCGGCGGCGACCCGGCGGCCTCCGCCGCCCATCCGGACGCCCTGTCCGGGCGGGAGCGGGAACGCCTGCGCGGCGGCATCGTCCGGCTCACCCGCGGCCGCCGCTTCGGTGGGCGCATCGCCGAACTGGCCGTCGCGATCCGGGCCGGTGACGCGGACTCCGCCCTGGCCCTGCTGGCCGACGGCGGCGACGAACTGTCGCTCTACCCGCCCGACGACATCACCGAGGTACGCGCCGACGTCCTGCGCGCCGCCCGCGAGGCCACCGACGCCGCTGTCGACGGCAACGCGACCACCGCGCTCACCGCGCTGGAATCCCATCGCCTGCTGTGCGCCCACCGCCAGGGCCCCTACGGTGTCGAGCGCTGGGATCGCCTGGCCGCCGGCTGGGTCACCGCCGCCGGGATCAGCGCCGATCCCGGCACCGGGCACTGGTACCCGGGCCAGCCGCTGCTGGTCACCGCCAATGACCACGAGGCTCGCATCTACAACGGCGATACCGGCGTCATCGTCCGCGCGGCCGACGGCGCCCTGCGCGCCGCCCTGCAGCGCGGCACCGAGCCCTACCTGGTGCACCCCACCCAGTTCCCCGGCGTGACCACCGTCTACGCCATGACCATCCACCGCAGCCAGGGCAGCCAGTACGACACCGTGTCGGTCGTGCTGCCCGGCCCGGAGTCCACGCTGCTCACCCGCGAACTGCTGTACACGGCCATCACTCGCGCCCGGCGGCACGTCCGCATCCTCGGCACCGAGGAATCCATCCGCTCCGGCATCGCCCGCCGCGTGCTGCGCGCCAGCGGCCTGCGCAACCGGGAATGACTCGCCGTGCCGACCTCGGAACACCTGGCCGGCGCCGGAGTATCCCGCTGGTAGGCCGGCCCGCGGTGGCGCGATCGGCGTAGCGTGGACGGGGCCCGATACGGCTGTCGCCGTGGTCTTTCGGAATGTGTGCGGCCGAAAGTGGCGCGTGCGGCCGAAGCGGAAGGTTGCCCATGGCCGAGAGGGAAGGCGAGCGGTCCACGGATGCCGTGGTGTCGGCGGACGGCACGCGGATCGCCTACGTGACCGAGGGAACGGGGCCGGGGGTGATCGTCGTCCCCGGGGTGCTGTCGCTGGCACAGGGGTACAGCGGGTTCGCCGACGCGCTGGCCACCGCGTTCACGGTGCACACGATCGAGCGTCGCGGGCGCGGGGACAGTGGCCCGCAGCGGCCCGGCCACGGTGTCGAGGACGACTGCGCGGATGTGCGCGCGCTCCAGGACAAGACGGGTGCGGCGTTCCTGGTGGGGCATTCGTACGGCGGGTTCGTCGCCCTCGAGGCGGCGCGGAACAATCCGGGCACCCGCAAGGTCGCGGCGTACGAGCCGGGCCTGTCGGTGCGGGGTTCGATGCCGTCCGACTGGATGGGTCCCTACGAGAAGTACCTGGCCCAGGGCAAACCCTTCGACGCCTTCGTCGAATTCATCCGTGCGATCGGCCCGGACGGCGCGCGCAAGGTCCCGCGCTGGATGTTCCGCCGCATGATGCCCAAGTTCATGGAGGCGCCCGAGATGGACATGGTCATCGCGCAGCTGCCGCTGAATCTCACCGAGCACCGCCAGTACGTGCGGCTGGACGGTACCTACCACCACTACGCCGAGATCACCGCCGAGGTGCTGCTGCTCGAGGGCGACAAGGATCGGCGCGCGTGGACGGCCTCCGATCAGGAGCGGCTGGCCTCGGTGATCCCGCACTGCGAACGCGTCACCGTGCCGGGACTCGACCATTTCGGCATCGACAAGGGCGATCCGGATCGGGTGGCGGGCTTGGTGGGCGAATTCTTGTCGCGTTCGTAGTGGTCTCGCTCACCGCGGTCGATAGGCTGGGGCTATGGCCACTACGCCCGAGCACGTCGACGTGCTGATTGTCGGGGCCGGACTGTCCGGTATCGATGCCGCCTACCATCTGCAGCGCGCCTTCCCGTGGCGGACCTACGCCATTCTGGAGATGCGCGAGGCCAGCGGCGGCACCTGGGATCTGTTCCGCTACCCCGGGATTCGCTCCGACTCGGACATGTTCACCCTCGGCTACCGGTTCCGGCCGTGGCTGGGGGAGAAGGCCATCGCCGACGGCGACTCGATCCTGGAGTACGTGCGCGACACCGCGGCCGAGAACGGAATCGACTCGCACATCCGCTACCGGCACAGGGTGGTTCGGGCGGAATGGTCCTCGGCGGACCACCGCTGGACCGTCACCGCCGACCATGACGGCCGGTCGGTGACCATGACCGCGAACTTCCTGTTCAGTTGCTCGGGCTACTACCGCTACGACGAGGGCTACACCCCGGACTTCGCAGGCACCGAACGCTTCCCGGGCCCGATCATCCACCCGCAGCACTGGCCTGCCCACGTCGATGTCGAGGGCAAGCGGGTCGTCATCATCGGCTCCGGCGCCACCGCCGTCACCCTCGGCCCCGCCCTGGTCGAGGAGGGCGCGCACGTGACCATGCTGCAGCGGTCACCGTCGTACATCATCTCCCTGCCCGACCGCGACGACCTCGCCGACCGCGCCCGCGCGTACCTGCCCGCGCGCATCGCCTACGGCCTGACCCGCGCCAAGAACGTCGCCCTCAGCACGCTGATGTACCAACTGTCGCAACGCTATCCGAAGCGCATGCGGGCCTGGATCCGCGGCTTTCAGAAGCGCTGGCTGCCCGACGGCTACGACATCGACACCCACTTCAACCCCCCCTACGGGCCGTGGGATCAGCGACTGTGCCTGTCGCCCAACGGCGATCTGTTCCGCGCCATCCGCGAGGGGCGGCTGGAGCTGGTCACCGACCGCATCGACACCTTCACCGAGACCGGCCTGCGCCTCGAATCCGGCCGCGACCTCGAGGCCGACCTCATCATCACCGCAACGGGTTTGAACCTCATCCCCTTCGGCGGCGTCGAACTGGTGGTGGACGGCCGCAAGGTCCACCTCCCCGACACCATGGCCTACAAGGCCACGATGCTCTCCGATGTGCCCAACTTCGCCTTCATCATGGGCTACACCAACGCCTCCTGGACGCTGAAGGCGGATCTGGTGTGCGAGTACGTGGTTCGCCTGCTGCGCCACATGGACGCCCACGGCTACGCCACGGCGACCCCGGTGCGCGACCCGTCCATCGGCACCGCGCCCTTCCTGAACTTCGAGCCGGGCTACGTGCTCCGGGCCCTCGACATCCTCCCCAAAACGGGCGACCGCGCCCCCTGGCGCCTCTACATGAACTACCTTCGCGACCTCCCCAAACTCCGCTACGGCCGAATCACCGACCCCGCCATGCGTTTCGAGCGGGCCTGACCCCGGTGGAAGCAAATCCATTGCAGTTCATGTGATCAGCTCTTGTTGGTGGGGCGACTGACGGGTAGCGACCGCCCGGTCTCCAGCAGGGATTTCAGGTCGCTGAGCATGAACGGGTAGCCGCCGCCGAAGCCTTCCGATTCCAGATCGCCGGAGACGATGATCGAGATGAGCGGAGCGCCGGCGACATCGTGGATGACGGTCAGGGCGCAGGTGCCGTCGCCGCGATCACGAATCTGCGTATCGCAGATAGGTTTCCGGCTCCGCGGCAAGGTTCTCATCGCCCAGGAAACGTATGCGCGCACCCCACAACACCGGAGGGTCGTAATCGGTGACCGTGCCGCGGATGATGACCTCCGGTTCGCTGTCGATCGGACGAGGTCCGGAGGGAGCGAAGACCGTGAACGCGCCACCGACCCGAGGCTCGAGCACGCTGCGGCCGCCGAATCCGTAACGCACGGTCCAGTCGGGATCGGTCACGGCTTGCCAGATCCGCATGGCCGGTGCGGCGATGATCACGCGATGGATCTGGGTCGTCTCCGGGCGTGCACGCGAGAGGACGTTCTTGAAGCTCACGATTCCAGGTCCTTCTTCAGATCGGCCAGTGCGGAGAGCTGTTGTTCGGTGAATTTGTCGATCCATCGATCGTGAATCAGCCGGATCGGCACGGGATTGAGGTAGTGCAACTTCTTTCGCCCGCTGCGGACCGCCGTCACCAAGCCCGCCTCCTCGAGCAAACGGAGGTGCTTGCTGATGCCGAAGCGGGTCATCTCCAGCCCGGATTCCAGCTCGGTCAGCGTCTGGCCGTCTTTGGCGAACAACGCGTCCAGGAGATGCCGCCGGGTGCGATCGGCCAGCGCCTTGAACACCACATCCTCGTCCACGCCCCCACTTTATACGAGACCAATCGGTCACATGAGCGTTGACATGTGACCATTTGGTCACCTATCTTCGGAAACATGAAACGCTACATAGTCCTCTACCTCGCACCCCTCTCGGTCGCCGAACGATTCGCCCAGGCCACACCCGCGGAAGCCGCGAAAGGCATGCAGCTGTGGGCGGATTGGAGCAACCGGATCGGCACCGGCCTCGTCGACGCGGGCAAACCCCTCGGCAATGCGCGCCGCATCACGCCGACCGGTACCACCGAGACCGACAGCGGAGTGATCGGAATGTCCATCCTCCAGGCCACCTCCATGGACGAGGCGCTGGAAATGGTCGGCGATCACCACCACCTGCACTGGGCCGAGCAGTGCGAAATCGTGGTCCTCGAAGAACAACCCATTCCCGAGCTGCAGCAATGAAGGCTGCAGCAATGAAACCACTGAGTTGACCGAAGTCGATCAAGCTCGGCGGCCGTGACGACCGTCCGATCCAACACGTCGGGGCGCGCCGATCAACCGCCTGATGAACCTCGCCTACGCCGAGGGAGTCGGCGAGGTAATCATGCCGAGTCTCGCCCATTTCGAGTGCGGGGACCTTCCAGCGCTGGTCAAGATCGCCGACGTGATCTGCGCCGATACCGGCAACCGGTACACGGTCCCCATGGATGCGATGGGAGAGGCCGACGATCCGATGGTGATTGTGATCGGCGAGCGGTTCACGGCTGGAGGATCATTCGGCCGGGGAGGCCGCCGGCGGCCTTGGCGCTGAAGGCTTTCACCGCTTCTTCGAGGGGGTAGACGGCGCCGACCTGGGGGCGGAGGCGGCCCTCGTCGATGAGGCGGGCGAGTTCGGTCAGTTGGGCGCGGTTGGATTCCTGGACGAAGACGACCTTGCGGATGTCGTCGCGGTCGGTGGGGAATTCGGCGGCTGCCTTGATGGTGATGAGGGTTCCGTTGGGGCGGAGCAGGATCGATGAACCGGTGAGGACGTCACCGCCGATCGTGTCGACCACCAGGTCGGCCTGGCCTGCGGCGTCGGCCGGTTGCTCGGTGTCCAGGGCGAGGTAGCGGTCGGCGCCGAGTTCGAGTGCCAGGGAACGGGAGTGCTCGCGGCCGGTACCGATAACGTGCGCGCCGGCCCAGTGCGCGAGCTGGACGGCCATCGAGCCGACTGCGCCGCCCGCGCCGTGGATGACGACGGTCTGGCCCTTTTCGAGGTGCCCGTGGTCGAACAGGGATTGCCAGGCGGTGAGCCCGGCACGCGGGACCGCCGCCGCCTGGATGTGATCGAGGGTGCGGGGTTTGCGTGCGATATTGCGGGCTTCGACGGCGACGTACTCGGCGGCCGCGCCGTTGCGCAGCTGGTCGGTGAGGCCGAAAACCTCGTCGCCGACGGCGAATCCGGCGGTGCCGTAGCCGAGCGCGGCAATCACACCCGAGACCTCGTTGCCGGGAATGACCGAGTCCCGGGGGTGGCCGGCGCGGCAGTTCCAGATGGGCCAGTCCAGTTCGTTGTGCGTGATACCGCACGCCTCGACCTTGATCAGGACATCGCAGAGACCGGGTTTCGCGTCGGGGACATCCTCGTAGACCAATCCGTCGATGCCGGGCTCGCGGGTGCGAATAGCCTTCATCCTCAGCTCTTTTCGTTGTACGAACGAATCGACGATAGGACGGGCGACTGCGCGGTGTCGGCTAATTTCCTGGGAATTCGATGGCCGGATCCTGATCCGATCCGAGCAGGAAATGGCCCAGGAACACGACGTCCTCGTCGAGTGCGTCGAACTGGGCGATGCGGACAGCCTCCGGTTCGAAGAACACATCGCCCGGCCGCAGCACGACCAGCGGTTCGCCCTCGATCCGGTAGGCCACCGAGCCGGACACGATGCTGCCCACCACGGGACCATTGTGCGTGTGCAGGCCGGCCGCCGTGCCCGCGGGCATGGAGATGCGGCGGGTCTGGATGCGGTCGGTGCGCTTGGCGGGCGTCACCGTGATGTCCTGGACGATGGTGCGGGTGACGGCCGAGAAGGATTGGGGCGGCGTGGTTTCCGGCATGCGCCGAGCCTAGCCCGGGACGTCGCCGATGGCTAACCTGCTGGACCGGTTAGTCCTGGGTGGCTTCGAACAACCCCGGAATCGTGAGCGCGTATTCGACATCCGCGCGCGTGCCGAGCATGGTGAGCACCCCGCGGATCATGGTCAGCCGGGCCGCGTCGATGGTGGCCTGATCGGGTTCGCCGTGCGGTGCGTCCGCGGAAATGCGGTAGACGACAAATTCGCAGGTCTGCAGCGCGGTATCGAGGTCGAGATCGGTGGGGGCCGGTCGCCCCAGGCCGGTGATCTTGGTGCGCACCAGGTCCCGAATGTCGTCGATGGCCTGCTCGCGATAGGCCGACACCGGCGAGCCCGGATCGTGCAGTTCGGCGAACAGCGGCGCCAGCATCCGGCCGTGGCCGCCCGCCCAGTGCAGATACGCCTCGATCATATTGATGCCGAGATCGACCGGTTGTTCGCTGCGTTCCAGCGCGGACCGGATGCCGCCGACCAGGTCCTCGTTGGAGACCGTGAGCACCGCATGCAGCGGCTCGACGGCATTGGCGAAATAGCGGTAGAAGGTGGGCCGCGCCAGCCCGGCCTTCTCGATGATCCGCGCCACGCTCAGCCCGCGCGAACCCTGTTCGGCGAACACCTCGGCGGTGGCCAGCACGATGCGGGCGCGCACCTGGTCGGCCTGCTTCTCCGTCTGCGGCGGCCGGCCGCGGCGAGCCGGGGTGCCCTTGCCCGCCGGAGGGCTTGACATGGTGTGCGTCACGTCTATTAATCTAACACCAGTGTTCATGTAACACCGATGTTCAGTTAATAATGGGTTTCACCCGCACCCGACTCCTCGAGAGGGCGACCAATGACGACTGCCCCGCAGCTCGCCGCCGCCGATGCGCTGCCTTTTGACCTGGTCCAGCGCCTGCTCGGCCACGCCGTCGCGGGCGGTGCGCCCTCGGTGGAGGTGTTCGCGCCCGCCACCGGCGCCAAGATCACCGACCTGCCGCAGTCCTCGGTCACCGATATCGAGGCGGCCTTCGCCACCGCGCGCGCCGCGCAGCAGGAATGGGCGACCGTGCCGGTCGGGGAGCGGGCCGCACTGCTGGGCCGCATCCACGACCTGGTGCTGGCCGAGCAGGACACCATCCTCGACATCATCCAGCTCGAGACCGGCAAGTCCCGGGTGCACGCCTTCGACGAGGTCTCCGACGTCGCGGTGAACACCCGCTACTACGCGGCCGAGGGCAAATCGATTCTGGCGCACCGCAAGCCGCGCGGCGTCATGCCGGTCCTCACCCAGGTGGAGGTGCGCAACCGGCCCAAGGGCGTGGTCGCGGTCATCTCGCCGTGGAACTACCCGCTCGCGCTGGGCGCCTCCGACGCGCTGCCCGCGCTGCTGGCCGGCAATGCCGTCATCGGGCGGCCCGACAACCAGACCGCGCTGACCCTGCTCTGGGCCATCGACATCGCCGAGCGCGCCGGTCTGCCCAAGGGCCTGTGGCAGGCGGTGCTCGGGCGCGGCGCGGTGGTCGGCACCGAGGTCATCGCGCGCGCCGACTACGTCGACTACACCGGATCCAGTGCCACCGGGCGCACCATCGCCCAGCAGGCGGGGGAGCGGCTCATCGGATACTCGCTCGAGCTCGGCGGCAAGAACCCGCTGCTGGTGCTCGCGGACGCCGACGTCTCGGCCGCCGCCAAGATCGCGGTGCGGGCCTGCTTCGCCTCCGCCGGGCAGCTGTGCGAATCGATCGAGCGAATCTATGTGCACGACACGGTGTACGACCAGTTCGTCACCGAATTCGTCGCCCACACAAAGAAACTGGGCCTCGGTAAGACTCTCGACTACAGCTACGAGATCGGGTCGCTGACCTTCCCGCGCCAGATCGACACCGTCAGCAAGCACGTCGACGACGCAGTCGCCAAGGGCGCCACGGTCCTCGCCGGCGGCAAGGCGCGGCCGGACCTCGGCCCCTACTTCTACGAGCCCACCATTCTCGCGGGCGTGCGCGAGGGCATGACCGTCTACCGCGAGGAAACCTTCGGACCGGTCGTGTCGGTCTACCGCGTGTCCAGCGACGACGAAGCCGTCGCCCAGGCCAACGACACCGCCTACGGCCTCAATGCCAGTGTGTGGAGCCGCGATACCGCCCACGGCCGCGAGGTCGCCGCGCGGGTGCGCGCCGGATCGGTGAACGTGAACGAGGGCTTCATCGCTGCGTGGGGCTCGGTGGCGGCGCCCTCGGGCGGGCTCGGCATCTCCGGCACCGGCCGCCGGCACGGGCCCGAGGGCCTGCTGAAGTACATCGACACCCAGACCATCGCGGTGCAGCGGGTGCTGCCCATCGCACCGCTGCCGGGCATGTCGGAACAGCTGTGGGCCAAGACGATGACGCTCTACCTGGGCGTCATGAAGACGCTGCGGCAGAAGTGATTCCGCAGCTCATTTCGACAGGGGTACAGAGGGGTATGAAGACCGTAGCGGGCAAGAAGGTCCTGGTCACCGGGGCGGCCATGGGCCTGGGCAAGTCGTTCGCGCAGCGCGCGGTGGCCGAGCAGGCCGCCGACGTGGTGTTGTGGGATATCAACGAGAAGGCGCTCGAGGAGACCGCGGCCGCGCTGGCGGCGCTGGGCGGCAGCAAGATTCACCACTATGTGGTGGACGTGTCCGACCGCGACGCCATCGCCGAGGCGGGCGCGGCCGTACGCGCCGAGGTCGGCGGAATCGACGTGCTGGTCAACAATGCGGGCATCGTGCGCGGCAACGGGTACTTCTGGGAGACCGGCAACCGTGCCGACATCGACAAGACCATGGCGATCAATTCGCTTGCGCCCATGTACATCACACTCGAGTTCCTGCCCGCCATGGTGGCGAACAAGGGCGTCGAGGGCCGCGTTCTGAACATCGCCTCCTCCGCCGGGCTGGTGGCCAACCCTCGCATGAGCGTCTACGCGGCCTCCAAGTGGGCGGCACTGGGCTGGTCGGATTCGGTGCGCCTGGAACTCGAGCAGTCCGGCAACGAGCACGTGAAGTTCACCACGGTCTGCCCGACCTACATCAACACCGGAATGTTCGACGGCGCCAAGGGTTTCTGGTTCACCCCCATCCTGGACCAGGAGGAAGTCGTCGACACCTCCTGGACCGAAATGAAGAAGGGCTCCGCCCTGGTAGTCCTACCCTGGACCTCCCGCCTCAACCGCGCCATCTCCGGCCTCCTCCCGCTCAAGGTCCGCGACTTCTACCTGAACACGGTGGGCGTCTACCACTCCATGGACGAATTCACCGGCCGCAAGTAGCGATTCGAGCCGAATCGGCTCAAAGTAAGCGAATCGATCAAGCCGGGCCGGTGCCGCAGAATCCGCGGCACCGGCCCCGTGCCGTTGCCTGGCCAGGAAGGCCGAAAGCGGGGCGACCCGACCCACTGTGTTGTCGGCGGTCCGATGTCCCACACCACTTCGGCAGCCGCGCTGGGCGCCCTGGCCAACGCGCCATATTGTCGAATTCCGTGCGCTCGACTAGAGTCGGATGATCTTCTGGGAGGCCATGAAACGTGTTCTAATCGATGCGTTTTGACGAGTCGGAAACAGAGGGGGCCGATCGCGGTGGTTTCGTTCTTCGTGGCGCGAGACGGGCGGTACCAAGCGCATGGCTTCGGGGTCAGCCAGTGGTCTTCGAAGCAGGTGAACGGGCCGGCGGTGTGTGGACTGTTGGCGCGTCAGCTTGAAACGCATTGCCCCGCGGAGGGCTTCATACCCGCGCGGCTCACAGTCGATATGCTGCGGCCGTTACTCAACGAACCGATCGCGGTGCGCAGCGCCGTCATCCGCGAGGGCACGCGGGTGATCGTCGCCGATGCCTCCATCGTGCAGCAGGGCGAACTCCGTGCGCGGGCGAGTGTGGTCTTCCTCGCTTCAGCTTCTGCGGCACCGGGTGAGATGTGGCAGCCGCAGGCGTCATTGCCCGCACCGCAGGCTCAGCTGACATCGCCGCACGGCGAGCCGCCGTTGCTCAAGTGCGGCGAATCCGAGTGGACCGACAACTTGACCGCAGGCCGGAACGCCGACCGTAAAGTGCTGTGGCAGAATCTCATTCCCTTGATCGAGGGCGAACCGATCTCCCCGTTTCAGCGAGCAGCTGCTATGGGAGACGCCACGAATTTCGTCTGCCATTGGGGATCTGCGGGGATCGGCTACATCAACACCGACATGACCTTGACGCTCTCGCGGTTGCCCGAAGGTCCCGAACTCGGGCTTCAGGCTCAGGATCAGGTCACCGGCGACGGGATCGCAGTCGGCACCGCAACGCTCTACGATCGCGTCGGCCGGTTGGGCACCTGTGTGGTGACTGCCGTTGCAGATGCCCGTCAGCCAATGTCGGCCGCACGCCACGCGTCGGCCGCAAACTGATCAACCAACATCCCATCCCGCACCGCGTACCGCGCTGACCGCACCGGCCGGCGCGGCACGGCTGACGATGAGACCGACTGCGGCACAGGAACATCCGCTACTGTCGAGTGTAGGACGTTGTGTGTCGGCATTGAAGGTGGTGGGGCCATGTCGTGGTCACTGGTTGACGCGACGCACGTACAGCTGCTGGGTGGCTCGGGCAACTAGAACGCCTTGATCGGAAACGATTTCGGCGGTGTGAGCTGTGATCGACTTGCCGCCCTCGCTCGTAGCGTCACGGATCGCCGCCACGTGATCAGACGGGAGCGACATGGTGGCGGTCACCATCTCACGGCCGGGCGCGATGAACTCAATGCTTGCAGCGCTCGTCCAAACACGATAGCCGCGCCCGAGCTGACCGCGGGCCATGATCCCGAAGAACGGATCTGTCATCGAGTACAAGGTGCCACCGAATGCGGAACGGTTGGGGTTCCAGTTCCATGGACGAACTCTGTGGGTCGCGCGCACAGAGGTCCAGTCGTCCGCGATATGAGCGACGCGCACACCAGCGAACAAGAGTGGCGGATATGCGCTCATAATCAGCCGAAGTACCTTGGGGCTGGGCAATTCTCGTGTGCCTCGGCTCCCAGCGATGGAATCGGACGATCGACGCTCTGCTGAGGCGGACATCACTTCACCTGTCTACATTCGGTATCAGATTCGTTGCGGCTCATCCTTTCGGACGCAGTTCTGCGGGGCAACATCCGCTCCTGCCGCTTGCCGCGCCGGCGGCCCCGGCCGGCGCGAACAGATAGATGCCGCCATGCCAGGAGATCACGGTCCACCACAGATCGCGGGTGTCCCAAAGTGCCGCAAGAATTTCCCCGACCATGCTGCTTCGAGCGGAACGAACCCACCGTCCCGCGCCCCTCCCGGTCTTATGCCGCATCGCGGCGATGCTCGCCGAGATACTAGAACACGTTTCACTGCCTGGTCGATCAAGACCTGAACGTTCTGTGGCGCAAGGAAATCCACACGCCGCACTATCGCGCCGCGGCGGACCATGGCAGTGGTCGATTCCCAGTCTCAGCACACCACCGAGTCCATCGGCACCGAATCCGGTCCCTCGCCTGTAGCCGATGAGCACGTTAGAAGGCGCGGCGGTGCGGATTGTGGATTTCGTCGGATCCTTCTCGTTAGTGCAGCTGACACGCTTCGGTTCAGGACCTGGCGTTATATCTAAAGTGAGATATCGTTGTAGGTATGAGCGAGGAGGTGACCCAGTCGCCGGGCGAGGAACCTCTCCCGGTGCTGCCCGGGTTCCGGGAGATGGCGCTACGCAGGATGTCGGAGGATCGTGCGCGGCTGATTGCCGAACTGGTGGAGCGGCGGCGGGCGGCGGGGTTGTCGCAGACCGAAGTTGCTGCCCGTATGGGTACGTCGCAGTCGGCGGTGGCGCGGTTGGAGACGGAGAACGTCGATGTGCGGACCTCGACGCTGCAGCGGTATGCCGCTGCGGTCGACAGCCGCATCACGTTGCAAGTGACGAGTACGACAGCTGAATCGAATCGGATCGGAGAACAACCTTGAGAATCGAGACGAGCACACCCACTTCTCAGTGGCAGCCCTGGCCGTCGGAGTTTCCGAACTACTACCCGGCGAAACGTGAACAACCGCAGCCTGTTCCGGTCCCGCCGCCCTCGACGCAGGTGTGGATCGATCCTCGCCCGGACGGACCGGCGGAAGCGTTGCTCATGCAGCGGACGGTTATCGCGCGCGGGCATTTGGACGCCGCGGCTGCCACCGAGCTGTGCGCTCGGTTGCTGACGTTGGACGCTGAGAGCGCCCGACCGATCCGGCTCGAAATGTACGGGCTGGAAGCGGATCTGCTCGACGCCAGCACTGTCACCGATGTGCTGGACGTGCTTCGCGCGCCCGTGAGCGCCTACGTGAGCGGCACGCTCGGCGGTGCAGCGCTGGGAGTGCTCGCATCGTGCGAGCATCGCTACGCCTACAGAAGTGCCCAGTTCGTGTTGCGGGAGCCATCGGTACGTCTGGAGGGCGGGCTCAGCCGTGTCGAACCGCGACTCGAACACGCACGAGCCATGTTCGACACACTGCTCGCTCGACTGGCGGAACTCACCGGTCGCGACACAGACCAGATCCGTCAAGACCTCGAACAGCAACGGACACTCACGACCCCCGCCGCTGTCGAGTACGGGTTGATCGAGGGCCCCGCAACCCGCGAATAATCGCGCTGAACGCACAAGCCCCCGGCATCGGCGGACCCTCGGACAACGGTCGGTGCGTCACCATCAAAAAATCATCGGCATAGATCAAAGGGCCTACAAAATGGCCTATGACACAGTGCTTTTCGCAGATCTGGGCACTCGATCCCCACTCCGCGACAGCCCGAGGGTGTCGGGGAAGGCTTGACCCTGACGCTGCGTCGGGGTTGCACCCTTGCTTCATGACGAAGAACATCGCTTCCGCGGCTCGGCCTGCTCCGCCGATCGGGGAGTTTCAGGAGGTCGACGGCCGCCGCGTTTTCGTGCATCGGCTGGGCAGTGGCGGGCCGGCCGTCGTGTTCCTGCCGGGCGCGGGTGCGGTCGGTCTGGACTATTTCGCTGTGCAGCAAGGGGTTTCGCAGTTCTGCACCGCAGTGGTGTACGACCGTGGCGGCAGCGGGTACAGCGATCCGGTCCCGCTGCCGCGCACCGCCGCCGCGGTCGCGATGGAACTACACGAGTTGCTGCACGCCCAGGACCTCGAAGCCCCGTACGTCCTGGTCGCGCACTCCCTCGGCGGCGCCTACGCGCATCGGTTCACGCAGTTGTACCCGCAGGAGGCGGCCGGGCTGGTCTGGTTGGATGGCTTCCACCGCGACTGGGAGGATTTCATGCCCGCTGCGGCGAGCCCGGCTGCCGGCCGGCAGCCGGCGCTCGATCCCGAGCAGATCCGGCAGATGCGCCCAGCCCTGCACGAGATGTTCGCCGGACTGGTGGCGGACTACCCGCGACACATGCGGCAGCCGCTGATCGAAGCCCATGTCAGCGACGAATGGCTCCGGGTCGGCATCGCCGAACGGGGCAGCTTGGTTGCACTCGCCGACGAACTGCGTGCCGGGCCGGACATTCCCGACGTACCGGTGGTCGCGCTCACCGCCGAGGGCACCGACCCCGGCCCGCAGGCGTCGATGCCGGAGCAGACGATATGTGCGATACAGGAGGGCATACGGAGGATGGCCACGGCCGTGGTGAGCACGGTGTCGTTCGGGGAACATCGCGTCGTCTCCGATGTCGGCCACCACCAGCTGTGCTTCACGCGCCCCGATGTCGTGGTCCAGGCGATCCGCGACGTCGTCGACCAGGTGGCTCGCGCCTGAACTCGGCTTGGCCATGTTTCCCGAAGACCGGAGGCCTACGGTGCTCACGATCGGCCAGCTCGCGGCAACCGCCCGCGTTACCGTACGCACCGTCCGCCACTACCACCAGGTCGGCCTGTTGCCCGAGCCTGAGCGCGATGCCTCCGGCTACCGCCGGTACAGCGCGCAGGCGGCGGTAGATCTCGTCCGGATCAGGACTCTTGCCGATGCCGGAGTGCCGCTGGCCCGCATCGATGCGCTGCTGCACGCACAACCAACCGAATTCGCAGCTGCCATCACCGATATCGACACCGCATTGCAGACCAAGATCGAGCAGCTCACCGAGCATCGCCGCCGCATCGCCGAATTGGCAAGCGGCGAAGAGCTTGTCCTGCACCCCGAGATGGTCGCCATACTGAACCGGCTTCGCAGTCTCGGAGTCAGTGAACGGACGGTCCGACTCGAACGCGACTGGTCGATCCTGATGCAGGCGTCGGACCCGCATGCGGTGCCGCAGTGGATACGGGACAAGAACGCCGGCTTCGACGACCCCGAGAAGATTCGCCTGTATCTCGCATGCGATCAATCAGTCGACTGGGATCCGCACGATCCGCGCGTGGATCGGCTCATCAACGACCTGGAAACATGGGAGATCGAACACGAAGGCAACAGCAGCCGGCCTGAGAACCCGACGCCGGTCTTTTCCCTGATCCTAAGGGAGTCACCGGCATGGCATCGAATCGTGGATACGCTCGCCCGCCGTGCCGAGCGGCGCCGAATCGCCGTGCCCGACAGCTGACCGAAGGCCCCTGGTCGTGCTGCGATATGCCGGTTGGGCCGGCCATCCCGACCCGCCGACATATCGAACTTCAGCCTCACAAATCCCGAATTGCCTTTGCTCACCAGCGATTACGGCTAGGGAGTGGATCCTGACCATCGCTCGGCACCATCACTGAACGCACGACCGAACGCGCTATGCCGCATAGTGCGCGGCCCGAACCGGCCAGCGCGGGCCTGTGGAAGATCGATGGGCCCAGCGCCTCACAGGTGCCTGCACGCACATGCCGACGAGCGGATGTCAGCGGGCAAATTTTGCGACGGCCTGCGCGGTGACCGGGGTGAAGAGGTTGATCAGGTTGCCGTCGGGGTCGCGAAGCAGCAATGACCGATTGCCCCACGGCATGGTCGTGGGCTCGTTGACGAAGTCGTCGACCGTGTCCCGCAATCGGTGGTAGTCGGCATCGACGTCGGGGACCAGGAACTCGATGATCGCGGTGTGGTTGTCGGCTGGGCGCGCGCTGCCGGCCGCGAACAACGCGACGGTGCGGGTGCTTCCGATCGCGAGTGTGCCGGCCGGTGTGACGATTTCGGCGAAATCCGGTGTAGCCCAGGTGGCTTCGACACCGGTCAGGTGCTGATAGAAGCCGACCAGCCGTTGGATGTCGCCGGTGATCAAACGGATCGAGACGAGGTTCATTGCGGACTCCTGTTGTTGGTTGGGGCGGAGGTTGCGCCGCCCGCAGGCCACGGTAGAGCCGATACCGGACAGTTTCCGCCCGGTATAGATGAGAGAATTTCCTGATGACGCGCCCCACCGCCCGAGTGCTGGCCCTCCTCGAGCTGTTGCAGACCGGCGGCACCCATACCGTCGGCGAACTCGCCGGACGGCTCGGCGTCGATGAACGCACCGTCAGGCGATACGTCACCCATCTCACCGACCTGGAGATCCCCGTTCGATCGGTGCGGGGCCGCTACGGGGGATACCGGCTTGCCCCGGGGTACCGAATGCCGCCGCTGATGCTGACCGATGACGAAGCGGTGGCCGTGTTGCTCGGACTCCTCACCAGCCGCGGCGTCGGTCGATCGAAAACAGCCGCCGACGCGGCCGACAGCGTTGCGGCCAAACTCCGTCGCGTCCTGCCCCCACGTCTGACGGCCCGGCTGGACGCACTGATGGACACCGCCGAATTCACCGCTGACGCCCGCCCGGAGGCTGCTGTCGAGACCGCGGTCCTGCTCGGGCTCGCCGAGGCCACCCGCGAGCGCCAAACGGTCGCGATCGGTTACACCGACCGGAACGGGCGCCGCAGTGAGCGGACCGTACACCCATACGGGCTCGTCGCCCACTCCGGCCGGTGGTATCTGACGGGGATGGACAGCAACAGCGACGAACTACGTCAGTTCCGGCTCGACCGCATCACGGCGGTGACAACACTGCCCGGAACGTTCACTCCGCCAGCGGGATTCGAGCCGACCGAGCATCTGCTGTCCGCACTTGCGACGGCGCCCTATCGGTACGAGGTATCGATCCGAGTTCAGGGCGCCCTCACCGAGGTCCGCCCACTGCTCCCCGCGGCGATCGCGACCGTGCACGAGATCGACTCACTTCCTGACACCCACCCGTGGGTCCGGGTCCGAATCCGAGCCGAACAACTCGACTGGATTCCCCCCGTCCTGGCCGGCCTGAACCGCCCGTTCGTCATCGAACACCCCGACGCACTGAACGACGCCGTGCGCGCCCTGGCCCGCCGGCTCACGGCAGCCGCCGACGGTCGAACCGAAGCCCACCGGTAGACCCGTGCCGCCATACAGCGCGAACGTACGGGAATACCGCCACCCGCGCTGTTCGACCGGCCGGCGCGCGGCGTCGGAAGCCCAACGGCCCGAGCGCCGTACGGCAGCCGGCAGTGCACTACTTTGCCGAGTTTCGGACGACCGGTGCAATCCCGCACAAGCCGCTGTAGAACAGCAATTTCGCGCCAATTCCTCAGCTGTAGTGCACGTTTAGAACGGTTGGGTTGGCCGTTCATGCGCACATGGCAGCGTGCTCTTCTACCGCTGGTCGTGTGGTTGGAACCGGCTGCGGGGCCTGCCGTGCGAGCGCACCCACATGCCGAAATCCAGTGCGCCTTGGTCCGTCTGGATGTTCGGTCTGTCATGGGTTATCGCCGATGCTTGCCGCGAACACCGCATCACCCTCGCCCGCACCGGAGTTCGACTGTTCCACCACTGAATCGCGGCGACTGCCGAGGCCCATCGATCGCAATCATCCGCTCGTGCCGCATACCGCGCTGGCGGAACCGGCCAGCGCGAGCGCTCCGAAGATCAACGGGCTGAGATCATCTCACCCGACTGGGCCCGCCATCGAGCGCTCATCACCGGCCTCTGATGTCGTATGGCCCAGTTCGGGTTCGATCGGTGCGGTGGTTTTCGCGTCGGGTAAATAGCATCAGGGCGGCTGGCAACAGGACCCGGGCGCCAGCGACGGCCATTGGCGAGTTCCGTTCTGTTGGCGGTGCGGCGTCGCCGCGCCCGATTTTCAGCGGTGGACGTGTCGAGGCGATCATGTGGACGCATTTACTGCGCGGTCCAGTCCGCGCACGGGCATCAAATGTGACGAAGTCCAACCGCGAAACGTGATGCAGGTCATTGCCCGAGACGGCGCGGTTGGGCATCGTCGTCAATTCGTTTTTGGAAAGAACCTGGTTGGAGATGCCTAAATGGCCGACCACAATTTTGCTTACGACCTCACCCTGGACGAGGTACGACGGCGCAGCGCTGTCCTCGCCGCGCTCGGTGACGACTGGGATCCGGTCGCGGTACTCGCCGAGGAAGAACTGGCGTACGACATGCTGTACTCGAATCTCGACGATGAGCAGCAGCGGATCTACGACGAACTCGTCCGGGCCGGGATCCTGCCGGATCGGGCGATTCGCCCTATTGCCGACTGATCTCACCGCCGAGCACGAACCATGACCGTGTTCGGCTGGTCGCCTCCAGCGAGTGGTGACCTGGCCGCTCCGGCTCTCGGCTGAGTTCGTGAGCAGTGGATGCGCGAGCTCGACAGCTCACTGCGGTCGACCGGGTCGGTTTTACGGCCGTTGCCGGTAGCGACGACCCGCACCTGCGCCGAGAGTCTCGCGGGCACATCCAAGACGGATTCACCATCGTGGACCAGGCGAAGCGCGAGGTGGCGGCCGAGGCCGTCGCATCCCTCGACCGCCCGCACGTATTCGGTGAATTGCTGTGCGGCGGTCAGCATTTCAGTACGGACGGTATGGATACTTCGTGGACCTAGTGCACTGGCGCTCGCGGAGGAGCGAGGTCGGCCGGATCTGGAAGCGGAGATCTTGGCGTGATCGTGCGCAGGCATGGTTTCGGAGAGGAGCAGCCCGACGCAGCAGTGGGTGGCTTCAGAGGGGCTGCAGCCAGGCGAGCCACCCGAGTATTGAGCGGGAGCGGAGTTGGGTTGCGCCCGCACGGTGATCGGCCTCGCCCCGCCGCAAATTTGGCGCGGGGCGAGGCCGACTGTGGAGTTGGGTGTTAGGGCCTCGAAGCGTCGGAGGCCGCGGTGTTGTTGTTTCGGGTGCTGATGTGCATGGGGACTGGCCCGTTGGGTCCACCGGTGAAGGAGAATTGGGGGCGGATCGGCGTGGTGGTCGCCGGGTTCATCTCGACGTGCTGGGCGATGGTGGCCAGTGCGAGGACCGCTTCGGTGTTGGCGAAGACGTGGGCGACACACATGCGTTTGCCGGCCCCGAAGGGCAGGGCGGCGTGACGGTGCGTGGTTGTCAGGTTTTCGGTCAGGTAGCGGGCAGGATCGAAAGCGCCCGCGTCCGCCCATACTCCGCTGTGATGGTGCAGGGCGTGGAGGCTGACGATGACGGTGGTTCCGGCGCGAACCGGAAAGTCGCCGAGCATGTCGTCGGTCTTCGCGACGCGGCCGAGTCCGACGATCGGTGGATATAGTCGCATGGTCTCGGCGACAACGGCTTTCGTCCATGGCAGGAGGTCGACGTCGGCGGTGGTGGGGGTGCGTCCGCCCAGGACGTCGTCGAGTTCGGCGTAGAGGCGGGTGCGGGCGTCGGGGTGTTCGCCGAGCAGTTTCCATGTCCATGCGAGTGCGGTCGCGGTGGTTTCGGTGCCGGCGCCGATGAAAGTCATCAGTTCGTCGTGGATCTCAGCGTCGGTGTAGCGGTGTCCGGTTTCCGGGTCCTGGGCATCCATTAGCAGTGCGAGCAGATTGTCGCGGCGGGTGATCGCACCACGGCGGTGATCGGTGATCAACTGGTCGATCACCTTCTCGACGTGACGGAGGTCGGCGACCGTGCGCGGTGCGAGAATCCAGCACGCGGACCGCATGACGCGTATGGGCAGGTCGTGGCGATTGGTCAGCTCGGCGAGTGCGTGTAGCCCTCGGGAGGTGCCGGCGACGAACCCGACCCCGAACAGCCGCAGCATCCGGGACAAGGTGATCTCCGACATCGGTCCGGTCAGGTCGAGGCCGAACATGGTGCGGGCGACGATATCGAGGGTGAGCCGGCTCATTTCGGCGTTCATGTCCACCGAGGCTCCGCGGGCGCCGAGTTGAAGAATGCGCTGGGCGCAGTCGTGGGCGGCGTCGGTGATGGGGCCCGAGAGGGTGGCGATGTTGCGTTTTCCGAAGACGGGTGCGACGAGCCGGCGGTTGCGTTGCCAGCGTTGTTCGTCGAGCTCGGTGACCAGGCCGCGTCCGAACGCGACGGCGAGCATGTCGTACTCTGCGCTCTTGGTGTAGTTGGCCTGGTTGGTCACCAGGATGTGCCGTGCGTGCTCGGGGTTGCGTATGACGACGAAGCGCTGCAACGGCATTCGTGCCACGAGTATGTCGTCTTGTCCGGGCAGCTGGGCTCCGTAGAACTCGGCCAGGGTGCGGTCGCGCCGCAATGGCATCCCTCGTACGGCGAGTCTCCAGGACTGCCGCCATGACACCGGGGTGCGGTGCCAGCGCAGCGGCGCGGGCTGCCACCGGGGCGGGTAGAGCGTCTTGTCGGGTGTCACCTGTGTAGTGGTCATGGCCAATCCCCCTGTACGCGTGGACGTTTGTCGCAGCGTATGCCGCGTGTCAGGGGGTACACGTCCGCCGTTCGGAGGACACCGCGGAACACGATCCAGGTTATCGTCGGATCATGACTGCGCCCGAGCGGTGGGATTTCTGGTACCGGATCTGGAGCGCTTACGTGGTCGGTGGCCTCATCGCCACCGGAGTTCTCGTCATCGTGTTGCGGCGCACATATGCCGGCGAAACATGGGCGGGCTTGACGGCATTGGCCTGTCTGCTGGCGTGGTCCGCGTTGCTGGCTCCGCGTCGCAGGAATCCCGATGCGTTCTATCGACGTAGGGTGGACCGGAATTCGGCGCTGTTCGTGGTCGGTGTGCTGGTGTTGTTTCACGCCGCCGCCTGGTGGTCGCCACCCGCGCTCGCCGCGGTGATGGTGGTATATGCGCTGATCTACATGGCGTTGCCGGTACGAGCCGCGATTGCGGTCGCGGCCGCGGTCAGTTTCACACCCCTGGTCTTCGCGCTTCTCGCTCAGTCCCAGGTGCCGTTGGGACTGGCGATATCGCTGATCGCGGTCGTGTTCAACCCGGCGATCGGTGCGACGATCACCCTGGCCATCGACCGAGGTGAGCAATTGGCTGTGCTCGTGGACCAGTTGGAACGCAGCCGCGCCGATGTCGCACGACTGTCCCGGGAAGCAGGTTCGATGACCGAACGTGCCCGCCTGGCCAGAGAAATTCATGACACTCTGACACAGGGGTTCACCGGGATCGCGACACTGGCCCAGGCCGTGGAATCGGAGATGGATACCGACCCGGGAGCCGCTCGCCGGCATCTGGCCTTGATCGAGGCCGCCGCGAGAGAGAACCTGATCGAAGCACGCACCATGGTGGAAACATTGACACCACCGGACCTGGGGCGTGGCTCCCTTGCCGAGTCCCTGCGCCGCCGCGGTCGCAAACTCACCGACGAGACCGGAATCGCGGTGACCGTGAACGTGGATCCGGCTGTGCCCCAGCTCGATACCAGCACCGAGGTGGTGTTGCTGCGCGCCGCGCAGGAGGCGTTGACCAATATCGGCAAGCATGCACGCGCTGACAGTGTCAGGGTCGATCTCGTACGAACCGAGCATGGTGTGCGACTGTCGGTGGCGGACAACGGAATCGGCTTCGACGAGGACGACGTCGATGGATTCGGGCTGCCCGGCCTGCGTAGCCGGGCACGGGAGATCGGCGCGGCGGTCACCGTGCACACCGGCCCGGGCGCGGGTACTCAGGTCGATCTCGTGGTGCCTGCATGATCACCGTCCTGCTCGTCGACGACCACCCGGTGGTGCGCGAGGGCATGTGCGGAATGCTGTCCCGCGAAACCGATCTCGCCATCGTCGGCGAGGCCGCCGGAGGGGCCGAGGCCATCACGGTGGCCACCGCACTTCGACCCGACGTGGTGCTGATGGATCTGCGGATGCCCGAGATCGACGGCGCCGCGGCAACCCAGGCGATACTGGCTGCCTGCCCCGAGACCCGGGTAGTGGTCCTCACCACCTACGACACCGACACCGACATCCTGCGCGCTGTGGAGGCAGGCGCGTGCGGATACCTACTGAAAGACAGCTCACGGGCGGAAATCGCCACCGCCGTACGCGCAGCCGCACGCGGCGAGACAGTCCTGACACCCTCGGTGAGCGCCCGGCTGCATCGCCGAAACCGCCAGTCGCAGACCGAGCTGTCAGCGCGTGAACTCGAAGTCCTACGACACGTCGCACACGGATCGACCAATGCCGAGATCGGTCAAGCCCTGCACATCAGCGAAACAACCGTCAAAACCCACCTCCAGCGAGCATTCGCCAAGCTCGACGTGTCGGACCGCACCGCTGCGGTCACAACAGCCCTGGCGCGCGGGCTCCTCGTCACGCCGTAAAGTGCCAACGCTTCATCGCAAGCCGGCCGACTCGGGGTGGCTGGCGGCGAGACCGACTGCGGCCCAGAGATATCCGTTAGTGCCGGATGCTGTGCGGTTCACAACCGCGATATTCCATTGCTCGCCGAACCGATCTGCGGCTACCTTCGTCCGGATGGGGCGCACCGTCATCATCGGCGACATCCACGGCTGCTTCGATGAGCTACTCGAGCTACTCGAGAAGGTTGAACTCACCGAAGACGACCTCCTCGTCAGTGTCGGTGATCTGGTCGACCGCGGCCCGAAACCACACGAGGTGGTCAGTCTTTTCCGTGAACGCCCGAACTCGGTGGTGGTCATGGGCAACCACGAACGCAAACACGTCCGCGGGATCTTCTCCTACGCCCAGGAAATCACCCGACTGCAGACCGGCGATGGTTACGCCGATATGGTCGACTGGATGCGGACGCTTCCGTACTACTTCGAAAACGAACATGTCCGCGTTGTCCATGCCGGCATGGTGCCCGGTATCCCGCTCGCCGACCAGCGTGCGGAGGTCCTTTGCGGTTCCACTCGCGGTGAGCGCGAACTCAGCGCTCTGTTCCCGGACAGCGTCTGGCACGACCACTACACCGATGCCAAGCCGATCGTGTTCGGACACCACGTAACCGGCAACGAGCCACTGATTCGCGACGACCGGATCTTGGGCCTGGACACCGGGGCCTGCCACGGCGGAACCCTGACCGCACTCAGCCTGCCGGACTTCGCGATTCACTCGGTGCCGGCGCATACCGATCACTGGTTGCAAGTCAGGCGCCAATGGCAGCTGCCAGTCCTGAAAACCAAACCGTGGGCCGACTACACCTGGCCGGAACTGAGCGAGGCAATCGCACGATTCTCCTCGAAACCCGATGCCGCCAGCCACGCCTGGCTGACAGCGGTCGAGGAATGGGCAGCCGAGCTCCAGTCGGCGTTCCCTGCTCTTGTCGCCGCCGCCCACCACACCGCCGACGGACTCGACACCGATCAGCTACGACAGCATCCCGCCGCACTGTTCCTGTTCCAAGCCCGCCACGACAGGCTTGATCTGCAAAGCCTGACCCGGCAATGTATCACTCCCCGCAGAACGATAAACCTCGCAACCGCACTGGATTTCGACGTGCCCGAACTACCCCGATAGCCGAAACGCCCGGGTCATTTCAGCCCGACTACTGCACAGCCGCAGCGCATTTCCATGCCGCTGGTCGCCCGGCCGCGGGGTCTGCAATGCCGAATTGAGTGCCTGTTTGCTTCCCGGCGCCGAGCTCGAGAACATTCGGACCCTTGGCCTTCGACGACCGATAGTGCGGTGTCGTCATCGGAGAGGAACTCGTCGTGGACACGGAAATCGATTGTGGCAGGCCAGAATTGAGCTGCCATCGCCTGGACTTGAACTGAGCCTCCTTGTCTCGCTGGCCCTTTTGGCGGGGGCCATCCGGCCTTTTCAATGGCGACCACGATAAAGGCTCGGTCTGGAACTGACAGGAGCTTTGATGTTCGATACCGGCGTTTTCCACCGGACTTGCTGGCGTGATCGCTGACGGCTTGTAGATGGCGCATCCCACTTCTATCCTTACGGGCAGGGGGGCGGACCCCGCGGAGTAGAGATGATCTACGACAATCTGCTAGCGCTGACAGCGCGGGCACCGAGCACCAGCGGATTGCGGCAGGGCGAGGCATTTACGCCCTACGCCGCATTGGTCGAGCGGATCGGCCGGCGCGCCGCCGGCTTCATCGACCGTGGCATCGGGCGCGGCGATCCCGTTGCCCTGCTGATTCCGAACTCGCCCGATCTTTTCGTGACCGCCCACGCGCTCTTCGCCATCGGCGCCATCGCGATGCCTCTCGGCGAGACGGCCACGCGATCCGAACTTGCCGCACTCGCACAAAAGACCGGACCCAGCGCAGTCATCTCAACTCCCGGTCTTGCCGCTGTTGCCGAGACGCTGATCGCAGATGCAGCCCCCGGCATTCCCTTGCTCTTGACGAGCGCCCTTCCCGAAGGAAGCGCAACCGCCCAGCTGCCGAAACTGGGAGGCGATACAACGGCGCTCTACCTCTTCTCGTCCGGCTCGACCGGGTTGCCCAAGGTGGTGCCGCACACCCATGCCGAGCTCGTCGCTGATGGTGAACGAGCCAGCACAGCCTGGGAAATTCAGCCCGACGATATCGTTTTGGACATTCTGCCGGGCAACTTCTCATTGGGCTTCTTACTGGGCGCTACGCAAGCCGTCGCCGGCGGTGCAACGACGCTCTATTGGAGCGATCCCCTGCCGCTGGCGCTTTCGCGCAAGAAGCTGCTCGACACCATGGTTCGCGAGCGCGTCACCGTCATGGGTGCCGTTCCGGCAATGTACGAAATCGTCACCGGTCAGACCGGCAGTTTCGACCTCAGGATGCGCCTGGCCTTCTCGGGCGGCGTCGCACTGAAACGGCCGATCTTCGAAGCGGTGCGCGAGCGCCTGGGTACCCCACTTCGTCAGGATTACGGCTCGACCGAAGCGAGCATGTTCTCGCACAACAACTCCGCCGACCTCGACGCGAGCTGGGCATCGGTGGGCAAGCCCGCGGGCGACGCCAGGGTCCGCATCGTCCCGTTCGACACCGAATTCGGCCCATCCGTCGGCGAAATGGAAATCAGATCATCCTCGCTCATGCGGGGCTATCTCGGCGATGCCGTGGCCAATGCTGAGGCGTTCGATGAGGGCTGGTTCAGGACCGGCGATCTTGCCTCGCTCGATGAAGAAGGTCGCATCTTCATCCGTGGCCGCAGCAAGCTGCTGATCGAGGTATCCGGCTACAAGATCGACCCCATCGAAGTGGAGGAGACGCTCATGGCCTTGCCTGCTGTCGCCGAAGCCGCAGTGGCGGGTCTCCCGGACTCGCGCAACGGCAATCGGCTGATCGCGTTCGTCGTCAAAGGGGCGGAGGTGTCGGCCGCTGAGTTGATCCGCTACGCCCGCGAAAGGCTGTCGGTTCAGAAGGTCCCGGACGAGATCGCGTTCATCGACGCACTGCCGCGGAGCGCGGCCGGCAAGGTGCTCCGTGCGCGGCTGCGCGAGCTCTAGGCGGGCTGAGCCGCTCGCTGCGAAACATAGGCCGCTATGTTCGCAGGCGATTCGAACAGCTCCGGCCGTATCTCCGTGTCCGGGATGCTGATCTTGAATCGCTCCTCGAGGAAATACACAAGTTTTACCAAACTGATCGAGTCCAGCAGGCCTGCCTCGAGCAAAGGGGTCTCGCGATCGACCGGCGCACCGCCGGTTTCGGCCACCATGGCGGAGATATACTCGACTATCGGTCGTTCGATATCGTTCATCACTTGAGTCCCTTATGTAGTCGGCATACTAGCCAATTTCATCGCGACCTGGAATGGTATTCGAAAACCTGGGAGGAAAGCTTGGGCGAAATGCGCCCGCTGGGCGAAAAGGAACAACTGCTCAGCCATTTGCATGTCCATGGCGGGCTGATCACCATGCAGGTGCTGCATGTGCGCGGCCGCCTCGATCCGGCTCTGGTGACGCGCGCGCTCGCCTGGCTACAGACCCAGCACCCTATCCTTCGCGCTCATATCCGCTACGGCAAGCTCGTCTGGCGACACATGCCGTTCTTCGCCTATCGCCAGCCCTGGTTCGACACCGAGGGCACAACGGAGATCCCGTTGAAGGTGCTCGACGACGCCGACCCGGACGCTTGGCGCACGGTTTTTGCCTCTGAGATCCGCACACCGATCCCGAAGGGCAACCATCCGCGCCTGCGGGTAGCGCTGGTGCGGCAGTCGCCCGACGCCGACCTCAACCACATCGTCATTTGCGCCGATCACGCGACGCTCGACGCCCAGTCCGCCAACATGCTCGCTCGCCAGCTTCTCGAATTCCTCGCCGATCCAGCCGCGGCGCAGCTGAAACCCCCGCTCGACACCACGCTGCCCCCGTCGATCGAGGACAGCCTGCCCACCAAGTCCGGCAGCGGCAAGAAGACCACCTATACGCCGGCCATTCGGCTACCCAAGCAGGCGGTACCCGACCGGAAGAAAGAAACGCGAGTACTGGCACGTCACCTCGAGCCCGTCGTAACGGCAACGCTCATGGATGCCATCAAAGCCAACAGAACGACGCCTCACGGTGCGGTAACGGCAGCCTTCCTGCTCGCTATGCGCGAGCGGTACAGGCTCGATGCCATGACCGTGTTGACCACGGTCGACCTTCGTCGCCTCAGTAAACTTGCGCGGGCGCACGAGACCTTCGGTTGCTACGTCGACATTCTGCGTACCGAGCACCCGATAACCGACGACTTCTGGGCAACCGCCCGTGACGCCTCGTTCAAGCTGATCGCCGCGCTGGCCAAGGACCACGAGTCCGCCTCGATGATGAAGTTTCCGGGATGGGAAGTGTATCGGCACGAAGCCGGCCCAGGGCTCCGGAACAACCGGCGTCTCGACGGACTTGCTGTGACCACGATCGGCGATTCCGGCCTGCAGGCCGGCTACGGCGCCTACACGCTCGAGGACGTCACCAGGGCCGTTTCGCTCGACATGTTCGGCCCGTCACTGTTCGTGATCGCCAACGAGCGGCTCGGTGGCCTCGACCTCAGCGTCGGGTACTCGGCACTTGCGATGAGCGACGATGAGGTATGCCGGCTCACCGACAACGCGGTGGCCCGGCTCGAGCTAGCTGGATAAAGCGCCACGCCGATCGCAGCACGCCCCGCGTCGTGGACGAGGTCCCGGAGACCGACCTGGCCGGCCGCCGAGTCGTCCTCTGGCGCGGGCGGATTCGAGTCCTTCGAGGGTGCCCGCGCTGATGAGGTCGTTCGCGGGCCGACCCGTCGATGCGATCGAAACCGTGCTGTCCGCGGACGGCGGTGGTGAGATGGGTGCTATGAGTTTCCCTCGGCGGGCCGGGCTGGTCGTGATCCTCGCCTCGCTGGCGCTCGTGGCCGGGTGTGGGCCGGACAACGATGCCTACGTCGCCCTGCAGAACGCCATGAAGGAGAACATCACAGCCAAAGACCACCGGCCGGTGCAGTCGGTGTCGTGCGAACCGCATGTCCACGACACGATGCGAGAAGAGACCGCGCATCTGAAATGCGTCGTAGTGTTCACCGATGGCTCGTCGTATACCGCCAATGCGGTGATCCAGAACCAGAATTCCGGCGGCAGGCACAACATGCCGGACTCCTACAGCTGGGACCGTCCTCCCTCGCAGTGAGGTGCCCGCACAGCTGCTTCGACTTGGTTCAGGCAACGGCTCCGTGGCGACAGGCAGAGATAACCGGATGGAACACAAGTCTGTGAGCGCTGAAGCCCTGGTTGCTGTTGCCGCACTGTGGATGCCGAAGAACCCCGAGGTACTCACTTGCCCGAGGACATCCGCGACCATGTCCTCGGAGAATACGGCTACCACCGCATCGAAACCGGATTCAACGAGGGCTTCGGGTCCGCCAACCCGACGAACGTGTAACCGAGATCGCCCGCAGTGCGGGCAGCGCCTCTGCCAGCGCCTCGAGTTGACGCCGGGTATCGAGCGAGCCGATGCGCAGGACCAGATGCTCGGCGCCCGCCTCGAGGTAGCGGCCCAGCCAGTCGACGCATTCCTCGGGTGAACCACCGAAATAGGCTTGGACCGTTGCCATTTCGTCGAGTGAGCGCCGATAGTAACGGCGCACATACCCGTCGAGCTCAGCGCGCGCCTTCGCTGAGTCCGGATCGAGGTTGATCGTCGCGTACATACCGGGCGTGATCGGACGGTCCGTCAGATCACGGATGGCAGCCCACGCTCGGGCGTACGCGTCCGCACTGGGCAAGAACGGCAGCCAGCCGTCGTAGGTCCGGGCCACTCGCCGCAACACGCGAGGGGTGTCGCTTCCGGCCAACCACACCGGCGGCCCCGCAGCGCTTGCCGCAGGCAACGCACCCGACAAGTCGTCGAACTTCCAGTAACGGCCGTCGAAACGGCTGACACCGGACCAGCTTGCGCGCCAAATCGCCACCGTCTCATCCAATCTCCCTACCCGCTCGTCGAACGAGATCCCGAGGGCCGAGAATTCGTCTCGGCTCTCGGGCAGCGGGAATCCAGCGCCGACACCGAGTACGAGCCTGTCCTCGCTGAGCTGATCCACGGTCGCGGCAGTGTGCGCACCGAGCAGGGGGTGGCGCAGGGTCGCGGTCCACGCGGCCGTACCGAACTGCACACGGGACGTGGTCGCGGCGACGGCGGCAAGCAGCGGCAGCGGGTCGACGCGGGTCCGCGCCAATGGCGAGTCTCCGATCCATACGGAGTCGAATCCTGCGTCCTCGGCAGCCACCGCCAGCTTCACCAGGCCCGCGGCATCGTGAGCGCTCGTCATGGCAGTCTCGCGGCTGGGCAGTAATACGCCGATTCGAATCATACCGACGATCCTCGGCGGTGACCGATCAGGCGGCAATTACCTTGCAGGTAAAGGCATGCGAGATCGAGTGACGAGATCCCTTGTCGCAGACCGCCATCGCTATTGCGGATGGAACGCATATCTTCCGCCATCCGGAACATGACCTTGAAGAACTCGAGCACAACCCGGTAGAACGCGACGGCAGATGCCGATGGCGGGTGCGGTCGGCGCGGTCTCTCGAGGTTGCCGACGCATTCATCGAACTCCTGGACGGTCATTCGCCGCCGGACCCTCTGTCGGGCTGCTGGTTTGTTGGAACTGGCGAATGCATGCATCAACTCGCCCGGCGGTAAGTCCGATTGCGCCATCTTGATTAGTGCCTCGCCGCGGTCTGCCCGTCATTGAGATTGCCGAAGTCGCTCGTCGGTGTGTCCGGAGCTTCAGTTCACGGGCACGGTGTGGCGGGCGATGACGTCGTCGATCGGTCGGACGGCGGCATCGTGGCCCGCGGATTCGGTGCCGTCGAGGATGGTGTCGAGAATGGCGGCGCGGTCGAGTGTGGCTGGGAGGCGATGGGATTCGCGGGCGCTGACGATGACCGCGTGCAGCAGGGTTGCGTAGACGCGGGAGCGGGGGACGGTCAAGCGCCAACCGTGGCGTTCGCGGTCGCGCAGACGGGTTTCGATGGTGTCGAGGACGTCCTGGATGACCTGGATCTCGATCAGGTCCGGATCATCGCAGGGCATGGCGACCACCGAAAAGCAGTGTGCTGTAGCCGAATACGGCGGCCCGTAACAGGGTGAACAGGGATCTGTGCGCGGTCGGCGGTGTTCGCGCCGCGCGGGGGTCGAGGACCATGCGCCCGGATGCGACCAGGGCGGTGCGTGCCCGCCAACGCACCGCGCAGGTGTCGACTCCGCATTGGAGATGCAGTCGCATCGCGATATGTGCTTGTGCGGCAGTCAGTTCGCCGGGATCGGAGTAGCACGACCACAGCCCGCGCACCGAATACCCGACCGTCGCGCTCTCGTTCGATGCAGGTTCGGGGTCGGCGGCTTGTCGCTTCTCTCGTTCGATGCGGTCGATGATCGCCTGCACAGACCACGGGTTGTTGCTGGACATTGTCACCTACCTGTGTGCCGTCGTTGTCGTCCCAGCACACCACCATCGACCACCTATGACATTGTCATTCCGGGATTTTCGGGAAACGAGGGCAAAGTCCCAGCAGCGGTGTCACTCTGGGATCGGAGCAGTGCCACCCTGACAGAGTCGAGGAGTTAGCGATGCCCGAGGAGAATCCGCGCGCTTCGCTGCCACGTCGGCAGCTCGGGCGATACATACGCCGTCAGCGCGAGGAGAACACGGTACTCACACAGGCCGAGGTTGCGGCTGCGATGCAATGGAGCCACAGCAAATACTCCCGGTTGGAGCGGGGTGAGCCCGGCAGGATTCTCGATCGAGATCTTCGTGAGCTCGGCAAGATCCTCGAGATTGCGGACGAGAAGACCGACGCCATGATCGAGCTCGCGCGGCAGGTTGCCGAAAAGACCTGGTACAACAGCTTCAATGACCTCATTCGGGCGAACTTTGATGTCTACATGCGGATGGAAACCGAAGCGGGCGCGATGGAGATCTACCGTCCCGATCTCGTCCCTGGACTGTTCCAAACTTCCGACTACGCCCGATCGCTGAACAGGATCTACTTTCCGAAAGACGGTGAGGAAGAACAGGATCGACGGATCGAACTGAAGCTCAAACGCCAGACGATCATCACTCGCAAGAGGGCTCCCATCACCATCGATCTCGTGCTCCACGAGTCAGCCCTGCACACGACAGTCGGCAATGACGTGACGATGGCGGCGCAACTGCGGCATCTCGCCGACCTCGGTACCCGCCCGAACATCACCATTCGTGTCCTGCCCTTCCGAGCCGGATTCCCACTCGGGACCCCGGTCGGGCCGTTCGTCACGCTCGACTTCAAACCGGACCCGAAAGGTGTCGCCGAACCGACGGTCATCTATGTCGAGAGTTACACCGGGGATATGTACCTTGAGGAAGAAGCCGACGTCGGCAAGTACCGCCGGGCGTTCGCGACGATCCAGCACGCCGCGTTGGACGCCGCAACCAGCCGGAACCTGCTGCGGCAGGTCGCAAGAAGGGACTCCTGACAGTGAATGATCGCCTCCGTACCCGGGAGCAGTGGTTCAAGAGCACGTATAGCTCTGGGAACTCCGAATGCGTTGAGGTTGCATTCCTCGATGGGGGACTGGTCGGGATTCGTGACTCCAAGAACCCGACCGGCCCAGCGCTGGTGTTCGCCCCCCGTGAGTGGGACGCCTTCACCGCCGGTGTGGTGGCCGGGGAACTCGACTCTCCCGCCTGATCCAGGCCGGGCCTGATCCAGTCCTCAGGCGGGATCGTTTGGTTCGGTGGCGGGATGGCGACGATGAGCTCTGGGCGCGACAGAGATTTGGTAGCGGATTGATATGGCCCGCGCGGGAAAGCTCGCGCGGGCGATGGTCGTTCATGAATGATTAACACTGCCTGTGGTTGGCTCGATAGCCACACGACGGTGACCGCGCGCGCCGGCGACCCTGTGCCATACTCGGCCGGGGTCGGGCGCAGCGCCCGAGGGAGGAAAGAGAACTCAATGGGCCTGTTCGACATGATCCGCGGCGAATTCGTCGACGTCATCGAATGGTTGGATGACACTCGCACCACGCTGGCGTGGCGGTTTCCCCGCTACGAGAACGAGATCAAGAACGGCGCGGAGCTGATCGTCCGGGAGGGGCAGCAGGCGGTCTTCGTCTACCGCGGGCAGCTGGCCGACAAGTTCGGTCCCGGCCACTACCAGCTGACCACCGAGAACATGCCGATCATGTCCACCCTGCAGGCCTGGCGGCACGGCTTCAACTCGCCGTTCCGGTCCGAGGTGTACTACGTGAACACCCGCGCCGTCACCGATATGCGCTGGGGCACACCGCAACCGGTCACCGTGCGCGACCCCGACTTCCGCATGGTGCAGATCCGCGCCAACGGCACCGCGAACGTGCGCGTCACCGATATCGAGGTGTTCCTGCGCCAGATGATCGGCACCAATGCCGAGGTGGACGCCGACGTGCTCAGCGAGCAGCTGCGGGCCAATGTCGCCCTGGCCTTCTCCGACATGGTGCTGGCCAGCGGCCTGGGCGCGATCGATCTGCAGGGCCGCCAGGTCGAATTGTCCGACAAGCTGCGCGAATTCGTCGGTCAGCGCCTGTCCGGCTTCGGTATCGGGGTCGAGGGCGTCACCATGACCATCTCCCTGCCGGAGGAGATCCAGCAGGCCATGACCCGCGGTGTGGCGCGCGGCGTCGAAGCCGGCGGCTTCATGAACAATGTCGACCTCAACCGCTACCAGCAGATGCAGGCCGCCGACGCCATGCTCGCCGCCGCCCAGAACCCCGGCGGCGGAATGGGAGCCGCCATGCAGGCCGGTATGGGCGTGGTCCTCGGCGGCCAGATGGCCGGCGCCATGCAGGGCAGCATCGCCCAGCCCCAGCAACCCGGTTACGCCCAGCCCCAGCAGGGCGGCTACGCGCAGCCCGCCGCGCCCCAGCAGGCGGCCCCGCCGCCGCTCCCCGGCCAGCAGCAGTTCCACTTCGACAACGCCGGCCAGGCCGCGGGCCCCTTCCCCATCGACCAACTACGCCAGTACGTCTCGTCCGGCCAGCTGACCCGCGACACCAACGTCTGGACCGAGGGCATGCCCGGCTGGCAACCCGCCAGTTCCGTCCCCGCCCTCCAGCCCCTCTTCGCCACCCCGCCCCCGCTCCCGGGCACCCCGCCGCCCCTGCCCCCGCAGTAGCAGCCTCCCCGCCCAGCCCGGCCGACCCGGCCCGGCCGCACCCGTCGGCACCTTGGACCGCCGACGGGTCCGCCGCCGTACCCGCGCCGTCGGAACCAACGCCCGACAATTCGGTGCGTCCCGAAAGCCCTTCCACCGCAATGCGCGACCCTCGAGTCCGCCGCACCGAGTGAGCCCAGATGAACGACAACCAGCCCCCGCACCCTTCCGGCCCGCCGCCGCTCCCGGGCAGCGACCCGGCCACCCCGCACACGGCCGACCCTCAACCCTGGACGCCCCCGCTCCCGGGTCATGATTCGAGCCAGAGTGGTCTCCCGCCGGTGCACGGGATGACGCCGCCCCCACCAGGGCCGAATGCTCCCGGTGGTGCGCCGCAGTTCGCACCCGGCGCGGGATCGCCTGTGCCGCCGCAGAATTTCGGGCAGGCTCCGGCCGGTCCGCCTCCGCTGCCGACCTCCGGGCCCGGTGAACGCGGTGTCCCGCCCATACCGCAACGCGGGGCGGTCCCGCCTCCGTTGCCAGGTGCCGGAGCCGGACAGCAACAATGGGGGACGCCGGCCGCTCCAGGTGGGCCCGGCGGAGTCCCGCCCATGCCGCAGGCCTCCCCGCCGCAGAACTTCGGCCCGCCGCCGGTCGCTGCTGCCGGGCCGGGAACCGTTGCGCCGCCGCCGCTTCCGGGTGCCGGGGTGACGGCGGGGCCGCCGCCGTTGCCGGGTGGGTTCGGACGGGGGAATCCCGGGCAGGCGCCGATGGGTGCGATGCCGCAGCCTGTGATCGTGGCGCCGGTGATTGTTCCGGGGGTCGGGGACGGCAGGGCGGTCGGGGCGGAAAGTCCTGTAGCGCAGCCGCAGGCGGGGGTGCCGGATCGGGCGATGTTGCATCAGACGGAGTTGACTCGGACGTATCCGTGTTCTTCGTGTGGGGCCCAGTTGGTGTTCGATCCGGTGGGGCAGGATCTGCTGTGTCCCAGTTGCGGGAATCGGTCTCCGGTGACGGCGCCGGATGTGGCGGTTCAGGCTCGGGAGTTGGGGCCTGCGATCGCGGCGTTGCGGGAATTGCAGGCGCATGCGGCGGGGCCGCAGGTGACGGGGGAGTGGGAGGTGAAGTGCCAGAACTGTGGTGGGACAACCGGGTTCAATGGGAGTCTCACCGCTACTCGGTGCCCGTACTGCGCGACGCCCATTCAGCGCGACGATGTGCACAATGCGCCGGCCCGGCTGCCGGTGGATGGTGTGGTGCCGTTCCTGGTGGGGGAGAAGCAGGCTCGGGAGCTGGTCGAGAAGTGGGTGTCGGGGCGGTGGTTCGCGCCGTCGAACTTCCGGAAATATCGGCGGATCGGGGCGTTCTCCAGCCTGTATACCGCGTATTTCACCTACGACGCCGATACCCAGAGCTGGTATCAGGGCGAGCGCGGCGACGACTATCAGGTGCGGGTCGGGACGGATTCGGACGGGGATCCGATCTACGAGACCCGGACCCGGTGGTATCCGGTGGCCGGTGAGGTCGCCAATGAATTCGCGGATCTGCCGGTGCTGGCCAATGACAATATGAACCGCAACCGGATTCGGGCGCTGGAACCGTGGCCGGTGGAGCAGGCGCGCGCCTATTCACCGGAATTCGTGGCCGGGCACCTGTGCCGCACCTACGACAATGATGCGGAGCAGTCGTTCCCGGAAGCGCAGCAGCGGATGGAGTCGGCGATCGAATCCACCGTGCGTGGCGATATCGGCGGTGACCATCAGCGCATCCACCAGCTCAACACGAACTGGAACTGGCTGGCGTACAAGCATCTGCTGCTGCCGATCTGGCTGCTGACGGTCGTCTACATGGACAAGACCTACCAGGTGTACATCAACGGCCTCACCGGCCAGGTGTCCGGCGACCGCCCGTGGAGCAAGGTGAAGATCATCGCCGCGATTCTGGCGGTGCTCGCGATCATCCTCACGGTGATCCTGGTGTACAGCAAGGTGCACGGCCATCACACCCCGGCGCATCCGACCGGACCGAGCCACTCGACCATCGCGCCACCGCACCCCACCACTCATCGCTGACCGACCGACGAAAGTGAGCCGACCATGTTGATTGTCGTGCTGATCGTGCTGATTGCGATCGGGGCCGCCGTGGGTGGCGTGATGCTGGTGTCCTCCCGCCAGAAGACCGCGATCGCGGCCGCCAACCAGGTCGTCCCCGGCGCCCCCACCCGCGCCCCCGCCTCCTGGGCGGGCTCGCACGACCCGGAGCCGCGCCTGCACCGCCGCCTGCGCGACGCCATGACGGCCCTGCACACCGCCGATGCCCTCGACGACGCCACCACCATCGTGCTGCGCGCCGAACTCGAGCAGGCCGCCCTGGCCTGGGACGACCGCCTGGTCGCCATGGCCGCCCTGCCCGCCGCCACCCGCGGCGAACAGCTGGCGACCGCGACCACGGCGGTGGAATCCATCGAGGCGGCGGTGGCACAGTATGTTTCGGCCGCCACCCAGCGCACCGCCGCCGACGTGAACGCGGGCCTGACCGCGGCCCGGGCGCAGCTCGAGATCCAGGCCGAGATCCGGAAATCGCTCGAGGCGGGCTGAGAGATTCACCCGGTCGGCGAATCCAGTTCCGCCAGTGAGCGAATGACCGTGATCCCGTCGTCCGGGGCGACCCCCGGCCCGCTGCGGACCAGCCAATAGGCCCGCAGCCCGGCATTTCTGGCGCCCAGTGCGTCCCAGTCGTACCTATCGCCGACGTACGCCACCTGGTCCGGCGGCAGCCCGAGCATCTCGCATCCCGCGCGGAAGATCGCCGGATCGGGCTTGGCCGCGCCGAATTCGTCCGAGCACAGGATGGCGTCCCCGAAGTGGTGCAGCAGCCCGACCGTGCGCAGCTTCCCGGTCTGGTACGGCTGGGAGGCGTTCGACACCACGCCGAGCGCCCTCCGCCCGGCGAACCGCTCCAGTACCGGCGCGGCATCCGGGAACGCCGACCACGCGGAATCCCGGTGTACCGCATAGCGGGCGAACCATGCGACCGGATCGTCGGCCGTCATACCCACGTGCGCGAGAAATCGCTCGGTCCGCACCCGCTGCTGCCCCTTGAAGGTGTGTTCACCGGCCAGGAACCGCAGATACTCTTCCTCCTCGATCGCCCGCCACAGCGCCAACGCCGCCTCCGGTGACTCGAAGCGGTCCAGGAGCTGTTCCGCCGCGAGATGCCGCAGGAATCCGATCCGCACCGTCGCGGAATAGTCGATGAGTGTGTCATCGACATCGAACAGCACACCGCGAATACTCATGCGCGCGTACCGATCACCACGGTCGCCCCCATGTCCTCACACTCAATGATCCGAGCCGACAGCCCGTACTCCCGCATGATCCCGGCGGCGACCGGAGCCTGCTCCTCGCTCTCCTCCACGAGCAGATGCCCACCGGCACAGAGCCATTCGCCCGCCACGGCGGCGATCCGCCGCAGCACGTCCAACCCGTCAGCGCCGCCGTCGAGCGCACGGCGAGGCTCGTGATCGCGCGCCTCGGGCGGCATCCACGCAATGTCCTCCGACGGCACATAGGGCGTATTCGCGAGCAGAATATGCACGCGCCCGCGCAGATCGGGCACAGCGTCGAACAGATCGCCCTCCACGACCCGCGCCCCCACTACGCCGAGATTCTCCCGCGCACAAGCCACCGCCGCAGGCTCGATGTCGGCCGCAGTCAGCTCGACCCGAATACCTTCCTCCGCCATTTCTTTCGCGAATGCCAATCCCAGAGCCCCGCAGCCGCAACACATATCGAGCGCGATCAGTGTCGAATCCGCGTGAGCGACGGTGGTCTCGGCCGGGTCCATGAGGGTTCGTGGCCGGATGGGCTGATGCTCACCGGCAGCGGTTCGGGCAGCAGTGATGGTGGTGCCGGCAGCAGCGTCAGTGGCCGTGCTGTCGTGTGCGATACCAGCGCACACGGGTAGTCGGATCATGCTGCGGCCCAGGACGATAGCCTGTTCGACCAGAAAGCTCGTGCGTTGTCGTGGGACGAAAACGCGCGGCCCGACGGCAACCCTGAGGCCGCGGAACTCCGCCCACCCCAGCAGATGTTCCAGCGGGAACCCGGCGATGCGCTGCGTGACAAGCGATTCCAGGTGGTCGGCGTCGGTGGCCGCATCGAGCAGCAGCGCGGCCTCGTCCTCAGCGAACACGCACCCGGCCGCGCGGAGCCGCGCGACCAGCGTTTCGGTGGCGGAAGGAGTCACCACGTCATTGTGCACGCCCGGACGGCCGCCCCGTTCGAGCGGGGTCCGGGCGTGGGGATCAGCGTTCGGCGGGGAGCCGCAAGGTGCGTGCGGTGTCGAGGTAGATGCCGCGCTGGCTGCTGCGCGCGGGCGGTGGCAGCTGCGAGACGAGCTGCTCGAGGGAGGTGGTCGCGCCGATGACCGGCATCCCGGCGACGATGAAGTCGGCCACCGCGCGGCGAATGTGGTTGGGGGAGGTCACCACAATGGCGCTGGTCGCGCCCGCGTCCCTCAGCAGCTGCGCGCCGAACAGCGCATTCTGCACGGTCGACCCGGCGCGGTGGTCGGCCACGATGCGGCCGGCGGGAATGCCGTGCCCGATCAGCCAGCCCTGCATGGCCGCCGCCTCGGTGATCCCGTTCTGCGGATTGCCGCCGGTCACCAGAATCGGCGACAGGGGCGAGGCGATCGCCTGCAGCCAGGCCGCCTGCATCCGGTTCACCAGCTCGGGCCGCATGGACCCGTCGGGGAGCAGGCCGTAGCCGAGCACCGCGATGCCGGTCTGCGGTCCCGCGATCGCCGGAATCGGATTGGGCAGCGTGCCCACCGCGGCGCCGATGGCCCGGAACAGCGTCCGGGTGCCGTCCGCGAGCTGTCCGTCGATGCCGTTGAGGCGGTTCAGCGCCACCTCGCGGGTGATGATGTCCCCGGTGTAGTCCGACCAGATCGCCTGCAGCGCCAGCGCCTCCGCGTCATCGGGTGATTCACTGAGCAATTGGCGCAGGTCGGCCAGCCCGGCCGCCTCATTGCCGGCGGTGAAATTGTCCTGCGCGGAGTTGTACAGCGCTGCGGGGTTCGCGTGCGCGGCGCCGCTGCCGAGGATGGTGAGGACGGCGGCCGCCGCCGCGAGCAGGATGGGAAAACGCCTGGCGATCTGCACTGCTGTCGACCTTTCGGAGGTGTCACGCATTGCTGTTTGCTGGCTATCCATGGAATTAGCTGGCTATTGGCTCTTGTCGAATGGAGACACGATACGACTGTCCACCCTGGTTGTCGGGTATTTGCCGAACTGATTTCGCCGTTTTGCCGGAATCCACAGTGGGAACGCGCGCGAAGCGTGCCGCGTCACGTGTCGTCCCCGGAACGCGTCGCACGCCCGGCCACCGGCGTGCGCGGGGAGGGCGCGGCCGGGACTCGGGATAAGCTGTGCACCCGTGGATACGACTTCGCTCATCGGCAAGGAACTCGCCGCCGCCATCAACGCCGACACCAAGCAGCGCGCCGCCGCCCTCACCGAGCAGGGCGCCGCCCCCCGCCTGGCCCTCGTGATCCCGAACGACGACCCGGCCAGCGCCTGGTACGTGAAGTCCCTCAACCGTGCCGCCGAGCGCAATGGAATCGCTTGCGAGAACGTCGATCTCGGTGTCGACGCCACCGCCGAGCAGATCCGCGCCAAGCTCACCGAGCTGTCGCAGGACCCGTCGGTGGACGCCATCATGCTGCAGACCCCGCTGCCCAAGGGTGTCGGTCTCGACGACGTCAGCTCCGCCATCGCCTCCGAGAAGGATGTGGACGGCGTCAGCCCGCTTTCACTGGGCCTGCTCGCCGCGGGTCTGCCCGGCTTCCCGCCCGCCACCTCCGAGGCGGTCGTGGAACTGGCCAAGTTCCACCAGATCCCGCTCGCCGGTCGGCATGTCGCGGTCGTCGGCCGCTCCAATGTGGTCGGCAAGCCCCTGCTTCAGCTGCTGCTCGCCGAGAACGCGACCGTCACCATCGCCCACTCCCGCACCACCGACCTGCCCGCGGTGACCTCGGCCGCCGACGTGGTCGTCGCCGCGGTCGGCCGCGCGGGCCTCATCACCGCCGACCACGTTCGCGAGGGCGCGGTCGTCATCGATGTCGGCACGAACGAGGACGAGAACGGCAACATCACCGGCGACGTGAACGGCGCCTCGGTCACCGGCAAGGCCGCCGCCCTGAGCCCCGTCCCCGGCGGCGTCGGCCCCGTCACCACCGCACTCCTCATGCGCCACGTGGTCCAGGCCGCCGAGAGCGGTCGCTGACAACAGCGAATCAGGGAGCTCTCAGCGTGGGGAATCGTCCGATTCCCCGTGCCGGGAGCTCCCTGATCTTGTCCTGACCGGTACCGGTCACCAGTGCGTGGTGACGGGGTCGCCGACGGAGACGTTGTCGAAGTACCACTCCGCGTCGGCGGGGGCGAGGTTGATGCAGCCGTGGCTGACGTTCGAGTTGCCCTGGGAATCCACGGACCAGGGTGCGGAGTGGACGTAGACGCCACCCCAGGTCAGGCGCTCGGCGAACTCGCCGGTGAGCAGGTAGCCCTCCGGATCGTTGAGCGGGATGCCGATGGTCCGGGAGTCGAAGGTGACCGAGCGCTCACGGGACAGCACCGGGAAGGTTCCGACCGGCGTTTCGCGCCCCGGCTTACCCATCGACGCGGGCATGGTGTGGGCGACGCCGTCCACCCAGACCGTGAACGTGTGCGCCGACATGTCCGCATCGGCGGTGGTGCCGCCATTGGTCTGGAACTTGGTCTGCTCGCGTCCAGCGAGGACCGTGATCGGCGAGCGGGATGGCAGGAAGTTCTCGGGTTGCCACATCAGTTGCCGGTCGTCGATCCAGGTGAAGTGGCCGGCGAGGGAGTCCTGCGCGCGGACGTCGACGGAGCGTTCGGCGGCGGCGCGATCGGTGACCGCGTCGGCGAACTGGACGGTCACGGGGGCGGCGATGCCCACCACCTGACCTGAGGCCGGCGTAATGGCTTGGACGGCTGGGAGATTGGGCGTTTCGAGGGCCGCACCCGCGGCTCCGGTTCCGAACGCGGCCGCCGCGGCGACGAAGCTTGCGACGAACAGGGAGCGAATCGGTTTCCGCATTCTTCCATCCCTTCGAGAGGGTGTGGGGCAGGGTTTCTCAGACTATGACTTGGTCATCAGTCCCATCTGGAAATGTACCCGGTTCGTAACCATTGTCCCGGCGTGGGGGTTATGCGAAGTTCGTATCACCAGGTAGAGAGTCGGAAAATGACTGTGCCCCGTTCCATAACGGAACGGGGCACAGTGCAGGCTAATTTGCGCGGTCAGCGGGTGATGGCCGCGACCACATCGTTGTGCAGGGCATCGGCGCGGGCGATGACCTCCTCGATTTGCTTCAGCACCGGCGCGAACTCGGCGGCGGCCGTGCCGTCCAGCGATGTCACATTGATGGCGATGTTCAGCTGCGAGCTGGCCGCCGCGGACCGGGCGCAGTCGGCCGCCGCGCCGATGTCGGTCACCACGTTGGGGTTGCCGATGGGCAGCAGTTCCGTTGCCAGGGAGACGATTTCGTCGGCCTCGGCGACCACGGCGGCGGGCACCCGGGCAGCCTGCAGCAGCGCGGCGGTGATGGCCTCGCCGCGGGCGGCCTGCTCGGCCTCGGACTCCTTGGGCAGCTTGTAGGCGGCGCCGACTGCGGTGAAGGCGGCGGCGTCGGCGTCCGCCAGGGCCAGGGAGCGCTCGCGGGCCACGTCCGCGGCGGCGATGATGCGGTCGATGACCGGGCGATTCTCGGCATCCTTGGCCCGGGTGGTGTACCGCGCGACCATGGCGACCAGGGCCGCGCCCTGGGCCGCGTGCAGCGCCGCGACCGCGCCGCCGCCGGGGGCGGGCATCTTGGCGGCCAGTTCACCCAGGTACCCCCGCAGTGTCGAATCACCGAAGGTGGTGGTGTCCTGAGTCATGAGGGGTGGCCTCCCTTGGCAGTACGGCGAATTCAGGTGATTTCGCCGCCTACCGTACCGGTCGCGGGGCCGTGTGCGGCAACCCGCCCGCTGTCGGTGTGCCGACCGGTGAGTAAGGTCCCGGACATGCGTATCGGACTGTCGATCAATTACACCGACGGCTTCAAGGAGACCGCCGCAGAGGTCGCCGACCTCGAACGGGCGGGCCTCGACATCGTGTTCGTGCCCGAGGCGTATTCGTTCGACGCGGTGAGCGCGCTCGGATACCTGGCCGCGAAGACCGACCGGGTGCAGCTGGCCTCGGGCATCCTGCAGCTCTACACCCGCACGCCCACGCTGACCGCCATGACCGCGGCGGGCCTGGACTACGTCTCCGACGGCCGCTTCATCCTGGGCCTGGGCGCCTCGGGCCCGCAGGTCATCGAGGGCTTCCACGGCGTGAACTACGACGCGCCGATCGGCCGCACCCGCGAGGTGCTCGAGATCTGCCGCAAGGTCTGGAAGCGCGAACGCCTCGAGCACAGCGGCAAGTACTACAACATCCCGCTGCCCGAGGGGCAGGGCACCGGCCTGGGCAAGCCGCTCAAGCTCATCAATCACCCTGTGCGCGAGAACATTCCGGTGCTGCTGGCCGCGCTGGGCCCGAAGAACGTGGAGCTGGCCGCCGAGATCGCCGAGGGCTGGCAGCCCATCTTCTTCCTGCCCGAGAAGGCCGACCTGGTGTGGGGCGACTCGCTGAAAGCCGGTCTGGCCAAACGTGATCCGGCGCTGGGCGACCTCGAGGTGTTCGCCGGCCCCGCGCTGGCCATCGGCGACAATGTCGACAGCTGGCGCGACGGGGTCAAGCCGCACCTGGCCCTCTACATCGGCGGCATGGGCGCCAAGGGCAAGAACTTCTACCACGCGCTGGCCACCAAGTACGGCTACGGCGCCGAGGCCGACCGGATCCAGGAGCTGTACCTGGCGGGCCGCAAGGAAGAGGCCGCCAAGGTGGTTCCGGACGATCTGGTCCGCGACATCAACCTGATCGGTTCGGCCGGATTCGTGAAGGAGCGGATCGCGGCCTTCCGCGAGGCCGGTGTGACCGTGCTGAACGTGGTCCCGATGGCCGGCACCGCGGCCGAGCGCGTGAAGCTGATCGAGCAGCTGCGCGAGCTCCTCTGACCCAGCCGTGAACGCCGCGAAGCCGAGTCCGGAATGAACCGGACTCGGCTTCGTCGTTCACGGGCGGCCCGCGGCGGTGTGCGGGCAACACCCTCAGTGCAGCGCGCTGAGCGCTTCGTCCAGGGTGGAATGCAGCGAGAACACCTGGTCCAGGCTGGTCATCTTCAACTGGCGGCTGGTGGCGGGCCCGTCGGCCACCACCACGAGGCGGGTGCCCCCGGCGCGCTTGTGGACGCCCACCAGCACCGCCATGCCCGCGGAGGCCAGGAAGCCGACCGCGGACAGGTCGATCACCAGTGCGGCGGGCCGGCCCGCGAGGGCCGCGTCGATCGCGCTCTCGAGAGCGGGGGCGGTCGCCAGATCGACTTCGCCGGTCACGGTGAGCACGGTGGCCTCAGCGTGCGGGGTGACCGAGGTGGTCATCGTTTCGGCGAAGGGATAGCCGTCTCCGGAAGTATTGGTCACGTTTGTTAAATCTGCCATGATCCGTCCGTTCGTGCTGCATCGTCTACCACATCGGTACTGGTTCGGTAGCGGGCGTTATAGCGAAAACCGCAGCTACCGCACTCTTTCGGAGTTCTCCGAAACCGCCCGCCGAATTCGTGCCGGCGGGCCCAGATTCACATGCGCCCGGCCGCCGAAAATGAAACGGCCATTAGTCGCACCGACATCCGCACCCGGGTGCCCGGACCGGAATTGTCGATGTCGAGTTCATCGGTGAGCGCACGCATCATGGCGATACCGCGGCCCCGGTGACCGGGATCCGCGGGCAGCGGCCGCCACACACCGGTATCGGACACCTCGATGGTGAGGGTGTCCACGCCGCAGTCCGCGCTGAGCCGCACCCGGCCGGGCTCGCCGCCCAGGTACGCGTGCTCGATGCTGTTGCTGCAGGCCTCGTTCGCGGCCGCGACCAGATCGACCGCCGTGTCGTGCGGCACCGCGGCGGCGGTGAGCCAGGAACGCAGCGCGCGCCGGATGCCGGACAGCTCACGGGCTTCGGCGGGCACGTCCAGGCGCAGCGGACCGGGCGGCTGCCGGTAGACGACCATGGCCACATCGTCGTCGTAGCCGGCGGCCGGCCGCAGCCGCGACAGCACCGAATCGGCCACCTCGCGCGGCAATTGCCCGGCCACGCCCGACAATTCGTCGGCGAGTTCGACGAAGCGGTCATCGATGTCGACCCCGCGCTGCTCGACCAGGCCGTCGGTGAACAGGACCAGGGTGGAGCCCGGAGCCATGGCCGTCGTGGCCTCCGGGCGGCGCGGAATATCGAAGGTGGCCAACGGGACTGCGCGACCGCCCTCCAGCAGCCGGCCGCGCTTGGCGGGCTCGGCCAGCACCGGGGGCATGTGCCCGGCATTGGAGTAGCGGACCAGCCCGCGCACCGGGTCCAGGATGGCGGCGCACACGGTGGTGCACATGGCCCCCGGAATGCGGGAGGCCACCGTGTCCAGTTCGGCCAGCAGCTGAGCCGGGCCCGCGCCGCGCAGCAGCAGAGCCCGTGCGGCCGTGCGCAATTGGCCCATCACCACCGCCGCCGAGAGACCACGGCCGACGCAGTCGCCGACCACGACGCCGATGGTGCCGTCCTCGAGCCGCACCACGTCGTACCAGTCGCCGCCGATCTCCAGCGGGGGCAGGGCGGGCTCGTAGTGCACCGAGAAGCGCGGCGGCAGTTCGATCGGGCCGAGCATCGCGCGCTGCAGGGTGAGCGAGGTGGAACGGGCCTGGTCGAAGTTGCGCGCCCGCTGCACGGCCAGGCTCAGATGTCCGACCAGCAGCGAGAACAGGGCCCAGTCACCGGGTGTGATCACCCGCGGCGCGGCGAAGCGCAGCCACAGCGCCGAGTCGCCGCTCTCGCCCAGCGGCGCCACGATGCCCTCCGAACTCGCCGCCCCCTCGGGGATGGCGAACATGGTGCGGCCGGGCTGCAATCGGGCGCGGTCGAGCAGCGCGCGGGCCCGGGCGTCCAGGACGCGCCGGGATTCGCCGCCCTCGGCCGGCTCGGCCTCCCCACGTCGGCGGATGGGCTGGGTGTCGTGCGGGGCCAGGCCCGCGCCGGTATACGGATTGTCCTCGGAGACATACAGTTCCGGGCCGGTGTGATGGTTGGGCCAGACCGAGACCACCGCGGCCTCCGCGCCGATAGCGCGCCGCAGTTCCTCCAGGCCGACGGTGAGCACCTCGACCACGCTGGTGGCCGCGCCGACCGCCGTGGCCAGCCGGGAGACCGCCTGGTCACGGGCTTGGGCGTCGTGCTCGGCGGTGACGTCGCGCAGTGTGCCGACGAAGATCCGTTCCCCGTTCTCGGGTTTCACCAGCGAGGACGTCGATACCGCGAGCCACAGCTGCCGCCCGTCGCGGTGGCGGATGGGCATCACGAAGCGGGCCGCGTCGGTGCCCAGATCCGGGTAGCGCGGCGCCTCGGGCACGGTCCAGGGGTGGGGGAGCGGATACGGAATCCCGTCGGGCCCATAGCCGGTGAGCGCGCCGAACGCCGAGTTGACCTCGACCAGCGTGCCCTGGGCGTCGACGACGAAGAACCCGTCCTGCAGCGACTCCACCAGCGCCGTGCGGAAGGCGTCGCGGCCCGCGAGATCGTCGGCGCGCGAACGCTGTTGCTCGTAGCGCCTGGTCCCGTCCAGGAAGCCGCGGGTGGCGACGTCCAGCGCCGCCATGGTCTGCAGCAGGAACTCCAGCGCCGCCTCGGTGCGGTCGGTGCCGTCGGGCGTGGGCCCGAGGCCCTCGAGCTCGAGCAGCCGGAAGTGGTGCTCGGTGAGGTCGAGGATGCTCACGCCCTCCACCAGCGCCCGCCGCCCGAGCTCGTAGCCCTCGGCCAGGGTGTTCTGATTGGGGGCGCGCAGGTGCAGCCGGAGCGCGGCGGCGTACGCCTCGCGAAACGCGGCCAGTACCGTACTCACGCTCTGCTCCATGGACATGAGCGCAGGCCCTGCGTGGTCACGCAAGCTTCCGCCTCCGGGCCTCGACCGCTCATGCCGGGCTCTCGCTCATGGCTTCACACTCGGAATGGGTTGGGAGGGATGGGATTGCCCGCGATGGCGGGCCGCGAGCACGAGTGCGTCGTCGGTGTCCTTGGCGTGGCGGGCCAGGATCTCGGCGGTGATCTCCGCGGTCGGCTTGGACAGGTCGACGGTGTCGGAGAAGTGGCTGGTGATGCCGTCGGTGGACATGAGCAGCAGGTCGCCGGGGCGCACGGCCACGGTCTGCGGCTGCAGGTTCGGCGGCAGCAGGTAGCCGACGATGCCGCCCGAGAGCAGGGCCGTGGCGCGGATGGCCGGTTTGCCGGGAGCCGCTGCGACGATGCGGGATTCGACATTGCCGACGCCCAGCCAGTGCACGCGGTCGCGAGAGTCGAACAGCGCCAGCGAGACCGCCGCGCCGCGGGTGTCGGACATGGCGCGATGGCACAGCAGCAACAGCACATCCAGTGGCTCGGCGCGGTTCTCGGCCAGCACCTGCGCCGCCCGATCGGACGCGTCGGCCGCCGCCGCACCGTGGCCGAGACCATCCAGTACGGCGAAGAGCACCGAGCCCCCGCCCGCGTCGAGCACGACCGATCGGTCGCCCGAAACCCGTTGCCCGGGCAGTGCGCGACCGGCGACGGCCCATTCGACCGCGCCGATGAAACCGTCCTCACGCACCGGTGGGCACCCACTTCCACATTTCGACGAGGGTGCCGTGTCCCGGCCTGGAATTGATGACCATGCCGTCCATCAGTCGCTTGGCGCCCGGAAGACCCAGCCCCAGACCGCGTCCGGTCGAGAAGCCGTCCTCCATCGCGCGCGGAATGTCGGGAATGCCGGGCCCACTGTCCTTGGCCTGCACCACCATCGAGCGCCGGCCGTCCCGATCCTGCACGGCCAGCCGGATCTCCCCGGTGCCCGCGTAGCTCGTGATATTGCGCGCCACTTCGGAAATGGCGGTCGCGATCATGGTGCGATCGGAGAGCGAGAAGCCGAGTTTGGCAGCCAACTCCAGCCCCGCTTGCCGAGCGGTCACGATGTCGTTCGACACGTTCACCGCGATCACCACGTCGTCAGCGGCCACGATCACGACCGTCTCGTTGGCCTCGGCTCTTGATCTTCTTGTTGAGCCAGGACAGGCCCTCCTCGAGGTCCAGCGCGGTGTGCATGTCCTCGAACGTGAGCCCCAATTGCACCATGGCGAAAGCGACTTCGGGCTGTAGGCCCACGATGACCGTCTCCGCCCCCCGCAGCTTGGTCATGTGGGCGATGGTACGCAGCGATCTGGCGGCAAAGGAGTCCATTACGTCGATTGCGGTGACATCGACGATGATGCCCTGGGCTCGGTATCTGCTGACGTAGGTCATCAGATCGTCTTGCAGGCGTTCGGTATCCGCGTCGGTGAGCGCTGACTGCACCGACGCAATGAGATAGGTGCCTTGCTTCAGAATGGGTACCGGCATCTGACCCGCCCTGACTACCGTCCGTCGCGATCGGTGACGCGCGACACCTCGTAGCCGAGCAACCGCTCTGCCTCCTCGATGCCACCCTGGAGGTCACCGACGGCATTCATCTTCGACAGATCCAGGCCGATGGTCACCAGGGTAAGCGCGATCTCCGAGGACAGGCCGGTAATGATGACATTGGCGCCCATGAGGCCCGACGCGTCGACGGTCTGCACCAGGTGGTTGGCGACCGTGGAGTCGATCGCGGGCACACCGGTGATATCGATGACGACGACCTTGGCGCGGTTGGCGCGAATGGCGCGCAGCAGCTGCTCGGTGAGCTGACGCGCACGCTGCGAGTCCAGCACACCGATGATGGGGAGGATCAGCAGCTGCTCACGCACCTGGAGAACGGGCGTGGACAGCTCGCGAATCGCCTCCTGCTGCTGGCGGATGACGCGCTCGCGCTCCTGCACGAAGGACACGGCCACGGTGTTGGCGATGCGGTTGGCGGCCGGTTCGTAGGCGTCGAGCACCAGCTTCAGCAGCTCGAAGTCGGACTGGTACTTCTCGAAGAGACTGCGCGCCAGCACGTCTCGCAGCAGGAGCACGATGCCGACGACCTCGTCGGTCTCGACTCCTCTGGGGATGATGCGTTCGGACAGGTCGCGCGCGTAGGCCTGCAGCGCCTCGACGCTACCGGTCTCGAGCACCTCGACGTAGTTGTCGTAGACGGAGGTGGCCTCGGAGAAGATTTCCTCGGGCGTCATGGCGGTGAGCAGCTGGGCATCGGTGATGCGACGGGCCCACTCCTCGCGCAGTTCGGTGCGGTTCTGCCGCAGGTGCTCGACGAGCTGCGGAAGCAGGTTGTCGACGGAACCCGCGGGCAGCGAATCCGCCGAGAGACCGATGGACACGTCGGACATGAAAACTCCTGCCCCTTTCGCTAAGGCCAGGTCGGGTGCTCACTTCTACGACCGATAACCGGCCGTGTGCTCGGTGCCGACCGCCGTCGGAAGCCGGTGCCGAGCCTAGTCTTACCCAGTACCCGATGGGTGCCAAACCAAACGCTGGTGGGCTGGGAAATCGGGGTCAGGTGTGCTCGTCGCGGGTTTCCGGTCTGCGGTGATGGGCCAGCAGTGTGTCGTAGATATCTGCCAGCGCCGTGAGCTGGCCACGATCGAGCACATCCACCATGTGACGTCGCACACTCTCGACATGCGACGGTGCGGCGGAATCGAGCACCTGCGCGCCTTTTTCGGTGAGGACCGCGGCGGTGCGGCGGGCGTCGTCGGGAATGGATTCGCGGGCGACCAGGCCGCGCTTCTCCATCCGGGTGATCTGATGCGAGAGCCGACTCTGCGACCACTCCAGCACGGCCGCGAGTTCGGCGAAACTGCGCCGATGGTCCGGGGCGTCGGCGAGCCGGGCCAGCACGGTGTATTCCACGTAGGTCAGATTGGATTCGCGCAGGGAGTCCCGCCCGACCGCGGCGGCGATGAGGTCGCGGGTGAACACGAATCCCAGCCAGGCGCGCATCTCGACATCATCGAGCCAGCGGGGTTCGGTCACAGTTCCACTCCCGGGTTCCGTTGTCATGCTAAATCCTCCCCGCCGCCGACAAGCGCATCATGCACAGGTAACACCTGCCCGGTTGAAGGTGCAACATGTACCTGTTCGCGGCATCCTGTCGCGGATTGCGGTGTCCTCGACCACGACCCATGGTGCCCGTCGGCGCGTCGTGCACAGCATCGAACGCACTTGCAAACGAGCGAACATGGCCGGGCCTGGTCATCGGCGGGTACGCGTGGGTCGGTACAGTCACTCTGCTTGAACCGTCGGCTGACCAGCCCCCAGCCCTGCTCGAGGAGTCCGATTCGTGACCGCGCCTGATTTCCTGTACTCGGATCTGCTGCCCATCGGTAAAGACGAGACGCCGTACCGGCTGCTCACCACCGAGGGCGTGAGCACGTTCGAGGCGGGTGGGCGGACCTTCCTGCAGGTGGAGCCCGAGGTGCTGCGCATGCTCACCGCGGAGGCGATGCACGACATCAGCCACTACCTGCGGCCGGCGCATCTGGCGCAGCTGCGCAAGATCATCGACGACCCGGAGTCCAGCGGCAACGACCGGTTCGTGGCGCTGGATCTGCTCAAGAACGTCAATATCTCCGCGGGCGGCATCCTGCCCATGTGCCAGGACACCGGCACCGCCATCGTGATGGGCAAGAAGTCCGAGGGCGTGCTCACCGGAGCCGATGACGCGGAATGGATTTCGCGCGGTGTGTTCGACGCGTACACCAAGCTGAACCTGCGCTACTCGCAGCTCGCTCCGATCACCATGTGGGACGAGAAGAACACCGGCAACAACCTGCCCGCGCAGGTCGAGTTGTACTCCAACGCAGGCGATCCCGCGCACCCGTCCTACAAGTTCCTGTACATGGCCAAGGGCGGTGGCTCGGCCAACAAGTCGTTCCTCTACCAGGAGACCAAGGCGATCCTGAACCCGGATCGCATGCTGGAGTTCCTGGACGAGAAGATCCGCTCGCTCGGCACCGCGGCCTGCCCGCCGTACCACCTGGCGGTCGTCATCGGCGGCACCTCCGCCGAATTCGCCCTGAAGACGGCCAAGTACGCCTCGGCGCACTATCTGGACAACATGCCGACCGAGGGTTCGATGGCCGCGCACGGCTTCCGCGACCTCGAGCTGGAGGAGCAGGTCTTCAAGCTGACCCAGTCCTTCGGAATCGGTGCGCAGTTCGGCGGCAAGTACTTCTGCCACGACGTGCGCGTCATCCGCCTGCCGCGCCACGGCGCCTCCTGCCCGGTCGCCATCGCGGTGTCCTGCTCGGCCGACCGCCAGGCGCTGGCCAAGATCACCCCCGAGGGCGTGTTCCTCGAGCAGCTCGAACGTGAACCGGCGCAGTACCTTCCGGAGCAGACCGACGCCATCCTCGGCGGCGACGTCGTCGAGATCGACCTGAACCGGCCGATGTCGGAGATCCGTAACGAGCTGTCGAAGTACCCGGTGAAGACCCGGCTCTCGCTGACCGGCCCGCTGGTGGTGGCGCGCGACATCGCGCACGCCAAGATCAAGGAGCGCCTCGACGCGGGCGAGCCGATGCCGCAGTACATGCGCGACATGGCCGTCTACTACGCCGGTCCCGCCAAGACGCCCGACGGCTACGCCTCGGGTTCCTTCGGACCCACCACCGCCGGTCGCATGGACTCCTACGTCGACCAGTTCCAGGCGGCGGGCGGCTCGCACGTCATGCTGGCCAAGGGCAACCGCTCCGCGCAGGTCACCAAGGCGTGCAAGGAGCACGGCGGCTTCTACCTCGGGTCGATCGGCGGTCCCGCCGCGCGACTCGCGCTGGACTGCATCAAGTCCGTGGAGGTCCTCGAATACCCTGAGCTCGGCATGGAAGCCGTGTGGAAGATCGAGGTCGAGGACTTCCCCGCCTTCATCGTCGTCGACGACAAGGGCAACGACTTCTTCGCCGAGACCTCGAAGCCGATCGCCCTGCGTGTGCGCGAGCGGTCCAAGGAACGCGTCTGACGCGAGGAGGCATGCGAATGCGGAGGGCCCACCGGATCGAAACTCGGCACCACCCCGATCCGGTGCCTTCCGCCCGGCGTCGCGGCGGCCGCTACGCGGTCCTCGCGCTGGCCGCCGGGGCCGGAATGCTCTGCGGCGCACTGCCTCTCGCGCACGCCGCACCGGCGCCCGCCGTGCGCGGCGGTCCGATCGCCACCCCGGTCGCGAGCGAAACCGATGGCCTGGACCCGTGGCTGGCGCTGGCCTACAAATTCGCGCTCGCCGAAGCGCAGGGTCAGGGCGTACCGCTGTGGATCGTCTCCGGCTACCGCACCCCCGCCGAGCAGGAAGCCCTGTGGGAGGACGGAATTCGCACCTACGGCAGCCCCGACGCCGCGCGCCGCTGGGTGCTGCCGCCCAGCGAATCCACCCATGTCACAGGCCATGCCATCGACGTCGGGCCGCGTGAGGGCGCGGCCTGGCTGGAGGTGAACGGCAACCGCTGGGGCCTGTGCCGCATGTACGACAACGAATGGTGGCACTTCGAACTCGTCACCACCCCCGACGGCCCCTGCCCGGCCCGCCTCCCCGACGCCAGCGACCGCTGACCCCCTCGTCCGACGGGGCATAGGCGCGTCGGCACCGAGGGGTGGGGCCGATGCCCTCCCACCAGTTTTCGACTGTGCGACAACCAATTGCGTTGTGCCGGTGAATCATTGCGCACGATCCCGACACGCGCTAATGATCGGCGATCAAGTGGGTGAGTGCCATGCTGTCGTGCTGGCGCCCTGATGCCCCGGGCCGCCTCGGGTGCGGGACAGCGGGCAGAGCATCGTCCATGCGCCACCTGACAGCACTCCGTGCAGCGTGAGGGTGGCCCGCCGGGTGAAGGCGGGCCCTGTGCCGGTCCCGTTCCTGGGCCGGAGGGCAGGTCGAGGAGGGACGCATGCGGCGGCGAATTCATGGCGGCTCCCCTGGCGATCGGCCGAGGATGGGTAGGGACCCGTGAAAGGCTGCTGACACCATCGGCCCGTCCCGGCGGCCCAGACCATGGGGTCGCAGGCGAATCGGCTGCTCAGGGTTGGGCTCGGGTGTCCGCTCCGGAATTCGCGGGGACGGCAGCGACGACGCAGTTCGGATGTCGCGGCCAGCTATAGATTGCAGTAATCGGCAGGATCGATATCAAGTCTTGGACACTATAGCTACAGCTCAGGCAAGGTGGAGCAGGTCGGCCCACATGGGTCGTCGACCCTCGGAGAGGAGTTCCCATGCCGAACCTCGCAGCCGGTCTCGGGCGGTTTCAGCGCGATGTCTTCCCCGCCAAGGCCGGGCTGTTCGCCCGCCTCGCCGGTGACCACCGGCCGGGCGCGCTGTTCATCGGGTGCTCCGATGCCCGCGTGGTGCCGGAACTGATCACCTCTGCCGAGGCCGGGGAACTCTTCGTCATCCGCACCGCCGGCAATCTGGTGCCGCCGCACACCCCGGGCGCGGCGGACGGTGTGGTGGCGAGCATCGAGTACGCGGTGGGTGTCCTCGGCGTCACCGACATCGTGGTGTGCGGGCACTCCGCCTGCGGCGCCATGACCGCGCTGTCCGAGGGGCAGGACCTGTCGACGCTGCCCGCGGTCGCGGGCTGGCTGGCGCACGCCGACGCCGCCCGGGCGCTGGTCGACCCCGACATCACCGGTGCCGCAGCGGTATCCGCGCTGGTTCGCCACAATGTGGTAGCACAGCTGGCCAACCTCGCCACCCATCCCGCGGTGGCCCGGGCGCTGTCCCGGCGGACCCTCACCCTGCACGGCTGGGTGTACGACATCGGCACCGGCCGCGTCGAGGCGCTCGGTGCCGGGGGCGAGTTCAGCACTCTCGCCGCCTGATTCCCCGTTCTCACCGAATTCCGACCCCCGATTTCGCGTCCGCGAAACGGTCTCCCGAAAGGAGGCACCGCCATGGTGCACGCACAGTTCGATCCGACCGCCCGTGAGGCGCTGGCCGATGCCGCCGTCGCCGCCAAGATCGCCAAGGACCTGACCTGGCAGCAGATCGCCGACGCGGCCGGCCTGTCGGTCGCCTTCGTCACCGCCGCGGTGCTGGGCCAGCACCCGCTGCCGGAGAAGTCCGCGCTCGCGGTGGCCGAACTGCTCGAGCTCGACGACGACGCCGCCCGGCTGCTGCAGACCATCCCGCTGCGCGGCTCGATTCCCGGTGGCGTGCCGACCGATCCGACCATCTACCGCTTCTACGAGATGCTGCAGGTCTACGGCACCACGCTGAAGGCCCTGGTGCACGAGCAGTTCGGGGACGGCATCATCTCCGCCATCAACTTCAAGCTCGACGTCAAGAAGGTCGCCGATCCGGAGGGGGGCGAGCGCGCGGTCATCACGCTGGACGGAAAGTACCTGCCGACCAAGCCGTTCTGAGGCCCGGCCGCCCGGAGATGACCTGAATGTCCGGAACCGGAAGCTGATCGGTCATGTCCGGGCACCTGGCGGTTCAACTGGTGACCGTACCGTCGCGGCTGAGGGACCACGGCGGACGGAGATGTGATGCTGGAACCGCGACTTCGGACCATGTGGCTGGCCAATGCGGCGAGCGGGGCGGCGGCCGTCGCCGTGCGCACGCCGCGCCCGGTGTTCGCCGCCCAGGCGCGGCGGGCGCAGCGCGAGGCCGTGGTGGCCTCGGATCTGGAAGTCGTGACGGTGACGGATCATTCGGTCGTCATCACCTGGACGACGCGGACGCGGAACCGGGCGGGGCGGCTGCGGCCCGCGCCCGCCGACACCGAGCTGCGCATCGCTCCCGCCGACGGGCGCGGTGTGCCCCGTGTCCTGGTCTTCGAGGGCATGCGAACGGCGTACCACTACGCCGAGGTCCGGGATCTGGAACCGGGGCGCGCCTATCGATTCGAGGCGTACTCCGACGGGCAGCGCGCGGTGCCCGCCCGGACGCTGGTGACGCGACGGTCCGGAACACCGGAATCCACCGGCATTTTCACCACCTTGACGCCACCGCCGGGGCGGCTGCTGCGGACCGTCGCCCTGGCCAACGACCTGCACTACGGCGAACCGGCCAGTGGACTGTTCGCGGGATTCTTCGAAGGTCTTCGGCACAGTACCGACGAGTATCCGGAGTTCATGCTGCAGGCCATGCTGGAGGATCTGCGCCTCCCGGATCGCGGGGCGGACCATCTGGTGGTCGCGGGCGATCTGACCGATTCGGGAACGGCCGAGCAGTCGCGCGGAGTCCGCGACAGTCTGGACGAGTGGGGCCATCTGGGCCGGGATTACTTCGTGTGCAGGGGAAATCACGATGTCCGGCCACCGGAGGAGACCGACCACTGGGGTCAGGTGTTCCATGCCCGGGACCAGCTCGTCGAATACTTCGTGGGCGGCCTGCGGCTCATCGGCCTCGACACCACCCGGGCGCGCGGCGCCGGCGGCACCCTCGACCCGGCGCAGCTGGCCCACCTGCGCGAACTGCTGCGCGGCGAACCCGACCGGCCGACACTGATCTTCGGTCACCACCCGGTGACCAGGCATGCGGCGGTGAGCAATCCGGGCGGGCCCGGCTTCGTGCTGGATAGGTTCAACGCGGCCGCGCTGCATGCCCTCTACGCCACCGCGCCCGGGGTGTTCCTGCACCACAGCGGCCACACGCACCGGAATCGGCTGAGCCGCCCCGATTCCGGGATCGGCGTGGAATTCCTCGAGGTGGGCGCGGTCAAGGAGTATCCGGGCGGGTACACCCTGGTGCGGGTCTACGAGGGCGGCTACATGGTGAACTTCTGCAAGACCCGGTCCGAGGCGGCGCGGCGCTGGAGCACGCGCACCCGCAGCCAGTACCTGGGCATGCACCCCGATCACGCGCTGGGCAGTTTTGTCGATCGCAATCATGTCGTCCGGCGTGATTTCTCCGGCCTGTGCGCGGAACCCTCGGCGAGTTGACCAGCGACACACCGGTTGACGCACCGGCAGGTCCGGTCAATACGCCCACAATTCCTGTGCTGTTCGGCATACTGCCTGATGCGAGTGCGCGCCGCCCCACCTGGATGACCTACCCAGGCCCGATCGGATATCGCGATGTCCCTTCGTTCACCGCTGTGCGCGTACCGCGGGTTCGGCATCCTGGGTTCGGCACTTCTCTAGCAACGGAGGCATGGTGGGCAGGCAGGGCAGGCAGTACCGTACGAATCACGGCACACTCCAGCACCAGCGCCCACCCGTTCGCGTCACCCAGCGCCCCGCCCACCCTGCCCGAGAAGTCGTATTCGCTACCGGCTGGCTGATTTTCGAACTGCCCACCGCGGTACTGCTGGCCGTCTTCGTCGGCACCGGCTGGCTCGGCTACCTCCAGCACGCAGGCACCCCGGCCCAGCCACGCTCTGCCGTAGTGGTGCCCGCCGATACCGCCCGCCCGGGCGCTCACTGACTCGGTTCGGTACCAGACCCGGCGATCCGACCGGTCGCTCCCGGCCGCGACGATCACCGCGAGACCGATTGCGCCACCCGGAAAATGACGCCACCCCGGTGCCGCTGGCTGCGGGTCACCGGGGTGCTGGCGGGCGGATCGGCCGAAGCTGGTGCAGCGGCGGCCGATTCGGCGCGAAGGGTGTCAGTCGTCGAGGGAGCTGCCGTTGCGGGAGCGCGACGCGGCGCGGGCGCGGCGGCGGGCGGCCTGCAGTTCGGCGAGTTCCTGCTCGAGGGTCTCGGCGATCCGGAACTGGCCGGTGTCATAGACATTCAGCGGCGGGACCGGATCGGCCAGATCGGCGAGCGGGGAACGGTCGTCCTCTTCTTCGGTCTTGCGGCTCTTGCCGGTGGCGGAGCGGCGCTCCTTGTCGGCGGGTTTCGCGGTGTCCGACTGGCTTTCGGCCCGGGCAGGTCGCGGCTCGACCACCTGGGCTTCGGCATCGACGGTCTTCTCGGGCTCAGCGGGAGCCGCGGGAAGGGCCGGGGTGGGAGTCGGCACCGCCGAGGGAGAAGGGCGGCCGGGCCAGGAGACGACGGTGGGCATGGAGCGGCGGATTTGTTCGCCCGGGTCCGGCAGATCCCGGATCTGGTCCGTGGCACGCACGATGGCCAGACCGTACCGACCGGCCGCGGCATTGTGGATCAGCAGCGCCACACCGATCATCACCGGTGCGATGGCGTGCACGGCCACCTCATACCAGCTGCCGTTCTTCAGGTACGGGTAGGTGTTGAGCATGACGGTCAGGCCCAGCAGCGCCATCTCGGCCACCACGACCTGCCGGCGGCTGTCGATCACACCCCACTCGGCGACCTTGTTGGTGCCGATCATGATGATCACGAGGCAGACGCTGATCATGCCTTCGAGCAGGTAGCTGAACCAGTACAGCGGATCGCTCGCCCCGCCCGGGGCGATGTTGTGCTGCACGTTGACCGCGGACCAGAGCATGCCGGCCGCGACCACGCCGGCCAGCGCGCGCTGACTCCATGCCCGATGCTTGTACAGGGACGCCAGTTTGGCGTGCGGGCTCGATTCCCGCCGCTGAGCGGCGATCGCCTTGCGCGCCAGCAGCAAGTCGCGAATGTCGGCCTTCTCAATCTCTACGGTGGTCTGTCGGGCCCGATCGGCCGCTGATGCCGCGGCCTCGGCCTGTTTCCAGCGCTGCGACCGCTCCTGCTCGCGGATGCGCTCGGCTAGCTCACGCTCGGCGACGAGCTCGGTCTCCGACAGCACGTCGGTGAGAGCGGGATCGTATTGGTATGCCAGCCGTCCCCGGGCCTTCTCGACCCGTTGCGCCAGCTGGGTGACCTCGTCCTCGCGCGGATGTTCGATCGTCAATTGGTCCCCCATCCAGGGAGTCCCGATGGCTGACAGGTGATTCCGGTAGGCACGGAGAACATTTCTAGTCGATACACGCCCAACCGCGAAACTGTTGATTTGCCGATGGTCCAATCCTTACGGCGCGCCGCGCTGCGACACGCGGAATTGAGTGGGAGTCAGGGCAGTACGAAGACGTCGTCCGATCGGCTGTCCAGAGGGGTTGCCGACCGAAGTTCGGGCACCACCATATAGGACCCGGTGGCATCGCGCAGGAACCGCAACCCGCGTGGGCGAAGCTGCGTGGGCGAAGGATCGAAAGACGGGCGGACGGTGGGAGATTCGGCGCGGGGCTCGGGGATCAGCTGATCGTCTCGAGTTCCTCGTCCATCGGAATCGCGCCCTCCAGGCCGTGGGGGAGGCGGCGGCGGTTGGGGGAGCCGAGGGCGGTGGTGAGGTCGGTGCCGTCGTGTTCGGCCAGGAGATCGTCGGAGTCCCAGACCAGCAGGGTTGCGCTGACGGTGTTCTCGGCGGCGGAGTGGGCCAGATCGTAGTGGGCACAGGCGGGGACGTGGGGGTAGGTGATCCAGAGGTCGTAGCCGGTCATGAAGAGGTCGAGATCGAATTGGACGGACAGGCCGAGCAGTTCGCTGCGGCCGTTGTCGTCGACACCGGCGAAGGCCTCGTCCAGGGCCAGCAGGCGGGGCGCCTGGGGGTCGGCCGAATCGAGCATGACGTGGGCGGCGGCGAAGAGCGGAAGGTGCAGGGACACCGACTGTTCGCCGCCGGAGAGGGCGCTGTGCCGGGCGACGGTGAGGCGGTCCTCGGTGCCGTCGGCGGTGACGATGGTGAAGGAGAAGACGCGCCAGGTGCGGTAATCGAGGGTGGCCGCGAGGATCTCGGGGAACGAGCGCTCCGGGTAGGCGGCGCGCGCGGTGCGGATCTCCGCGGCGAAATAGGCGCGGATGGTGGACAGGTCCTCGGGGGTGAGCTCGGCGGAGTCGCGGTCCAGGAGCTTGCAGACCGCGCGAGCCGGCTCGGCGAGATTGTCGGCCAGCACCCAGTGCACGCCGATGGTGTTGCCGGAGGACATGCGGCGTTGCTTCATCTCCGCGCCCATGCGGGAGATGAGATCGCGGGCGTCGCAGGTGCGTTCGTGGATCTGCTGGGCCAGCCCGGTCAGTAGCGCGTCCTCCAGGATGCGGCGCTCGGCGTCGGTGAGCAGCAGCTCCTGATCGCGGCGGGCCGCGCCGATGCGCTCGGCGAAATCGGCCAGCGCGGACAGGCCGTGGTCGTCGTGCACCTGCACCACGGTGAGGCCGTCGGCGGCATCCCAGTGCAGGCGGTAGTCCTGGCGGGCGGCGGTGAGCGCGGCGTCGAACTCCTGCAGGGCGGTGGTGACCGCGCTGCGGGTCGACTTGCGGGCCGCCTCGCCGGCGCGCACCGAAGCGGTTGCGGCGGCGAGATTCTCGAACAGGGCGGACACCTCGGCGGGCAGCACCGTGGGCTCCTGCTCCGGATCGCCGTTCTCGATCCGGTACAGCAGCTGCTCCGGCGTCGACCATGCGGCATCGCTGCTGGGCCAGCGGCTGTCGGCGGGGGCGCCCAGCAGGCTCAGCAGATCCGGGCGCGCGTACGGAGCCAGATGACGGACGTCGGCGAGCAATTCGGTGAGGGCGGTGCCCAATGTGTCGTGGGCGGCGCGATGCGCGCCCTCGGCGGTGCCCACCGCCTCGATGGCCTCGGCCGCGGCCTTGCGGGCGGCCTTCTGCTCCGCGCGCGCCGCCTCGATCTTCTCCCGGGCCGCGTCCAGCTCGCGATCGATATCCGCGGCGCCCGCGCCGAGCGCCTCACGCAGCGTCTCCAGTTTGCGCAGCTGCTCCTCGTACCCGGCGCGCGCGGCCTCGGCCTCCTCCACGAATGCCTCGGCCAGGTCCTTGGATTCCTCGAGCCGGTCCCCGGCCTCCCGGGCCCGCTCGTGCTCACGTTGATGATCACCGCGCAAGCGCAGCAGCGCCGTCCCGGCGTTCTCGAAATGGCGGACAGCTGCTGCCAGCGCATCCAACTCGGCAGGATCGCGCGGCGCGCGATGATCGGCCGCGATGGCCCGAACCTTCTTGTCCGCGTTGGTGTATTCCGCCACGGCCTGATCCAGATCCCGCTCGGCCTGGCCCGCCGCCTCCGAGCGCGAGCGCAGCATGCCCGCTGCCTCGGCGACGCTCCGCAGCGCGGCGGTGACCGCCGTGGTCCGCGGCAGCGCCTTGGCCGCCGCCGAAATCCGCCCCAGCTCCGCGGTGGCGGCCTGTTCGTCGGCTTCGGCGGTATCGGCCTCGCCCACAGCCGTTTCGATGGCAGCGGCCAGCTCAGCGAGCCGCAACTCGCGCCGGCGGGCGCGGGCGGTGGTGCCGATGAACTCGGCGTCGGATTTGACGTGCCGGCCAACCTGCACCCCTTGCCGGAACCGGCCGTCGGTGGCGATGGTGAGCTGCCCCTCCGCGTCGACGGGCTGTGTCTCGGCCCCGGTGACAGTGCGCCCCTTGCCATCCGCGCCGCCGGCCGTGACCGACCCGGCGACCTCGTGCAGCGCGATGGACGCCAGAATGCCGGAGACGATCTGGCGCGGCACGGTCAGCGTGTCCGAATCATCCTCGGCGACAAGCACATCGGCGAGCGTGCGGCCGGTGGGGCGCAACTGCTGCGGCAGCGGCGTCAGGAACTGGTCCGAAGCATGGTCCGGCAGTTCGGCATCCGCGCACACCCAGGCGTCGAGCAGGTTGGCGGCCTGTAGCGCAGCCTCGATGCCGGCTGCCTCGTGCGCACCGACGCCGTCGGCGAAACGCACCAATCGCCACAGCGGCGCACCGCCCCGATCGGGTCGCGCATCGGTGCGTGCGGCGAAAGCCGGTGGCGCGTCGTCGCGTTCGGCCGCGACCCGCTCCCGCTCGGCGCGCAGTTCGCCCGCCCGTGCGGTCGCCTGGGCCGCCCGCGCCCGCGCCTCCTGCCGCCGCGCCCGGATCTCCTCGGTCAGCGGCTCGGTGCGTTCGGCGAGCACTTCGGCCGGGGTGGCCGGAGCGGAGCTGTCGTCGGAGGCGTCGGCCGAGTCGCCGCCGGACTCGGCGCCTTTCCTGCCCCTGCTTTCCGGGCGCGGGGCGTGCTCGGTGCCGACCTGCCCGAGCGCGTCGTCCAGCGCCTCGAACAGTCCGGTGCGAATCGGCGCGTAGACGTCGCGGTGGGTGTCCCACCAGTCGCGCAGGGACACAGCGGTGTTCGACCGGGCCAGGGCCACTCCGGCTTCGGCCTCGGCCAGTTCGGCGGCGGCGGATTCGCGCAGCTCCACCGCGCGCTGTGCTGCGCGTTCGGCCCGGGTGCGTTCGGTGACGGCCTGGTCGACCAGGGTGAGGGCGCGGCGGACGGCGCGGACGTCGGCGTCGCGCTCCTCGGCGTGGGAGCGGACGGTGGTGGTGAGGTGCTCGGCGCGGGCCGATTCGGGCAGGGCCGACCAGCCGATGCCGGCTTCCTCTGCGGCAGCGCGGAGTTCGTCCTCGCCGCGGGACAGTGCGGAGGCGGCGTTGGTGACGGCGGCCTGCGCGCGTTCGGATTCCTCGAGCCGCTGGTCCACGGTCTGACGGGACTTGAGGGCTTTGTCGCTGTGCACGGCGGCGGAGGTTTCCAGCCGGCGGACGGCGCCGGCGAGATCGTCGAGCTGCTGCTTGCCCTCGTAGGCGCTGGAACGCTGGAGGGTTTCACGGTCGGCGAGGGCCTGCTCGTAGGCGCGGTCGGCGTCCTCGGCGCGGGTCTCGGCGGCCGCGCGCTCGGTGTCGCGGCGCTTGCGCAGTGCGGCGGCCGCGTGCAGGGCGGTGCTGGAGTGGGTGACCGCGTCCAGGCGCACCCGCACCTGGTCGATGTCCGTCTTCGCCTGCACGGCAAGGTATTTGCGGTAGACGTTGACGAAATCACGGGTCGCGGTGTCGGCCTGGATCAGGCCCTCGAGGGTGCGCCCGACCTCTTCCATATCGCTGAAGGAGCGGGCGGCGTCCAGGATCAGCTGCTCGTCCAGCGGGCGCAGACCATCGGTGAGCGCCTGCGAGAGGCCGCGCGGGTCCAGGTTCTTGGCCAGCTGCGGGCGGCGCAGCGTCAGGATCAGATTGATGAGCTGGTCGTAGCGCTGCTGCCCGAGCCCGAACATGCGGGCGTCGATGGCCGCCCGGTACTCGACCGGGCGGTCCACGATGGCGTCGGAGCCGATCTGCTCGGCCAGCTGCTTGCGGGTCAGCGGCCGGTCGTCGGGGCCCAGCAGCGAGAAGTCCACGCCCACCCGGCCGTCGGCGACGAAATACCAGCGGGTCACCTTGTCGTTGGAGCGGGTGGCGCGCATGCCGATGCCGATGGTCACCGTCTCCGGCTCGGTCCAGCCGCCGCGCGCGAACTCCATCCACACGTACGAGTAGGCCGATTCCTGCTTGCGGTACAGCAGGTTCGACTTCATGGTGCGCTCTTCACCCGCGAACGGATTGAGCCGCCGCGGCTCGATCCGCCCGTCCAGCACGAACGGGAACAGCACCTCGAGGGCCTTGGTCTTGCCCGAGCCGTTGGGCCCGCGCAGCACCAGCCGCCCGTCGGCGAAGCAGAACTCCTGGTCGCGGTAGTCCCACAGGTTGATGATGCCCGCCCGGGTGGGGACGAAGCGCACTCCACCGTGAATGTGGTCGGCCATCAGTTCCCGGATCCCTTCTCTGTCGAGCTGTCCGCGGGCGCTGTCGAGCTGTCCGCAGGCACGGCGTTCGCGCCGAGTTGTGTGGGGGAGATGAACAATTCGGTCTCGGCGCGGGTGCGGACGGTGACGATCGCGCCGCGGTACCGGGCCAGCGCGGGCAGGATGAGCAGGCCGCCGTCGACCAACTCCACCAGCCGCAGCCGCTCCAGCAGCGAGACCGTCTCGGCGGTCAGGCCCGGCACATCGGCCTGCCACTGGGCGGCGAAGGTGTTGCCGTACCGGTCGGTCAGCATCTGCACGGTGTCGCGGATCCAGGACGACTCGAGGAACGGGAAGTCGGGGATCTCGGGCTCGGCCGCTTCCACGTCCGAATCCTCGTGCGGCCCGAAGACATCCATCGGATCCGCGAGCGGAGCGAACACGGTATTCGACGGAATGGCGGTGTCGAGCTGCTCCACCAGATCCAGCAGCGGACGGTCCGGCCGCGGCCGGCGTTCGACCGGATTGTCGATGTCCAGCACCAGATCCGCGATCTCACCCGCCAGCAGCAGCGCCACCTGCGCGAGCGTGCCCGTGCCCGGGAACCGCACATCCGACAGCCGCCCCGAACTGTCGATCAGCGCAACGCCTTCCGCGCGCCGCTCGGCCCGCAGCCCGGTGAGGTACTCGACCTCGGCGACCAGCTTCTCCTGCCCCAGCAGCGAGCGCTGCGGCTCGTCGAGCTCGGCGGCGTAGACCACGGGCTGCTCGACCAGGGCCCGCCGGACCTCGCGTGCCGCCAACGCCAGTGCGGGGGAACGGGTATCGGCTCCGCCCGCCTCCTCGCCGAGCAGTCCGGTGACGCTCTGGAGATGCTGTAGCGCCCGCGGCGGCCGGAACAGCGCGAAGACCACCGATCGGTCGATGTCGTAGAGCGCCTCACCGGCCTCCGGGTCGCTCGCCCAGCCCCCGGCGTCGCCGTCGGCGAGGGTGACCGCGCCGCGCGCCGCCAGCCAGCCGACCGCATCCACGAACGCATCGCGATCCGCGGCCCGATCCGGCGCGAGCTCGAGGCCCTCCACCCGCTCGGTGTAGGCGGCCACCTGATCGGCCAACTCCGACAACGTGATCTGATCCCCGGCCCGGCCCAGCGCGGCCAGGGCCAAGGCGAGATAGGCGTAGCGGCGGCGATCGAACAGCCGGTCACCGGTGGTCCGCGCGGGCCGCCCGGCGTCGAGGCGATCGAGCACCGGGAACAGCCGTGCCGTGGTCTCGGTGACCTCCAGCCGATACCCGAACAGCTCGGCCAGATCCTCGCGGAGCTCCGTCGCCCACCGCCGCAGCAGCGGCAGCGCAATGCGATCCGGATAAGTGCGGGTGACCAGGTGATTGGCCAGAATCACCCGCGCCGCACGTTGATAACTGTCCAGCGCGAGCGAATCGATACTTCGCGCGTGCATCAGCCCGCCTCCCCGCCGCCGACGGCCCCGCCTGCGGGCGTGACCGACGGATCCGGCCGATTCGACTGCGCGGCAGGGGATTTGCGACCACGCAGGGCAGCGGTCTCGCGAACCTCGAGTCGCCGGTTGTTGAGGTGCAGCACGCCCTTGGACGTACGGACGAGCGTGGACCCCTCGTGCTCGGACACGGTGAGTGTCACGCCGTTGTCGGAACCGGAGGTGCCCGGTACCCGCCCGCTCACCGGCACCCACGCGGTGGACGCGGCGTCGAGCAGCTTGAGCAGCACCTCGGTCTCGCCCTCGTCCAGCTCCCGGTCGTAGAGGTCGGCGGCGGCCAGTGAGCGTGCGGCCTCGGCGCGGGCGCGCTGGGCATCGAGCTGTACCTGGCGCAGGCGGCGAATCCCCGCGTCATTGCGTTGCAGCCGGGCGGGCGCACCCGGTGTCGGCGGCCGCCCGGTCTCGGCGAGGGTGCGGGCGATCTCCAAAGGTGGTGCGTCCCACCAGGATCGGATGGCCGGAATCACATCGGCGTCCGGGTGCTGCATGGCCAGATGGCGGGGACGGCCCAATCCGAAGACGGCGTCGTACAGCGCGTGCGCGGCCTCGGCGGTCGGGGCGGCGGTGAACCATCCGGCGAGGTGTCGCAGCGCCGATTCCCGGCTGACTCCGCCCTTACGGGTCTCGGTGACTCGTCGCAGCAGCGAGAGCACGGCCGCGATGGCGCTCATGGTCGCTTCGCGCAGCCGCTCGCATTCGGTGAGCCCGCCCTCGTCGTCACTGATGAACCAGCCCCGCAGCCCCTGCCAGCGTGCCCGCCAATCCGCTTGGCGCTCAGCGGTATTCAGCAGCACCCGCTCGTCGCAGCGGGCCGCGCGTTCGACGAGATCCTCGACCCCGGTGTGCTCCACCTCGCGAATGGCAGCGGCCAGCCGCGGTGCGAAACGCGCCAGGTCCATGGAGAATTCGCGCATGTGCGCCAGCAGCGCGTCCTTGTGCGCGAGGAAGGCTTCGGGGGTGGCCTCGGTGGTCCGCACCAGATCGCCGAGCGTGAGATAGAAGTGCGCCGCTCGCTCGGCCAGATCCGACAGCGCCCGGTCCAGCCGGTTCAGCACCCGGTAGACGCGCGGCGCGTCCGCGCTCTTGTTGGCCTCGGCGAGGGTGTGCAGATCCGCCAGCAGCTCCGGCAGCACCAGCCGCGAGAGCGCGGCTTCGTCGAGCCGCGCCTCCAGCACATCCGAAACCGCCCGATATGCCTGATAACCCGCCCGTGAGAACTGATAGACGAAATGCCGGTTCCGATACTCGGCCAGCGTCGCCGCCCGGGTCCCGTCGTAACTGCGTTCCAGCACACCCCACTGGTGCAGCTGCTCCAGCAGCGGACCCACCTCGGTGGCGGTCAGCGCGGGCGCACCCGGGCAACGATCGAGCGAGTCGGCGACGTCGGAGGCGTGCAACAGCACCACGTAGGCGGCGCGGGCGGTGTCGAAGGCCCGCAACACCCACAGGTAATCGGCCCGTTTCTCGGCGGTGGCGAAAGAGAACAGACGCAGCCGGTCGGCGTCGCTCCGCCTCTCCGCGCTTGGAATCTCCTCGGACCCGACCCCCCTCGGGTCGGGCAGCAATCCGTCAGCGGACTCGGTCACCGGGAGAAGGTTAGTACTCCCTCCCGACCGGTTCGGAATCGTGCCGAGTGTCGGCGCGCCCGGTCCGGCCCCCCCGGTGGCCGATTCCAGGTCCGCGATCGGCGGTCAGTTACCGAGCGCGGCCACGCCCGCCTGCGCGAACTTCTCGTCCTGATCACCGCTCGGCGCACCCGCGACCCCGATGCCCGCGATCGGCGCGCCACCCTTGGCGGCCACCGGGGCGCCGCCCGCGAGGAACAGGGTGCCCTGGATGTCGGCCAGATGCGGCGCACTGTCGAGGCGCTTGGCCAGCTGCGAGGTCGGCGCGTTCCAGGAGACCGCGGTGAATGCCTTCTGCTGCGCGGACGAGTAGGACTGCGGCCCGGCGCCGTCGCCGCGCAACGTGACGACGGTATTGCCGTCGCGATCCACCACGGCGACTGTCACGTGCTGGTTCTCCTTCACCGCGGCATCCAGCGCGGCCTGCGCGGCCCTGGTGGCGGCGGCGATGGTCAGATGGGTGCTCTGCTGCAGGTTGCCATTGGCGACATCGGCCGCCACCGGGGCCTTGCTGCCCGGGTCCGGATCCTGCGCGTTCACCGACACCACGCCGATCACCCCGGCGGCCACGATCGCCGCGGCCGCGCCGCCGATGACGAGGCGCTTGCGGTTGGAGCTGGACTGCTGCGGGGTGGTCATGATGTCCTCCACGGATTCTCGGGTGAAAGCTGTTCGCTCTGTTCGCATTCCAGCTTGCTGTCCAGGCCGGCCGGGCACATCGACGCAGCGGCCAGGAATTCGCGCGCGGTCCGGCTGATCCCCGTATCAACCGATCGGATGACCCCGGAGGCGGGTGGGGCACGGCAGAATGAGGGTGTTTGTCCATGCCACTGGGTGTTTGCCCACGTCGCTGCCGCCGAGGAGGTGCCCGCATGCCGTCTCCGGACCAGGTGAGCGCGCAGCCCCGTGACGACACCCGGCTGCTGGGCACCATCGTGCACAGCGCTTTCTACGTCCTGCTGGCCGCGTCGATGCTGCGGTTCGTGCTGCGCCACCCCGACAGTGCGCGCATGCCGTGGGTGATCGGACTCTCGCTCGGACTGGCCGTGCTCTATGTGCTGAGCGAACTGCGCGCCTCCCGTCGTGTGCTGCTGTTCGCGCTGCTGGTGACCGCGTGGGCGGTATTGGTCGTCCTCGCACCGAGTTTCGCCTGGTGCGCGGTGCCGCTGCTCTACACCGGCCTGCGGATCCTCCCGCTGCGTGTCGCTCTCGCGCTGGTCGCCGGGCTGACCGCGCTGGTCGTCTTCGCTCAGCTGAAACTCGCCGGCTGGGCCGACCCCAACCTGCTGCTGGCCCCGCCCGCCGTCGCCGCCCTCAGCACCGCGCTGTTCGTCGGCCTGATCCGCCAGACCGAACGGCAGGCCGCACTCATCGACGACCTGCGCGCCACCCGACGGGAACTCGCCGCCACCGAACGCCGCGAAGGCACCCTCGCCGAACGGCAGCGTCTGGCCATGGAGATCCACGACACGCTGGCCCAAGGACTTTCGAGCCAGCGCATGCTGCTGCAGGCGGCCGATCGGATCTGGGACAGCGAACCGGACCAGGCCCGCGAGCACGTGCGCAGCGCGGCAGCCGTCGCGGAATACAACCTCGCCGAGGCGCGGCGCTTCGTGCACGACCTCGCGCCCACGGATCTGGCCGCGGGCGGGTCGCTGGTCGCGGCGTTGGAGGCGATGGCCGAACGGGAGAGCGGCGACTCGCTCAGCGTGCGCATCCACGTGGAGGGCGCGCCGGTGGGACTGCCCGCGGGCGTGGAGGCGGCGGTCCTGCGAATCGCGCAGGGGGCGTTGGCGAATGCGCGCGAGCATGCGGCCGCGACCGCGGTCACCATCACCCTGACCGACCTCGGTGACCGGCTCGTCCTCGATATCGCCGACGACGGACGGGGTTTCGACCCCGCCGAGACCGCCACCACCGCCGACCGCGGCCACGGCCTGCCCGCCATGCGTGCCCGCCTGCGCCAGCTGGGCGGCACCCTCACTGTTGAATCGGCGCCCGGAGACGGCACCGTCGTCTCCGCCGAAGTCCCCCTGGAGCGGTCGTGACCGAAGCCGAAACCCCTGTCCGCCTGGTGATCTGCGACGACCACGTGGTCGTCCGCGCCGGCCTGCGCGCCCTGTTGGGCAGCACACCCGACATCGACGTCGTCGGCGAAGCGGGCAGCGGCCCGGAGGTGGTCGCGCTCGCCGAGCGTCTCCAGCCGGACGTCGTGCTCATGGATCTCCAGCTCGGCGGCGACATGGACGGCATCGAGGCCACCCGCCGCATCACCGCGGGCGGTGGTGCGACCCCGCACGTGCTGGTGCTCACCACCTACGACACCGACGCCGACATCACCCGCGCCATCGCCGCCGGCGCGACGGGCTACCTGCTCAAGGCCGAACGCCCCGAGGAGCTGTTCGCGGCGATCCACGCGGCCGCGCAAGGGCGTACGGCACTGTCCCCGCCCATCGCGGACCGGGTGCTCAACCGCATGCGAAACCCGCAGCCCGCGTTGACGGCCCGGGAACTGGATATTCTCGGCCAGCTGTCGCGGGGGCTGGGGAATCGGGAAATCGCCCGGGCGCTGCATGTCAGTGAGGCGACCGTGAAGACGCACCTGGGGCGAATCTACGACAAGCTGGGCGTCGACAATCGCGCCGCGGCAGTCGCAGTCGCGAACGAGCAACGGCTCCTGAAGTGAATCACAGCCCCCTGGGCGCAGCCTGCTGCATGAAACCGAAGAGGTAGCCGGCCACGCGCCGCATCTGAATCTCCTCGCTGCCCTCGGTGATTCGATAACGCCGGTGATGCCGGTAGATGTGCTCGAACGACTGGTCCAATCGAGCATTTCTTCAACGAGAATCGGCTCCGGCAGGCCGCGTCCAGCCTCGGTGCGGCGCAATACTGCATCGACCGGTCGATCGCCTACGCCAAGCAGCGCAGGTCAGACTGCGGGGCATGCGTCAGTTGTCGTGCCCGTGGTGTGTCGGGTATCGAACCCCGTCGCCGATTCGTGGAATGATCGCCCTTACTGATCATTTGCTGTAGTCGGACCGCGATCGCGACACCGGACAGGTGGTGACAGTGGAGAACCAACCCCAGGACAGCGGCGACACGGAACACCCGGAGCTCGACTACCGGTTCACCCTGGCGAACGAACGAACCTTTCTCGCGTGGATCCGCACCGCGCTCGGCCTGCTGGCCGCCGGTGTCGCGGTGCACACGCTGGTGCAGCCGTTCCATCACGCCGGGGTGCGGCGGCTGCTCTCGCTCAGCTGCATCGTGCTCGCGGTCGTGCTGGCCGCCGGCGCGTACACGCACTGGCGCGATGTGCAGGACCGGATGGTGCGCGGTGAGCCGCTGGGGAACACGATGCTCGTCCCGATTCTCGCGGGCGGCATCGCGATCGTCTCCGTCTTCGCGGCGATCGCGACGGTGTGGCCGTGACCGCGCCGCCCACCTATCCCGCCGAGCGCACCGCGCTGGCCTGGCGGCGCACCGCGATCGCCGCGATGGGGACCGGGGTGCTGTTCGTCAATCATGCGGCGACCAGCGGCTGGCATCCGGCGGCCATCGCGCCCGCCCTCGCGGCGGTCGGACTCATGTTCGTCGTGGGGCTCAGCTTCCTGCGTAACAACTCGCTGCACCACGGGCACTGGGCGCACGGGCAGCGGGTCATCGTCGTCGCGACGGTCGCGGTGCTGGTGGTGTGCGGGGTGGCGCTCGTCATCGGTCTCACCGATCCCGGTAAGCGGCAAGCCTTTTCGATCCCATCGACGTCGGAGATCCCGGCAGTTACAGGAGGCGGACAGTGAGTGCGGTCACCGAACCGAGCAAGTTCATCATCGAGCAGAACCAGCGTGCCCTGAAAGAGCTTCCGTTCGACAACACCGCCGACCAGCAGGACGCCGACCGCGGGTTCATCGCCAAGCTGGAACCCGGAATCGTCAGGGACGACAAGGGGACTGTGGTCTGGGACGACGACTCCTACAGCTTCCTGCAGGGCTCCTGCCCCAACTCGGTGCACCCGTCGCTGTGGCGGCAGTCGGGCCTGGTGGTGAAACAGGGCCTGTACGAGGTGGTTCCGGGCATCTACCAGATCCGCGGCCTGGATCTGTCGAATATGACGATCATCGAGGGCGACACCGGTGTCATCGTCATCGACCCGTTGATCTCGGCCGAGACAGCGAAGGCGGGCATGGAGCTGTATTTCGCGCATCGCGGCCGGAAGCCGGTGACGGGCATGATCTACACCCATTCGCACGTCGATCATTTCGGCGGTGCGATGGGTGTGATGACCGTGGAGGACGCCGAGTCCGGGCGGGTGCCGGTGGTGGCGCCGGCCGGATTCCTCGAACACGCTGTCGCCGAGAACGTCTACGCGGGCACCGCCATGGCCCGGCGCGCGGCCTACATGTACGGCGCGGCGCTGCCGCGCGGTCCGAAGGGCCAGGTCGGTGCGGGGCTGGGGCAGACCACCTCGACAGGCGGCGTCACGTTGATCGCTCCGACCCTCGACATCACCCACACCGGGCAGGAGCAGACGATCGACGGCGTGCGCATCGTCTTCCAGATCACCCCCGGCACCGAGGCGCCGTCGGAGATGAACTTCCACTTCCCGGGCTTCCGCGCACTCTGCATGGCGGAGAACGCGACCCACACGCTGCACAACCTGCTGACGCTGCGCGGTGCGCTGGTGCGTGACCCGCACGTGTGGTCCACCTACCTCACCGAGTCGATCAACCTGTTCGGCCGCGAGAGCGACGTCGTCTTCGCCTCGCACCACTGGCCCACCTGGGGCACCGAGCGGCTGGTCGAGTACCTGGAGTTGCAGCGCGACCTGTACGCCTACCTGCACGACCAGACCCTGCGCCGGCTCAACCAGGGCTACGTGGGCAGCGAGATCGCCGAGATGATGGAAATGCCTCCGACGCTGCTCGATTCGTGGGCCGCACACGGCTACTACGGGTCGGTCAGCCACAATGTGAAGGCCATCTATCAGCGGTACATGGGCTGGTTCGACGGCAATCCGGCCCACCTGTGGGAGCACCCGCCGGTCGAGGGGGCCAAGCGGCACGTGGAGTTCATGGGCGGCGCGGACGAGGTGCTGCGCAAGGCGCGCAAGTCCTTCGACGAGGGCGACTACCGGTGGGTCGTGCAGGCGGTCAACTACGTGATCTTCGCCGACCCGTCCAACCAGGCCGCCAAGGCGCTGCAGGCCGACGCCTTCGAACAGCTCGCCTTCGGTGCGGAGAACGGCCCGTGGCGCAATTTCTTCCTCTCGGGCGCCTACGAGCTCCGCAACGGCAAGTTCGGTACGCCGACCAAGGCCAGCTCGCCGTCCATGATGGCGGCGCTCACCGTGGACCAGGTTTTCGACGGCATGGCGCTGCGGCTCGACGGCCCCAAGGCCTGGCACGAAAAGGCCACCAGCGACTGGGTTTTCACCGACGCGAACCGCACCGTCCGGCTGCAGCTGCGCAACGGCGTGCTGTTGCACTGGGATCGCCGCGACGGTGACAAGCTGCCGGCCCCCGACGTCGCCTTCACCCTGACCCGGCCCACCCTGATCGGCGTGCTGCTCGCGGGCGAGGACCTGCAGGCGGCCGTGCAGGCCGGACGGCTCAGGATCGACGGTGATGTCCAGGCCTTCGCCAAACTGGTGGGCCTCTTCGACCAGCCCGACCCGGACTTCGACATCGTGACCCCGTAGCAGCGGACACGAGTGGGTCCGGCCGCGAAACCGGCCGGACCCACTGCTTTGTGGGCTGTCCCGCGGTACGCATCGGTCCTCCTGCGCCGAAGCGGACGGCCCGCCATCAGCCGTCATCGGCAACGTAGCGGCAACGCATGAAGGTTTGCTGAATTCCGGACCCCCGAGTCACCCGCGACGGGTGCGGCGGGGGTCCGTGGCCGGCACGGCGGTCGCCAACGGTGCTCGGCCGGTTCAGCGTTCGAGGGTGAGCATGGCGGTGAGCGCGCGGCCGACCGCCTCGGAGGCGGCGCGTTTGGACAGACCGCGCCGGTCCATCAGATGGTGGCGGTACGGCCAGCCCACGGTGGCGTCGACGAGATCGAGCAGCTGCTCGCCCTCGGCGTAGTCCAGTTCCGGCGCGAAGGCGCGGGTCAGCGCGTCCCGAATCCGCTTGTCGGTCAACCGCATCCGGGTGTCCACCGCCGGGGTGCGTAGGGATTCGATGAGCCCGAGCACCCGGGGCTCGCGCTGCAGCGTGAAGATGGCCTCGCTCTGGCGCACCACCGCCTCGATGCGCTGGGCCAGTGGCAGTTCCGGGTCGATCTCGGCCAGCAGCGCCTCGACCTGCTCGGACTGCTGATCCACCGCCGCGGTGATCAGCGCTGTCCGGGTCGGGAAGTGCACGAAGATACTGCGTTCCGACACCCCGGCGCGCTCGGCGATGCTGCGGGTGGTGGGGTCGAACTCACCGTCGTGGACCGCCGACAGCAGGCCCTCGATGATCGCCCTGCGGGTCTGTTCCGGGTTGCGCCGCCGCCGTGGGCCGTCGCCTTTGCCCTCGCTCATGACGAGAATCCGATCACATCTGGCCGCAGCGCGTGCACGCAGGTCCGGCGGAGGGCTCGCGGGGTCATGGGTGGTGTCACACGGCCATCATATTGCAGCAACACTGCAATAGTGATGTACTGTGGCGGCGACAGCAGAACGACAGCGAATGATCGGCTACTCCTGCTGTCCGGCACACCGACCGCATGGAGACAGGAGCGCTGATGACCGACGCGGACCTCACGAACAACGGCGACGACCGCAAGCCGGGCGGCTTCACGGTGTCGCGGCGGGGGGTGTTCGGGGTGGGCGCGGCCGCACTGGTGGCCGCCGGTGTCGGAGCCGCGGTCGCGGGGTGTGACAGCAACGGCGACAACGGTTCCGCCGCCGAGCGGACCAGCAAGGATCCGGTCGATCCGAGCGGCCACATCGTCGACCAGCAGCATCGGGCGCAATCCGCATTGCCCTTCGCCGACAAGCAGGACTTCACCGACACCGACAAGGGCTTCATCGCCAAGCTCGAGCCGGACGTGGTGCAGGACGCCACTGGAAAGGTGGTGTGGGACAACGATTCCTACGGATTCATCCAGGGCACCTGCCCCAACTCTGTGCACCCCTCGCTGTGGCGGCAGTCGCAGCTGGTGGTGAAACAGGGCCTCTACGAAGTGGTTCCCGGCATCTACCAGATCCGCGGTCTCGACCTGTCGAACATGACGATCATCGAGGGCAGAACCGGCATCATCGTCATCGACCCGCTGATCTCGACCGAGACCGCCAAGGCCGGCATGGACCTGTACTTCGCACACCGCGGTCAGAAGCCGGTGACCGGCATGATCTACACCCACTCCCACGTCGACCACTTCGGCGGCGCGCTGGGTGTCATCAGCCTGGAAGACGCTGCCTCGGGCCGGATTCCGGTGATCGCGCCGCAGGGCTTCGTGGAGCACGCGGTCGAGGAGAACGTCTTCGCCGGCACCGCCATGGCCCGCCGCTCGGCCTACATGTACGGCGCGGCGCTGCCGCGTGGTGCGAAGGGCCAGGTCGGCGCGGGCCTGGGCATGACCACCTCGGTCGGCACCGTGAGCCTGATCCCGCCGAACAGGGACGTCACCCACACCGGCCAGGAAGAGACCATCGACGGGATCAAGGTCGTCTTCCAGATCACCCCGGGCACCGAGGCGCCGTCGGAGATGAACTTCTACTTCCCCGACTTCCGTGCGATGTGCATGGCGGAGAACGCCACCCACACCCTGCACAACCTGGTCACCCTGCGCGGCGCGCTGGTTCGCGACGCGCACGTGTGGTCGCAGTACCTGACCGAGACCATCACCATGTTCTCCGACAAGTACGACGTCGCCTTCGCCTCGCACCACTGGCCCATGTGGGAAGCGGACAAGGTCACCGAATGGCTGTCGCTGCAACGGGATACCTACGCCTACCTGCACGACCAGACCCTGCGCATGCTGAACCAGGGCTACACCGGCATCGAGATCGCCGAGATGATCCAGATGCCGCCGGCCATCGAGAGCAAGTGGTACAACCACGGCTACTACGGATCGGTCAGCCACGATGTGAAGGCCATCTACCAGCGCTACATGGGCTGGTTCGACGGCAACCCGGCGCACCTGTGGGAGCACCCGCCGGTCGATTCCGGCAAGCGGCACGTGGACGCCATGGGCGGTGCGAGCGGGGCGTTGAAGGTGGCACGCAAGGCCTACTCCGACGGCGACTACCGCTGGTGCGTCCAGGTTCTCAACTACCTGATCTTCGCCGACCCGGACAATGAGAAGGCGAAGATGCTGCAGGCCAGCGCGTTCGAGCAGCTCGGCTACGGCTCGGAGAACGCCACCTGGCGCAATTTCTTCCTCTCCGGCGCCTACGAGCTGCGCAACGGCACCTTCGGCACCCCGACCAAGGCCAACTCCGCCGGCATGATCAGCGCCCTGAGCGTGGACCAGGTCTTCGACTCCGCGGCGTTCCTGATCAACGGCCCCAAGGCGTGGGACCTGCACCTGGTCAACGACTGGATCATTACCGACCAGAACCGGACCTACCGCACCGAGCTACGCAACGGCGTGCTCATCCACTACGTGATCCCCGCCGACTTCAAGGGTCCGGCCCCGGACGCCACCTTCACCCTGTCCCGGCTGGAGCTGATCGCCACCATGACCGGAACCAAGGACATCGTGAAGGAGATCCAGGCCGGCACGATCAAGGTCAGCGGCGACCCGGCCAAGCTGAAGCAGTTGAAGGACGTCATGGACAAGCCCGACCCGAACTTCAACATCGTCACCCCGTAGTACTCCGCGCGGTGGAATGCCGCAGCGTGACGGGAGTTACCGGGGGCGTCACGCCGCGACACACATGAATAGATGTGGGGGTTACAGCGTCGGTCTCGGCGTGCCCGAGTGACCGGGCCGCGCGCGGTCACGGTGCGCGCTGGGTGACGATGCGCTCGGTACGCTGCTCGGCTTGCGCTGCGACGGCGGCGCGTTCGACGGTCATCAGGCTCTCGGAGTGATGCTCCGCGTGATACTTGGCGGCCCCGCCGTTGAGGCCGAACAGCCGCTTGCTCCACAGCAGCCAGATCACCGCGGCGACATTCACCAGCAGCGCCCCGGCCCGCAGCACGGTGACCTTCTCGGTGAGCTCATAGATCTCCAGCGGCAGGAAGATGGAGGTGGCGATGACCGCGAAGTATTCACCCCACCGCTTGACCAGCCACAGGCCCACCGCCTCGATGAGTTCGATGGCGGCATAGGCGAACAGGCCGACCGCGATCCAGATCAGCACGTTCGGCGAGAGCGTGAAGGCCTTGTCGATGCCCCGGATGATCTTGGAATGGTCCGGGTTGAAACCGATCTGGTCGGCCAGCTGCCGGATCAGCGGAAGATCCTTGTTCCAGTTGGACTTCCAGTGCTCGCGGGAGCCGCGCAGCTTCAGCACACCCGCGCCCAGCAGAATGAACACGATGCCGCGGATGACGCGCTCGGCGGCCAGCAGCCGCATGATCAGGCGGTCGCGCAGCAGCCGGCCGCGCGGCACCTCGGGCGCGTCGTCGGCGGGACCGGTGCGGCGCGGCTCGCCCGGCACGAAATCCCCGCAACGCAGGCAGCGCCAGGATTCACCCGCCGGGGTGGCGACGTGGAGGCGTGCCGCGAGCTCGGGCTCGGTGGGAGCGTAGGTCTCATGCCCTCGGGCAGCGCAGGTCCACAGACTGAAGTCCATGCGCGTGAGCGTAACCGGTGGGCGCGCGCCGAGGGTGTCTCAGCGTGCTGCGAGGGATGTCTCGGCGTGCTGCGAGGGAGGTGTCAGCCCGCGGCCAGTGCGCGCAGCTGATCCAGATAGGTCCGGGTGCGCGGATCGCCGGGGAAGCGCTCGATCATCTCCCGCGCCGTCTCACCCGCGATCCACATGAGCGAGGGCAGCGAGCGGCGCTTGCCGGCGAAGGCCCGCACGCCCTCGTCGAGGGCGAGCTCCAGATTGCGATCGCGGATGGCGACCACCGCCAGCGTCAGGTGCGCCTCGGCGACCCGCATGGGTTTGCGGATGCTGCCGTCAGGGCGGGTGGCGGTCAAGATCACCTGCCGGGCATAGTTTTCCGCGAGCCGGTCGTCCCCGGCTACCCGGCAGCAGTCCATCGCGTAGAAGTCGAACTTCTGCGGATCGACCACGAAGTGATTGTCCAGATTGGACGGATGCTCGATGGTGTCCAGGATCGAACGGCCCTGGGCGAGCGCCCTTTCCACCTCGCGGCGGTCACCGAGCCGTGCCCACGCCTTGGCGCGCTGTGCGGCCAGCTGGACGCCGACGCCCAGGTGGTCGGTGGTGGTGTGCGCGGCCTCGGCGGTCTCGATGGCGCCCCGGTAGTTGGCCTGCGTGAGTGCGAACCAGGCGGCCATTTCGGCTCCCCAGCCGATGATTTCGGCGTGCTCGGCCTCCTGGCCGAGGGAGAGCGCGGCCCGGCGGGTCGCCTCGGCGGCGGTGCGCCAGCCGAGATCGTAATCGGCGCAACCGACCAGCAGGGCAACCCATCCGGCCAGCACCAGGACCTCCCGATGCTGCGCGAGAGTCAAACGACCGTCCAGTAGTGAAGTGATGCGCCGCAGCCACGCCGTACCCTCGGCATGCAACTCGTGCGGATCGGCGCACGGATACTCCGAACACAGCCGATCAGCGGTGATGCGAATGGCGTCGAGCGTAGAGGCGGACACATCGGACATACGTAGCCGCCCAATGAATTCCAGCGTGTCCATCCCCGTGGCCGAGAGCATCTCGTCGTCCCGATTGGGCCGCGCTTTGGGAAAGAAGGCGGCCGTCACCGTATCGAAAGCCGCCGCGATGATCGGAGCGTAGAAATCGTCCGGCCGCGATTCCCCGGACTCCCAGCGCCGCCAGTTGCGCAGAAGTGTGCTGTCCGTTGGCAGATTGTGGCTCGATTTGCCCCGCATGGCACGGATCGCATCGGCTTGAGACCATCCCCGAGTATCACGTTCGGCACGCATTCGGACGGCCCAGACAGGTCGATCGTCACCGGCGGACACGCTCTGTAGTATCTCACCAGTTAACGAAGGATGGACCCGGATAGGGCATCTCGATGTCAGTGGGTTGACATCTGCAATTGCATTCGTGATTACGCCAAACTGTTCAGCAGGGCACATTCATGACAGCGATCCCCAATCCAACGGAGGTTCGGGTGGAAGCGTTGATCTATGGGTACGTGCGTGACGATCTGGCCGACGGCCGCAGCGAAGAGCTGGAGAACGCCATGTGCGGGCTCGCTCAGTCCGCCGGCCTCTGCTTCGCCGCCACGTTCCATGAATCGACCCCCGGCGACGGCACCGCGTTCGCGGAGCTGACGGCCGAACTCAAGCGTGCCGATGCCCACCACGTGGTGGTGCCGTCGCTCGATCACCTTGCGGGGCAGACCATTCCGCGCGATCTTCTGATCGCGAAGCTGGCCCACGAGGCCTCCGTCAAGATCTGGGCCGTAGAGCACTAGCCGTCGAAACGAACGCCGCACCTGCGCGTGAACGCAGGTGCGGCAATGGGTTCGGTGTCGGAAGCCTCGTGTCAGAGACCGAAGCCGCCCCGTCCGCGGCGGCGCAGGTACTTCTCGAACTCGGCCGCGATGGCGTCACCGTCGATCTTGGCCATGGCGTCGTTGATGTCGACCTCGGCATCGCCGCGCTCCTCGAGCGAGCGCACGTACTCGGCGATCTCCTCGTCGCCGGCGGTCATCTCGTTGACCGCGCCCTCCCACTCCTCGGCCTGCTCGGGCAGACCGCCGAGCGGCACCTCGACATCGAGGACGTCCTCGACCCGGTGTAGCAGGGCGATGATGGCCTTGGGGTTGGGCGGCTGGGAGACGTAGTGCGGCACCGCCGCCCAGAAGGAGATGGCCGGGACGCCCGCGCGCACGCACGCGTCCTGCAGCACTCCGGTAATACCGGTCGGTCCCTCGTAGCGGGTCTGCTCCAGGTTGAAGCGCTCCGCGGCTTCCTTGTTGTAAGCGGTCCCGGTGACCGGAACCGGCCGGGTGTGCGGGGTGTCGGCCAGCAGCGCGCCCAGGATCACCACCGTGGACACCCCGAGCTGCTCGACGAATTCGAGGATGTCGTTGCAGAAGCTGCGCCAGCGCATATTCGGCTCGACGCCCCGCAGGAGCACGACGTCCCGATCGCTGCCCGGGGGCGAGCAGACCGACAGCATGGCCGCGGGCCACTGGATCTCGCGGGTCACCCCGTCCACCTGCCGGACCGTCGGCCGGTTCACCTGATAGTCGTAATAGTCCTCGGAGTCGAGCTCGGCCAGCGGCTGCGCGTCCCAGATCAGTTCCAGATGCTCGACCGCGCCACTGGCGGCATCGGCCGCATCGTTCCAGCCTTCGAAGGCGGCCACGAGCACCGGATCCCGCAGCGTAGGCAGGTCCGATTCGGGTGGCACCGGGGATTCACTGGCGTTCACCCGGTCAGCCTACGGTGTGCGTAGACGCAGTGTGCATGCGACGCGCAATGTAGGAGTTGGGGTAGCACCGCACACCGGCGCAGGGATTGTCGGCGTCTCCCACTACTCTTGAGTACATGTCTGTACGCAGCCGCGCCGAATTCGACACCACCCTCTTGGACACGCTCAGACGGCGTGTCGTGATCGGGGACGGTGCGATGGGCACGATGCTGCAGGCCGCGGATCTCACTCTCGACGATTTCCGCGGCCTCGAGGGATGCAACGAAATCCTCAACGACACCCGCCCCGACGTGCTGCGCCACATCCACCGGGCCTATTTCGAGGCCGGCGCCGATGCCGTCGAGACCAATACCTTCGGGTGCAACCTGCCCAACCTGGCCGATTACGACATCGCCGACCGCATTCGCGACCTGTCCGAGCGCGGCACCCGCCTCGCCCGCGAGGTGGCCGACGAGATGGGACCGTCCGCCGACGGGACTCCCCGGTACGTGCTGGGTTCCATGGGCCCGGGCACCAAGCTGCCCACCCTGGGCCACGCGCCCTACGCCGCCCTGCGCGACGCCTACAGCGAGGCCGCGCTCGGCATGCTCGACGGCGGCGCCGACGCCATCCTCATCGAGACCTGCCAGGACCTGCTGCAGGTCAAGGCCGCGGTCACCGGCAGTCACCGGGCCATGGACCAGGCCGGGCGCCGGATCCCGATCATCACGCACGTGACCATGGAGACCACCGGGACCATGCTGGTCGGCTCCGAGATCGGCGCGGCGCTGACCGCACTCGAGAAGCTCGGCATCGACATGATCGGGCTGAACTGCGCCACCGGTCCGGACGAGATGAGCGAGCATCTGCGGCATCTGTCCAAGCACGCGCAGCTGCCGGTGTCGGTCATGCCGAACGCCGGTCTGCCGATCCTGGGTGCGAACGGCGCGGAGTACCCGCTGACGCCGGAGGAGCTGGCGGTCGCACTGAGCCAGTTCGTGTCCGAGTTCGGGTTGTCGCTGGTCGGCGGCTGCTGTGGCACCACGCCCGAGCACATCCGGCAGGTGGCCGAGGCGGTGCGCGAGGTCCAGCAGGCCAAGCGGGATCCGGTGCACGAGCCGAGCGTGTCGTCGATCTACAGCTCGGTGCCGTTCGAGCAGGACGCCTCGGTCCTGATGATCGGTGAGCGCACGAATGCCAACGGCTCCAAGGCTTTCCGGGACGCCATGCTGGCCGGCGACTGGCAGAAGTGCCTGGACATCGCCAAGGACCAGACCCGCGACGGCGCCCACATGCTGGACCTGTGCGTGGACTACGTGGGCCGCGACGGCGCCGCCGATATGACCGAGCTGGCCTCCCGGCTGGCGACCGCGTCCACCCTGCCGATCATGCTGGACTCCACCGAAACCCCGGTGCTGAAGGCCGGTTTGGAGCACCTGGGCGGGCGCTGCGCCATCAACTCGGTGAACTACGAGGACGGTGCGGGGCCGGATTCGCGGTTCCAGCAGACCATGGCGCTGGTCGCCGAACATGGTGCGGCCGTGGTGGCGCTGACCATCGACGAGGAGGGCCAGGCGCGCACCGCCGAGAAGAAGGTGGAGATCGCCGAGCGCCTCATCGCCGACATCACCGGCAACTGGGGGCTCGACGAGTCCGACATCATCATCGACACGCTGACCTTCACCCTGGGCACCGGCCAGGAGGAGTCGCGACGCGACGGCCTCGAAACCATCGAGGCCATCCGCGAACTCAAGAAGCGGCACCCGGATGTGCAGACCACGCTGGGTCTTTCGAACATCTCCTTCGGCCTGAACGCGGCCGCGCGGCAGGTGCTCAACTCGGTGTTCATGAACGAATGCGTCGAGGCGGGCCTGGACTCGGCCATCGTGCACGCCTCGAAGATCCTGCCCATGGCACGGATTCCGGAGGAGCAGCGGCAAACGGCGCTGGATCTGGTCTACGACCGGCGCACCGAGGACTACGACCCGCTGCAGAAGCTGATGGCGCTGTTCGAGGGCGTGTCGGCGGCCTCGTCGAAGGCGTCGCGGGCCGAGGAACTGGCGGCGCTGCCGCTGTTCGAGCGGCTCGAGCGGCGCATCGTGGACGGCGAGAAGGCCGGTATGGACGCCGATCTGGATGCCGCGATGGCCGAGGTGCCGCCACTGCAGATCATCAACGAGACGCTGCTGGCGGGCATGAAAACCGTTGGCGAGCTGTTCGGTTCGGGGCAGATGCAGCTGCCGTTCGTGCTGCAGTCCGCCGAGACCATGAAGACCGCGGTCGCCTACCTGGAACCGCACATGGAGGCCACCGACGATTCCGGCAAGGGCCGCATCGTGCTGGCCACCGTCAAGGGCGACGTGCACGACATCGGCAAGAACCTGGTGGACATCATTCTGTCCAACAATGGCTACGAGGTCGTGAATCTCGGTATCAAGCAACCGATTTCGACGATCCTGGATGCCGCCGTGGACAAGAAGGCCGATGTCATCGGCATGTCCGGGCTGCTGGTGAAATCCACCGTGGTCATGAAGGAGAACCTCGAGGAGCTCAACAGCCGCGGTGTCGCGGAACAGTTCCCGGTGCTCCTGGGCGGCGCGGCGCTGACCCGCGCGTACGTGGAGAACGACCTCACCGCGGTCTACGACGGCGAGGTGCACTACGCGCGTGACGCCTTCGAGGGTCTGCGGCTCATGGACGAGATCATGACCTTCAAGCGCGGCGGCGCGGCCGACCCGGATTCTCCGGAGGCGCTCGCCGCCCGCGAGAAGGTCGCCGAGCGCAAGGCCCGCCACGAGCGGTCCAAGCGGATCGCCGAGCAGCGCAAGGCCGCCGAGGTGCCGGTCGAGGTGCCCGAGCGCTCGGATGTGGCCGCGGAGCTGCCGGTGCCGACGCCGCCGTTCTGGGGTTCGCGCATCGTGAAGGGCCTGTCGGTCAACGAGTACTCGAGCCTGCTCGACGAGCGGGCGCTGTTCCTGGGCCAGTGGGGCCTGCGCGGCCAGCGCGGCGGCGAGGGACCTTCGTACGAGGAGCTGGTGGAGACCGAAGGCCGTCCGCGTCTGCGGTACTGGCTGGATCGGCTGACCGCCGAGGGCGTGCTGCAGCACGCCGCGGTGGTGTACGGCTATTTCCCGGCCGTGTCCGAGGGCGACGATGTGATTGTTCTCACCGAGCCGAATCCCGATGCGCCGGAACGCTTCCGGTTCACATTCCCGCGTCAGCAACGCGACCGGTTCCTCTGCATCGCCGATTTCATTCGCTCACGCGAGTACGCGAAGCAGACCGGTCAGGTGGATGTGCTGCCGTTCCAGCTGGTCACCATGGGTAAGCCGATTGCCGACTTCGCCAATGTGCTGTTCGCGGGCGACAATTACCGCGACTATCTCGAGGTGCACGGCATCGGCGTGCAACTGACCGAGGCACTAGCCGAGTTTTGGCACCGCCGGATTCGGGAAGAGCTCACACTGGAAGGACATTCGGTCGCCGACGAGGATCCCGCCGATGTGTTGGATTACTTCAAACTCGGATACCGTGGCGCGCGGTACTCGTTCGGCTATGGTGCCTGCCCGGATCTCGAGGATCGGGCCAAACTCGTGGAGCTGCTGGACGCCGGCCGGATCGGAGTGATGCTGTCGGAGGAGTTGCAACTGCATCCGGAGCAGTCCACGGATGCGTTCGTGCTGCTGCATCCGGAAGCCAAGTACTTCAACGCTTAAGATTTTCACCAGATTTCCGGGCTTCGCGCAGAGTTGCAGGGGTGCTCGGCGCGAAAGCCAGCAGGAGGGGCACAACCACATGAGCGCAGACCGGCTGATTGCGGGGCGGTACCGGCTAACGGATCCGATCGGCACCGGTGCTATGGGGGTCGTGTGGCGCGCGACCGATGTTCGGCTGCGGCGCACGGTCGCGGTCAAGCAATTGCTGCTGACACCGGGGCTGACCCGGTCGCAGGCCGTCGAGGCCAGGATGCGGGCGATGCGTGAGGGGCGCATCGCGGCGCGACTGCATCATCCCAACGCCGTCACCGTGTTCGACGTGGCGGAGGAGGACGGCCAGCCCTGGCTCGTCATGGAATACGTGGATGCCGTCAGCCTGGCGGCGCTCATGCGGGAGAAGGGCAAGCTCGAGCCGGTCGAGGTGGCGCGGATCGGGGCCAAGGTGGCCGAGGCGCTGGCCGCGGCCCACAAGGCCGGGATCGTGCACCGGGATGTCAAGCCCGCCAATATCCTGGTGGCCGACGACGGGACGGTGAAGATCACCGACTTCGGCATCTCGCGGGCCACCGGGGACGTGACTGTCACCTCCACGGGGTTCCTGGCGGGCACGCCCGCCTACCTGTCGCCGGAGGTGGCGCGGGGCGAGAACCCGGAGCCCACCTCCGACGTGTTCGCCCTGGGCTCAACGCTTTACGCGGCGGTCGAGGGGAAGCCGCCCTTCGGTGAGGGCGACAACCCCCTGGCGGTGCTGCATTCGGTGGCGCGCGCCCAGGTGCCGCCGCCGACCCATGCCGCGGCGCTCGCGCCGGTGCTGATGGACCTGCTCGCGGCCGAGGGCGCGGACCGGCCGACCATGGTGCAGGCCGCGGAACGGCTGCAGGCGGTGGCGGAGGGGCGGGCCCCGGCCGTGCCGATCCAGCAGACCAAGGTGCTGCCCGCGATGAGTGCCGCTGCCGCCGTGGACGGTTCGGCCGCTACGACGGTGATGTCGACCTCGCGCAGCGGCGCGCCCAGCAATGCCACCGACGCCACCGTGCATGTTGATATGGCCGCGCATGCGTCGCCGCCGCGCGGGACGGTGCCGGGCCCGCCGCCGCCGGGCGCGACCGGGGGAGCGAAAACCGGTGGCGCGGACCGGAATCCGCGGCGGCTGGTGCTGGCGGCGGCCGGCGTGGTGGCCGCGCTCGTGGTGGCCGTCGTGATCGCCGTGTCGTTCAGTCACAACAGCGGTGGCGGCAACCAGCCGCTGGCGAGCAACGGCGGCTCGGTCGGCGCGGGGGCCTCGCCGATTCCGGCGACCTCCCCGGACAATATGGGCCAGGCCGACGGCGGCACGCAGCCCACGCACACCGGCGAGGCGGGTGCGGCCACCCACGCCCCGACCACCACGCCCGCGCCGACTTCGTCGGTGGCGCCCACCTCCTCGGCCCGGCCGAGCACGACCACCGTGCCGCCGTCCTCGACGACACCGTTCGGCCCGCCGCCGGCGACCTCGGTGACCTCGTTCATCCAGGGCTACTACGGCATGCTCCCCGGCAATGTGGGCGGTGCGTGGTCGATGCTGTCGCCCGGCTACCAGTCCTCCACGGGCGGCTACAACGCGTACGCGCAGTTCTGGGGCGGCATCTCGTCGGTGAGCGTGGGCGCGATCACGCCCAACGGCGACAACCGGGCGGTGGTGGCGCTGACCTACGTGCTCAAGAACGGGCAGGTGTCCACCGAGAACCGGTGGATCCAGGTCGACTCCTCGACCGGGCACCTGATGATCGCGGCCTCGGGTCTGTGATCGGTCCCCGATAGGCTGAACCGGCTCCGCCCCGCGGCGGAGCCGGTTTTTGGTTCAGGTGGTGTGGAAGGAGTGCGAGTCGGTGGCGCGGTTGGACGCGGTGTTGTGGGACATGGACGGAACGCTGCTGGACTCGGAAAAGCTCTGGGACATGGCATTGCGCGAACTGGCAGGCGAGTACGGGCGGGCGCTGACCGACACGGTCCGGCACGCGCTGATCGGTGCGTCCGGCCCGAACGCCTTCCGGATTCTGTTCGAGGGCTTGGGTATCGAGCACACCCCCGAGGCGGTCGCCACGGCCTCGGACTGGATGGAGCGACGGGTCACCGAACTGTTCCACGGCCCGGTGCCCTGGCGTCCCGGCGCGCGTGAAGCGCTGGAAATGGTGCAGGCCGCAGGCATTCCGATGGCCCTGGTCACCAACACCAAGCGGTCGCTGACGGAGTACGGCCTGAACACCATCGGCCGCGAGTTCTTCGGCGCCACCGTCTGCGCCGACGAGGTGCCCCACGGCAAGCCCGCCCCGGACGTCTACCTCCGAGCCGCCGAACTTCTCGGCGTCGCGCCGGAAAACGCGGTCGCCATCGAGGATTCGCCCACCGGCTCGATCGCCGCCCAGGCCGCCGGCTGCGCGCTCCTGGTGGTGCCGTGCGAGGTCGCGGTCCCGGACGCCCCGGGCCGAACCTTCCGGGAGAGCCTGGTCGGGTTGACCATGACCGACCTCGGCGATCTCGTCCCCGCCGGAATCGGCTGACTCCGAACACCATGACCCCGCCGGGGTTCCCATTCGTCCAAGGCTGCGGGCTATTCGTCGCCTAGCCTGCGGGTATGGAGAGCGTCCTGGAGTTGCTGCGGGGTGTGTGCACCGGGCTGCCCGAGGTGGCCGAGCGGGTCAGTCACGGGGAGCCGTGCTGGTTCGCGGGCGGGAAGAAGATGTTCGTGATGTTCGCGGACCATCATCATGACGAGCGGGTCGGATTCTGGTGTGCGGCACCGGCGGGGGTGCAGGAGGAGTTGGTGGCCGCCGAGCCGGAGCGGTTCTTCCGGCCGCCGTATGTGGGGCATCGCGGGTGGCTCGGCGTGTATCTGGATACAGCCGTGGAGTGGGACGAGATCGGGGAGATCGTCGAGGACGCCTATCGGGTGGTGGCGGCGAAACGGCTTGTGGCGGAGCTGGATCGGCGGATGGCGTCCGAGTGAGGAGACCGGCCCGGCGGTATCGCCGGGCCGGTTCACGTTTTCCGGGGTCAGCGCAGGGGGCCGAAGAAGGTCTGGAGGTCGCGGGCCAGGTTGGCGGGGGCCTCCATGGCCGGGAAGTGCAGGCCGCGTTCGAATTCGGTCCAGTGGGCGTCGGCGGGGGCGGGGACGACGCGGCGGACGGTCTCGTCCGCGCCGAAGATGGCGAAGCCCTGGGGGACCGACGGGGGAGTGCCCCATTCGGTGGAGTGGGACTGCTCGTAGAGGGTGTGGGCGGCCGACGCGCCGGAGCCGGTGAACCAGTAGAGGCTGACGGTGGTGAGCAGTTGGTCGCGGTCGATGGGGAGGTCGGTCCACGCATCGAATTTCTCGGCGATCCAGGCCAATTGGAGCAGGGGGGAGTCGACCAGGCCGTAGCCGATGGTCTGGGGGCGGGAATTCTGGATGGCCAGGTAGCCGGAACCCTCGCGGCGGAAGGCGTCCATCCGATCCAGAATGACCTTGTCGATCGGGTCGTTGGGGTCGAGGCCGTCGGCCAAACCGGGCAGGAAGGTGGCGACATTGGCGGCGGTGAGCGGGTCGGTGACCACATGGACGCCGGTGACGTGCTCGGGGTCCAGGGCCGCGACCAGGCCCGAGACGCCGCTGCCGACATCGCCGCCGTGCACGCCGTAGCGGTCGTAACCCAGGCGGGCCATGAGCTCGATCCACGCGCGGGCGGCGCGGGCCATGGTCCAGCCGACGGCGCTCAGCGGCGTGGACAGGGTGTAGCCGGGCAGGGACGGGGCGATCACATGGAAGGCCGGGCCCTCGGCCGGGTCGGTGAGCAGGCCGATCAGGCCCATGAACTCGGCGATCGAGCTGGGGAATCCGTGGGTGATCAGCAGCGGCCGGGCATCGGGGCGCTCGGAGCGGACATGCAGGAAGTGGATGTGCTGGCCGTCGATCTCGGTGGTGAACTGGGGGAAGGCATTGAGCTTGGCTTCCTGTGCGCGCCAATCGAATTCGGTGCGCCAATAGTCGGCCAGCTCGTGCAGGGCGGTTTCGGGGATGCCGCGCTCCCAGCCGGTGCCGGGCAGCTGGGCGGCCCAGCGGGCGCGGTCCAGGCGGTCGTGCAGATAGTCCAGGTCGGACTGGGGAACGTCGAGGGTGAAGGGGCGAATCTCGGTGCTCATCAGGCTGTTCCGTTCACTAGGGAGAACCTCGCCGGAGGCTCTTCATCTTCGGCTCGACACCACGGTATGGACTATTGAGGAACAGTTCGTTCCGCAATTCGCGGATACCATCGAGAAATGTTGGAAACCTCCGCCCGCCTGCTGCGGCTGCTGTCGCTGCTGCAATCCCGGCGCGACTGGACCGGGGCCGAACTCGCCACACGGCTCGAGGTCACCCCGCGCACGATCCGCAAGGACATGGATCGGCTGCGCGAACTCGGCTATCCGGTGGAAGCGCGGCCCGGCGTGGACGGGGGATACCGGCTCGGGACCGGTGGCGCGCTGCCGCCGCTGCTGCTCGACGATGACGAGGCCGTCGCGGTGGCCGTCGGATTACGCACCGCCGCAAGCGGTTCGGTTCTCGGCATCGAGGAGACATCGCTGCGCGCGCTCACCAAGCTGCAGCAGATCCTGCCGTCACGGCTGCGGCATCGGGTCAGTGCCTTCCACAACGCATTGCCGGTTCCGATGCGCGGGCCCCGGGTCAGCGCCGACGCGCTGACCGCCATCGCCGCCGCGTGCCGCGACCACGAACGCCTGCGGTTCGACTATCGGACCCACTCGGGCGCATCCTCCCGGCGTGTGGTCGAGCCGTACCGTGTCGTCAACCACCGCCAGCGCTGGTACCTGCTGGCCTGGGATCTCGACCGCGTTGACTGGCGCACCTTCCGCGTCGACCGCATGGACCCGCGCCCACCGGCCGGACCGCGGTTCACCCCGCGCCCCCTGCCACCCGACCCCGAGATCGCGTCCTACGTCGAACGCGGAATCGGCTCGGCGACGTGGCATTTCCGCGCCCGCGTGATCGTGCACGCCCCCGCCGCTCATGTCCGCGCCCGCATCCCGATCCCCATCGACATCGAGGAACTCGGTGACAACCGCTGCGCCTTCGAACCCGGCTCCGACCACCCGGAAATGCTCGCCCTCTACCTGGGTCTGCTGGACGCCGACTTCGACATCGTCGATTCCCCCGATCTGGTCGCCGCCCTGCGCACCCTGATCGACCGCTACCAGCGTGCCGTCGCCACCGCCGGCCGAGCGACCGCCCGCGACCGTGCTCACCGCCCGCGATAGTGCTCGTCCAGCACGGGCACCGGATCCAGTTCCGACACCTGATGCCCCGCATTGCAGTGATCGGTGAGATCCTTCCCGTCCCGAGCCTGCATCACCCGCAGCTCATCCACGCAATCGACCAGTGACTCGGCAACTTTCGCCGCATGCCGATACCCCGGCGCATCCCGATCGGCGACCACCCACACCCTATGCGCACCGCGCAGCCATTCGGCATGCTCCCGATGCCACCCGTTCGCCCCGCCCGCATTGCAGGTGGCGGTCAACCCGGCACGCGTGGCAGTGAGAACATCGGCCTCACCCTCGCAGACGACGATGTCGCGGCCGTCCTCCACGGCGTCGATCACCTCCGGCAAACGGAACGGAAGACGCTCGAATCCGCCGTACTCCCAACCGGTTTCGGTCCGGCGCTGCTGATAGAAGCTCTTCACATACCCCTGCCGATGCAGGGTCCGAACCCGGAACACACACCCCGCCGGACTGCCATCCGGCCACCGGTAGATATATGCCGCCACCCGCCGTGACCGTCCGATCGGCGGACCGAAGTCACGCTTGTGCACCGAAAGCGACAGTCCCGCAGCCAAAATGGCCCGATCGGCCAGCCCCGTCTCCACCGTCTCCCGCGTCGGCGACCCCCGCCGCTCCACCGGCGCGTCGAACAGGTCCCGCACCCGCAGCCCGAGCCGCTCCAGCACCTCCTCATCCGAACACCCGGCGAAACACCGGACAACCGTCCGCTGCCGCTGCAGGTTGTACACGACCCCCAGCGACGGCCGATGCCGCCGCCCATCCGCCTCGTGCACCGGACACAGGTAGGTAGTCCACTCGGTGCCGCGCCGCCCCGGCCCGGACACCCGATTCAGCGCCCGGTTGATGGTCTCCCACGATCCCTGACTGCCCATCACGCCGGTCCTCTCACTACCGGTGTACCCCGTTCAGGAGCGTTGTCAACCGTCATGAATCCGCTTGTAGCGCAACCGGAATCAACCGCCCGATGTCCGCCTCGCCCTGGCGCGGGATGGACTCGCCCGGGCGGTGGATATCGGCTGATCCGGGTGGCGTAGAGTCGCGACGGCCGATGGCGGCTGCCATGAAGCGGACGACCTGTACCGTATGAAACCTGCTGGGGCGCAGGAATGGTGAGTATTCACAATCGGAGTGGAACTCGGGCGTGTCGGGCGTTCAGCAGCAAGAATAGGCCGCATGGTTGCGGTCGGGGGTCGGGCAGACTCGTGGGAAGCCGATGCGGCGGCGGGCGGGGAGCCGGTGCCGGGAGTAGATGTCGGGAAGTATCCGCTGGACTCGCCGGGGACTGCGGCGTGGCTGGCGGCGGTGGGCGACGCGCGGGCCGAGCTGGCCGCGGATGGATGCTGCGTACTGCGCGGGTTCATCAGACCCGAGCTGCTGGATACCTTGCGCGGCGAGGGGGTGGCATTGGCTCCGCACGCGTATTACACCGTGGAGGACGTCAACGCGTACAACATTCCCCTCGATACCGATCTCCCGCCGGACCATCCGGGGCGGATCGTGCTGCACCGCGGGAACGCGTTCGTGGCAAGGGATCTCATTCCCGCCGACGCGCTGATCCAGCGGCTGTACACCGATCGCCGGTTCCAGCGGTTCGTGGCCGACTGCTTCGGGCTGACCGAGCTGCACGAGTACACCGATCCGCTGGCGGGGTTGTGCCTCAATGTGGTCGCGCCGGGAATGTCGCATCCGTGGCATTTCGATACCAACGAGTTCACCGTCAGCATGCTCACGCAGGAGCCGGACTGCGGTGGGGTGTTCGAGTACTGCCCGAACATCCGGTCGCGGGAGGCGGAGCACCTCGCGGATGTGCGGGCCGTGCTGACGGGGCAGGGGGAGCGGTTCATCCGGCGGCTGGAGTTGCGGCCGGGGGATCTGCAGCTGTTCCAGGGGAGATTCTCGTTGCACCGGGTCTCGCCCGTAGGCGGGACGGTGCAACGGCATTCGGCGATCTTCGCCTACAGCGACACCCCGGGACTGGTCGGCACCGCCGAGCGGACCCGGCAGCTGTTCGGGCGGGTACTGCCGGATCATCTGGCCGTCGGTGAGGTCCGCGGCGATCGACTGCTCGACTGAGAGGGAACAGCGCGTGCCGGTTTCGTTACACAGCTCCACCGGAAAAGCCTCGTTCGACCACATCTACGACCGCCCCGATCCACGCGAGTATTACGCGCGCATGGCCGAATTGGATTACCAGATACCGGAATTGGCCAAACCGCATTTCCAGCGATTACTCGCGGAGTATCGGTCGGCCACCGGCATCGCCACCCCCGCCGTCCTCGATATCGGCTGCTCCTACGGCGTGAACGCGGCCCTGCTGCGCCTGGACACCACCATGACCGACCTGGCCGGACGGTACCGCGGCCGCGACGCGGACGACACCGCCGCGCTCATCGACCGCGACCGGCAGCTGCTGCACACCCATGATCAGCTCCCCGGCGTCCGCTTCATCGGTATGGACGCCTCCCGCCCCGCCCTCGACTACGCCGGCGCCGCCGGCTTCCTCCAGGACGCCGTGCACGCCGACCTGGAGTCGGGCGAGCCCACCGAGGCCCAGCGTCGCACCCTCGCCGTCGCGGACCTGGTCATCTCCACCGGCTGCGTCGGCTACGTCTCCGAACGCACCCTGCTGCGGGTGGCCCGCGCCCACGGCGGAAAACTGCCCTGGATGGCGCATTTCGTGCTGCGCATGTTCTCCTTCGACCCCATCGCCGCCCATCTGGAGACCCTCGGCTATCGCACCGAACGCGCACCCGGCGTGTTCCGCCAGCGGCGCTTCGCCTCCGCGGACGAGCAGGCGCGGGTACTGAACACCCTGGCGGACAGCGGAATCGATCCCGCCGGCGCCGAATCCGACGGGTGGCTCTACGCCCAGCTGTATCTGTCCCGGCCGAAAATCAGCGTCGCGACCGAACACTGATCGCGTCCCACATCGAATTCACATCCCGGATTCACCTGAAAACTCCCCACGATTGTTACGGTGAATCGGTGGCACCAGCGAAGATCGTAATTATCGGCGGTGGTTTCGCGGGCGTCGAGTGCGCCCGATATCTGGAACGCCGAGTACGGCCCGACGAGGCGTTCGTCCAGCTCGTCTCGCCCGACGCCGGACTGCTGTATCTCCCGCTGCTGCCACAGGTCGCCTCCGGCACCCTCAACCCTCGGTCGATCTCGGTGTCCCTGCGCCGGATCCTGCGCCGCACCGAGGTGGTGCCGGGCATGGCGGTCGGGGTGGACCACGACACCCGGCGGGTCGTGGTGCGCCGATCCACCGGCCGCGAAACCGCCCTCGAGTACGACCATCTCGTCCTGGCCCCGGGCTCCATCACCCGTGTCCTCGATGTGCCCGGGCTCGAGGAACACGGCTTCGGCATGAAGACGCTCTCGGAGGCCATGTACCTGCGCGACCATGTGCTGCGGCAGCTGGACGTGGCCGCCCTGCGCGGTGGGCTGGACGGGGACCAGGAGCGGCTCAATTTCGTCACCATCGGCGCGGGCTACGCCGGGACCGAAACCGCCGCGGTCCTCAACAAGGTCTGCCACGCCGCCGCCGAGCGCTTCTTCCCCGAGACCGAACGCGGCATGGTGCGGTGGCACCTGGTCACCCACGGCGACCGCATCATGCCGGAGCTGGGCGCGCGGCTCGGCGCGGAGGCGAAAAGGATTCTGGCCGAACGCGGTATCGAACTCATCTCCGGAGCGTCGGCGGCGGAGGTGACGGCCAACGGGGTGAAACTCACCAATGGGCGATTCATCCCCTCCCGCACCGTGCTGTGGACCGCCGGCGTCACCCCGAGCCCGCTGGCCGGGCACCTCGGCGCGGAAACCGACAAGGGACGCATCATCGCGCACGCCGACCTCTCTGTTCCCGGGCTGGATGGCGTGTGGGCCATGGGTGACGCCGCCGCGGTGCCTGATTTGACCGACGGCGTCGACAAGGTGTGCGCGCCCACCGCCCAGCACGCCATGCGCCAGGGCCGGCACCTGGGCAAGAACCTGCTGGCGACCCTGCGTGGCGGACGATCCGAACCCTACCGGCATCCGGATCTCGGCATGGTGGTCGACCTCGGCGGCCGCGACGCGCTGGCACGCCCGCTCGGCATCGGATTGCGTGGTGTCCCAGCCCAATTCGTGGCACGCAGCTACCACCTGATGGCGCTGCGCACGGTCGTCGCCCGCGCCCGCGTGGCCTTCGACTGGACCGTGCACGGCCTCAGCGGCGACGACTTCCTGCGCATCGGCTACGGCGACTACACGACTCACACCATCGGCGGATTCGAGCAGTCGGGCTGCTATCTGCAGGCCGACGAGGTGCCGCAGGCGCTGAAGGGGATCGGCGATCCTGGGTGACTCCGGAACCCGCATGAAAACTATTGTGGCGCAGTAAATCCACATCCGGTCCGGACCGTGTGGTTTCGGGCGAAAGCCTGGCGCTCGGACGGTTTCGATGACAAGAATGGGTGCTGTGACCGCCAGGGGGATGGTCACGCGTGTGCAAATGCCAGGTTGCCCCTATCCGACGACCCCACGAGGACACCCCTTGAGCGACAGCACCTTCGCCTTCGACGAGCAGCTGCCCCGCGTCCCGCTGCCCACCCTGGAGGAGAGCTGCACCCGCTTCCTGCACTGGTGCGCGCCCCTGCTGACCTCCGACGAGTACGCCGCCACCGCGGCCGCCGTCGAGGATCTGCTGCGCCCCGACAGCACCGCCCGCACCCTGCACGCCGATCTGCAGCGGTTCGACCAGACCCCGGGCGTGCGCAGCTGGCTCGACGAGTTCTGGCCCTCCCGCTACCTGGGCCGCCGCGACCGGATCGCGTTGAATGCGAACTTCTTCTTCCTGTTCCGGGACGACACCGCCCTCGCCTCCTCGACCAGCGCCGACCAGAGCGAGCGCGCCGCCGCCCTCGTCGCCGCGACCGTCGGCTACAAGCTGCGCCTGGACAAGGAGGAGATCCCGCCCGCCACCCAGCGCGGCACGCGACTCAACATGGCGCAGAACAAGTTCCTGTTCTCCGAGACGCGCATACCGGACGCGCCCCAGGACACCGTGCGGGTGCCCTACAGCGATGCCTGGCCCGGACCCTCGGACGCCCGCCACATCGTGGTCTTCTACCGCGGCACCATGTTCCGCATGGACGTCATCGGCCCCGGCGGCGTCCCCTACACCCCCGAGGACCTCGCCGACGGCCTGCGCGCCGTCATGAAGGCCGGTGCGCGCCGCGCCGCCACCAACACCTCGCCCGGGCACCTCACCACCCTCGCCCGCGCAGACTGGGCGCCGGTCTACGCGGCCCTGCGGCCCGCCAATGCCGCCGCCTTCGACACCATCGAGACCGCGCTGTTCTGCGTCTGCCTCGAGGACTTCGCGCCCCGCGACACCCTGCACGCCTGCGACCAGCTGCTGCACGGCGACAGCGGCAACCGCTGGTTCGACAAGTCGGTGTCGTTCATCGTCTTCGCCGACGGCGAGGCCGGCATCAACGTCGAGCACTGCGGCCTGGACGGCACCACCATCCTGTCCTTCGTCGACACCCTGCTCGAGGCGCCGGTGAGCGACCACGCCGAACAGTCGGGCGCGCAGGCACAGGGCCTGCCCGCCATCGAACCCGTCGAGTTCGTCCTCGGCCCGGAATCCAAGACCGAGATCGCCTCCGCCGCAGCGTCTTTCGCGCAGTACGCCGCCGAGAACGCCACCACCACGGTGTCGTTCGACTTCGGCACCAACCGCGCCAAGCGGCTGGGCATCTCCCCGGACGCCTTCGCGCAGCTGAGCTATCAGCTCGCGCACCGCCGCAGCAAGGGGCTCAACGGCGCCACCTACGAATCCATCGCCACCCGCCAGTTCCGCAACGGTCGCACCGAGGCCATGCGCGTGATCACCCAGGAGATGCTGGATTTCGTTGCCGCCATGGAGGATCCGGCCGTGGACCGGGACCGCAAACTGGTGGCCCTGCGCACCGCCGCCGAGGCACACGTGCGCCGCGCCCAGGAATGCCAGCGCGGCGAGGCTCCCGAACAGCACCTGTGGGAACTGCAGTGGATCCAGCGCCGCCGCGGCGAACAGCTCGGCGCGACGGCCCCGATGGCCTTCTACGACAGCCCCGGCTGGACCATCACCCGCGACGACTACCTGAGCACCAGCTCCGCGCCGTCGGTGAACATCCAGTACTTCGGGTTCGGCTCCACCAGCCCCAAGTGCATCGGCATCGCCTACGTGCTGCTGCCCGACCGCTGGAACCTCTACCTGGCCACGCCCAAGCACGTCGCCCAGCAGATGCACGACTTCGCCGAGCAGCTGCGCGGGGCGGTCACCGAACTCGCCGAACTGCTCACCGTATAACCGATTGCGGGGAGTGTGCGCCCATCTGAAAGAATCACTCCCCGTGAAATCTTTCGAAGCCCTGTTCGCCGAGCTGCAGGATCGTGCCGCCAACCGCCCCGAGGGGTCGGGCACCGTCGCCGCCCTGGACGCCGGCGTGCATGCGCAGGGCAAGAAGGTGCTCGAGGAAGCCGGCGAGGTCTGGATCGCGGCCGAGTACCAGAGCGATGAGGAACTCTCCGAGGAGATCTCGCAGCTGCTCTACTGGGTGCAGGTGCTGATGGTGGGCCGCGGGCTGCGGCTCGAGGACGTGTACCGACATCTGTGATGCGCCGGTGCGCCGCACGCTGTGCCCATTCAAGGGCTGGGTGCGGCGCACCGTTCCGCTCAGCCCCCTGTCGACACGTCTTCCCTCCCCGTTCCGAAAGGACCTCCCATGCTTCGCGTCGCAGTCCCCAACAAGGGCGCACTCTCCGAATCCGCCCTCGCCATCCTGTCCGAGGCGGGCTACCGCAAGCGCACCGACTCCCGTGAGCTGAGCGTGCTGGACCCGGTCAACCAGGTCGAGTTCTACTTCCTGCGGCCCAAGGACATTGCCATCTACGTCGGTTCCGGCGAACTCGACCTCGGCATCACCGGCCGCGACCTGGCCCTGGATTCCGGTGCGCCCGTGCAGGAACGGCTCGCCCTCGGCTTCGGCCGCTCCACCTTCCGCTACGCCGCCCCGGCCGGGCGCGAATGGAAGGTCGAGGACCTCTACGACAAGCGCATCGCCACCTCCTACCCGAACCTGGTGCTGACGGACCTGGCCAGGCACGGCATCGAGGCCGAGGTCATCCGCCTCGACGGCGCGGTCGAGATCTCCATCCAGCTCGGCGTCGCCGACGCCATCGCCGACGTGGTCGGCTCCGGCCGCACCCTGCGCCAGCACAACCTGGTCGCCTTCGGCGAGTCGCTGTGCTCCTCGGAGGGCGTGCTCATCGAGGCCAAGGGCGCCGACCAGCAGGACAAGGCCCGCAATCAGCTCGTCGCCCGCATCCAGGGCGTGGTCTTCGCCCAGCAGTACCTGATGCTGGACTACGACTGCCCCAAGGCGCTGCTCGAGGAGGCGGTCAAGATCACTCCCGGGCTGGAGTCGCCGACCGTGTCGCCGCTCACCGATCCCGACTGGGTCGCGGTGCGCGCGCTGGTGCCGCGCAAGAACGGCAACGAGCTCATGGACCAGCTCGCGGACCTGGGCGCCAAGGCGATCCTGGCCACCGACATCCGGTCCTGCCGCGCCTTCTGATTCCGGTCGGGTCAGGACGGGCCGGATTCCGGCTCGTCCTCGCCGGACGGGAAAGGCGGTGGGGTGCCGCCGAATTCGGGGCATAGTCGCTTGAAATCGCAGTACTCGCACAGCCAGCTCGGGCTGGGCGGGAACTCCCCGGTCTCGGCGGCGGTCACGATGGCGGCCCACAGCGCCGACAGGATCCGCTCGAAGCGCAGCAGTTCCTCCGGGTCCGGCGCGTAGGTGAGGGTGACACCGTCGGCGAGGTACATCAGCCGCAGTTCCGCCGGGGCCCGGCCCTGGGTGCGCAGCAGGACCAGGGCATAGAACTTCAGCTGGAACAGGGCCCGGGTCTCGTAGGTGAGGCCCGGGGCGCGGCCGGTCTTGTAGTCGATGACGTGCAGTTCCCCGTCGGCCGAGCGGTCGATGCGGTCCACGATGCCGCGCAACGGCGTGCCGTCGGGGAGGTCGGCCTCGATGAAGGTCTCGCACGACTCCGGATCGAAGCCGGACGGATCCTCCAGCCGGAAGTACACGCCCACCAGCTTGCGCACCTCGGCCAGGAACCCGGGCAGCTCGTCGGCCGGAATCAGCGACTCCACCTCGGGTCGAGACTCGCGCACCCCCGTCCACGCGGGTTCGACGAGAGCGGCCGCGGCCTCGGCATCCCGCTCGGTGGCGGGCAGCCCGAACAGTGCCTCCAGCACGGCGTGCACCACCGTGCCGCGCACCGCCGCCCGCGAGGGCGGTTCGGGAATCTGGTCGATGACCCGCAGCCGGTATTTCAACGGGCACTGCTTGAAATCGATTGCGCGCGAGGGGGAAAGGGCGGGGCCACGCGGAGCGAACCGCTCTGTCTCCGGGGTACTGATCACGTCAACCGACATACCTGGCAGGCTAAACGCAGGCACCGACAAGGTGCGGACGAATCCGGCGCAGCACATTCGCGGCGACGCACGACTTCACCACAACCACGCAGAACGGAGATTCATGACGGCCAGACGGACCGGCCCATTCCAGATCGGTGACCGGGTACAGCTGACCGACGCCAAGGGGCGCAAGTTCACGGTGATCCTGGAGGTGGGCAAGGAATTCCACACCCACGCCGGCCACATCAACCACGACGACCTCATCGGCGCCGACGAGGGCTGCGTGGTGAACTCCGCCAAGGGCACCCCCTACCTGGCCCTGCGCCCGCTGCTGACCGACTACGTGCTGTCCATGCCGCGCGGCGCGGCGGTCATCTACCCCAAGGACTCCGCCCAGATCGTCCACGAGGGCGACATGTTCCCCGGCGCGAAGGTCCTGGAGGCCGGCGCCGGCTCGGGCGCGCTGACCTGCTCGCTGCTGCGCGCGGTCGGCCCCGAGGGCAAGGTCATCTCCTGGGAGATCCGCGACGACCACGCCGAGCACGCGGTCAAGAATGTCGAGCGCTTCTTCGGCGAACGCCCCGCCAACTGGGAACTCACCCTCGGTGACGTGGCGGACTACGCCGGCGAACAGGTCGACCGTGTCGTCCTCGACATGCTCAAGCCGTGGGACGCGCTCGAGGCCGTCTCCAAGGCCCTCATCCCCGGTGGCGTCTTCCTCGCCTACGTGGCCACCACGACCCAGCTCTCCGAGGTGGTCGAGGCGCTGCGCCGCCAGGGCTGCTGGACCGAGCCCACCGCCTGGGAATCCATGGTCCGCCCCTGGCACGTGGTCGGCCTCGCGGTGCGCCCCGAACACCGCATGCAGGGCCACACCGCCTTCCTGGTCAAGGCCCGCCGCCTCGCCGACGGCGTCACCGCCCCCAAGCCCCAGCGCCGCCCGTCCAAGGGCTAGCGCGCCGGGAGGATATGTCTCGACGCCGGAACCGGCCCCGAAACGAACGCGCCCCTGCCACGGAACGGCGGGGGCGCGTTCGTCGTATTCAGCCGATCGCGAAGCGGTTTCTCCGCGTCAGCAGGGCGCCTTGCCCATGGCCAGGATGGTGCAGCCGGTGTTCTCCGACAGCTGCCAGCCCGCGTCGGTGTGCTGCCAGCTCATGGGCACGCCGGGCATGGTGCCGTGCGGGGAGACGATGGCGACCGAGGCATTGGCGGTGTCGCTGTTGGCCTGCACGCCCGAGACCGTCCAGCCGATGCTGCCGTAGTTGGCCAGGCCCCGGTTCATGGTCTCGATGTTCGAGGTGCGCGCACCGCCGTTGACCATCAGGTTCGCCTTGTCGGCGGCGGGCACGGCCGGGTCGGTGAAGCGGGTCAGCGTCGACTGCAACTCGTCGGCGGAGGGCGCGGGGGTGTCGGCGCCGGCGAGGCCCGCACCCGAGGTGAGGGCGACAGCGGCCGCGGCGACGGCCAGGGACAGGCGAACGGAACGAGCGAGCATGAACGAACGGGCCTTTCGGGACTCGAGGGGGTGGTGGTTACTGGCAGGCCGCGCGGGCCATGCCGAGGATGGTGCAGGCGCCGGCATCGGAGAGCTTCCACGCGCCGTCGCTGTACTGGAAGGTCATCGGGACGTCCGGCATGGTGCCGTGCGGCGAGGTCACCGACACCTTCGCGTCGGCCTTGGTCCCGTCCTGCTTGATCTCACCGACGGTGAACCCGACCTGGTAATGCGCCAGTCCCTGGTTCATTGTGTCGATATTTCCGAGACGTTTGTCGCCGTCGACGACTAGTTTGGCCTTGTCGGCAGCCGGCTTCGCCGGGTCGGCGAAGGCCGTGAGCACGCCCTGCAGGGCGTCCGCGGTCGGCGCGGGCGCGGCGGCGGTGGCCGACACGGTGGTGGTCGAGGACGAAGAACCCTTGTCGTCGGAGCCGCAGCCGGTCACAGTTGCCGTAACGGCCGCGAAGGCCGCGACGGTAGCCACGGAAACACGAAGCGTCCGCGTGACGTTGCGCATACCAGGAGTACGACTGGTGGGAAGGAGCATCAACGGCGCCTTTCGGCTCGGGCCGGCGATTAACTCGCCGGAAACAGGTTAGGGCAGGCTAACATGCTCGTCCGGCCTGCAGGCCGCAGCCTAGATGTGATCACGACGAAACCATGTCGGAAAGCGGGAACGGTTAGAGCCCGGTAGCGTTGATAGACCGGGACTGGGAGGAGCAGCATCATGAGCCCCATCGAACATTCGGATTCGGCCGCCTGGAGGGAACTCGAGGCAGTACGTGCCGAGGCCGCTGCACTCCGGAGGCAACTCGCCGACACGCCGGATCGCACACGGGAATTGGAAGCGCGCGTCGATTCGCTGACGATTCGCAATACCAAACTGATGGACACCTTGAAGGAAGCGCGCCAGCAACTGGTCGCTCTCCGTGAGGAAGTGGACCGCCTCGGCCAGCCACCCTCGGGCTACGGCGTCCTCATCGGCGTGTACGACGATCAGACGGTCGATGTGTTCACTTCCGGGCGCAAGATGCGGCTGACGTGTTCGCCGAATATCGACACCACCACCCTCCACTACGGGCAGACCGTGCGTCTCAACGAGGCGCTGACCGTGGTCGAGGCGGGCGGTTTCGACTCCATCGGTGAGATCGGCACGCTGCGTGAGGTTCTCGACGACGGGCGCCGCGCGCTGGTCGTCGGGCATGCCGACGAGGAGCGGGTGGTCTGGTTGTCCGGGCCGCTGTCCGCCCTGGTCGACGTGGACGACCTCGAGGATCCGGATCGTCCGATTCGCAAACTGCGGCCGGGTGATTCGCTGCTGGTCGACACCAAGGCCGGATTCGCCTTCGAGCGGATCCCCAAGGCCGAGGTCGAGGACCTGGTGCTCGAAGAGGTGCCGGATGTCGGCTACGAGGACATCGGCGGTCTCTCGCGCCAGATCGAGCAGATCCGCGACGCGGTCGAATTGCCGTTCCTGCACAAGGATCTGTTCCGCGAGTACGCGCTGCGCCCGCCCAAGGGCGTGCTGCTCTACGGTCCGCCCGGTTGCGGTAAGACGTTGATCGCCAAGGCCGTTGCCAACTCGCTCGCCAAGAAGATCGCCGAGGCGCGCGGTGAGGATGCCAAGGAAGCCAAGTCGTTCTTCCTGAACATCAAGGGCCCCGAGCTGCTCAACAAGTTCGTGGGTGAGACCGAGCGCCACATCCGGATCATCTTCCAGCGGGCCCGCGAGAAGGCGTCCGAGGGCACCCCGGTGATCGTGTTCTTCGACGAGATGGATTCGATCTTCCGCACCCGCGGTTCGGGTGTCTCCTCCGATGTGGAGACCACCGTTGTGCCGCAGCTGCTCTCGGAGATCGACGGCGTCGAGGGCCTGGAGAACGTGATCGTGATCGGCGCCTCCAACCGTGAGGACATGATCGATCCCGCGATCCTGCGGCCCGGCCGCCTGGACGTGAAGATCAAGATCGAGCGCCCGGATGCCGAAGCCGCGCAGGACATCTTCTCCAAGTACCTGACGGAGACGCTGCCGCTGCACAGCGAGGATCTGCAGGAGTTCGACGGCGATCGCGGCAAGTGCGTGCAGGCCACCATCGAACGCGTGGTGGACCGCATGTACGCCGAGTCCGAGGACAACCGCTTCCTGGAGGTCACCTACGCCAACGGTGACAAGGAGGTCCTGTACTTCAAGGACTTCAACTCCGGCGCCATGATCCAGAACATCGTTGACCGGGCCAAGAAGTACGCCATCAAGTCCGTCCTGGAAACCGGCAATCCGGGTCTGCGTATCCAGCATCTCTACGATTCGATCGTGGACGAGTTCTCCGAGAACGAGGACCTGCCCAACACCACGAATCCCGATGACTGGGCCCGCATCTCGGGTAAGAAGGGCGAGCGCATCGTCTACATCCGCACCTTGGTGACGGGGAAGAACGCCAGCGCCAGCCGCGCCATCGACACCGAGTCGAACACCGGCCAGTACCTGTAAGCCGGAAAAGCCAAGGGGCTCGCATCCTTTCGGATGCGAGCCCCTTCGCACGCGTGGAGGCGGTGCGGGTCAGCTGATCCCGGGGATGAAGCCGGGGTAGACCCAGTGCGAGACACCGCCACCCGGGGCGCCGGAGCCGCTCACGTTCGGGAAGTTGAACGGCAGCCGCTTCAGTGCGTGCGGGTTGCCGTCGGCGTCGGCCTGGACACAGTTGGTGGTGACGCCGTGGAAGCCGGAGCAGACGATGCGGGTCGAGGTGCCGTACGGCGAGGTGAGGCGGGCATGGTTGACCAGCGGGTTCCAGAAGTCGGGGTCGCCGGGGGTGAGGAAGTCGTGGGTCTCGAAAACGTAGATGGGGCTGCGGTCCTGCTGGACCGGCCAGTCGTCGGCGGCCGCGGGGCCGGTCCCGAGGACGAGGGCGGCACCGGTGAGGGCGGCCGCGGTGGCCAGGCCGGTGACGCTGCGGGTGATCGTGTTCATGTACCCCTCCATGGAACGTCGATTGACAGTGCGCATCGATGAGAGCATCGGTTCGTGCCGGGCGACTGTAACGGACGGCATGGTCTTGGTGGGGGCAATCACACGCCGCAGACGGTGATCACCGAGTGCGGCGCAGCCGCCGATCCTCGGTCCAGTCGACGATGAGCCGGCGCTGCCGGAACCGCCACGCGCCGCCGTCGCGGGCGAAGGTGTCGTCGTAGCGGATGTGCATGACGAAGACCCGGGAGCCGTCGGCATCGTCGTAGACATGCGAAGCGGTGCAATAGGTTTCGCCCCGCACCTCGTCACCGGAGAAGTCCAGCAGCTGGTTGGCGATCACGTGCCGGGTGATGCGGTAGCGGTCGAGGGGCCGCATGGCCGCCTCGATCCGGGCGCGGCCGCGCACCGTCGTCGTGGGCTGCTCGCCACCCCACTCGATGACCAATGTGCCGTCCGCGGTGAAGAGTTCGGCGATCGCCGCATCGCGGCGGCGGTCGGCGCGGGAGGCGTAGCGCTCGGTCAGTTCGCGCAGGGCGAGTCGGGTTTCCGGCTGGTCCATGGGGTCTCCTCGATAGGACGGGGTCGGTCGTTCCTACTGCGCCGGGGCAGGCATGACCCGTGATTGCCCGCTGGGGTGGATACGGCGTCAGGCCCGCCGGACCCGGCGGTAGGTCGGCACGGCCACCGCGGCGGTGGCGAGATGCCGTGCCACCTCGGGGATTTCGGAGTCGGCGAGGGCGGCGACGGTGAGGCGCAGGTGGTCGGTGTGGGGGTGGTCGGTCACCTCGAACGGGCCGCCCGGGGCCGCTTTGATGCCGGCGGCGGCGAGGGAGATCATGGCGGCGTTCTCGTCCGTGACGGGGAACCAGAGGTTGATCCCGTCGCCGCGGGGGAGGCGGATGTCATGGTGCGACAGGGACTTTCGCAGGGCGTCGGCGCGTGCGCGATAGATGGCGCGGGCCGTGGTGACGGTGGTGCGGGCGGCGTCGTCGGTGAGCATGTGCAGCAGCACCCGCTGGAGCAGCCGGCTGGTCCAGCCGGGTCCCAGCATGCGCCGTTCGAGGAGCGGGTCGAGCAGGTCGGCGGGGCCGCCGACGGCGGCCAGGCGCAGGTCCGCGCCGTGGGATTTGGAGTAGGAGCGAATGTGCACGGTGCGGGTCGGCAGGCGGGCCGCGAGGGAGCGCAGGGGTGCGTGGGTGATGCCCGAACTGTGGTCGTCCTCGACGATGACCGGCGTGCCGCCCGCGACGACCGCGGCATCGGCCAGCACGTCGGCCAGTTCGCGCACCCGCCGGGCCGACAGCGAGGCGCCGGTGGGGTTCTGAGCACGCGGCTGGAGCAGCACGAGGAGCGGGGAGCGGGCCGCCAGGGCGGCGGCCAGCCGATCCGGCCGCATGCCGGATTCGTCGAGGTCGATGGGAACCGGACGTGCCCCGAGCCGGGCCAGCAGGTCCAGAAACGGCGGGAAGCACGGGTTCTCGACCGCCACCGTGTCACCCAGCCGGACGTGGGCGGCGAGCAGGCGGTCGACCGCGTCGAGCGCGCCGTCGAGGATGGTGAACCGTTCGGCGCGGGCCGGCCAGTCCGCGCGAATGGCGGCCTCGAGTTCGGGGAGCACAGCCTCGCCGAGGTAGGTGGCCGACAGGTCGTCGATGCGGCCGTCGTCGCCGAGACCGCGCAATGCGGCGGTGAGGTCGGGCAGCAGCGCCGGATCGGGGGTGCCGCGTGAGAGGTCGATGCGGAAGACGCTGTCGGAGTGGGGGTGGAGGCGTTGATAGCGTCCGGCGGCGGGCGCGCGCGGGGCGTGTGGCGCGTCCTGGACGAAGGTGCCAGCCCGGCCGCGCGCCACGATCGCTCCGGCGGCCGCCAGCGCCCGCCACGCCTGATTGACCGTCACGGGGGAGACCTTCAGCTCCCGGGCCACCTCGCGCACGGTGGGCAGCCGGGTGCCGGGTGCCAGCGCGCCGGACCGGATCCGCTGGCCGATTCCGGCCGCGATCCCGGCCGCGGTGCGGTCGTGTGCGGCGGCGGCCAGGTCGGCGGCGGATTCGGCGGTCACAGACTCAGTGTGCGAGGGGGACGGGGGTGGCTCCGACGGGTGCGCCGGAGGTTTTACGGTCACGAAATCGTTTCCTTCATCTTGTAACACAAGCGAATTCGTTTCAGGTGCAGTATCACAAACTATGGCGATTGTTCGAGCGGCGCTGGTGCAGACGAGCTGGACCGGCGACAAAGAGTCAATGATCAAAGCGCACGAGGACTACGCGCGGCAGGCTGCTGCGGCGGGGGCGAAGGTGATCTGCTTCCAGGAGCTGTTCTACGGGCCGTACTTCTGCCAGGTCCAGGACACCAAGTTCTACGACTACGCCGAATCGGTGCCGGGCCCCACCGTGGAGCGGTTCGCGGCGCTGGCCCGCGAGCTCGGCCTGGTGATGGTGCTGCCCGTCTACGAGCAGGAGCAGCCGGGACTGCTGTACAACACGGCGGCGGTCGTGGACGCCGACGGGACCTACCTCGGTAAGTACCGCAAACACCACATTCCGCAGGTCAACGGGTTCTGGGAGAAGTTCTACTTCCGCCCCGGCAATCTGGGTTGGCCGGTCTTCGACACCGCCGTCGGCAGAATCGGGGTCTACATCTGCTACGACCGGCACTTCCCCGAGGGCTGGCGGGCGCTGGGCCTGGCCGGAGCGGAGATCGTGTTCAATCCCTCGGCTACCTCGCGCGGACTGTCGAGCTACCTGTGGAAGCTGGAGCAGCCCGCCTCGGCGGTGGCCAACGAGTACTTCATCGGGGCCATCAACCGGGTGGGCGTCGAGGAGTACGGCGACGACGACTTCTACGGCACCAGCTACTTCGTCGACCCCGAGGGGCAGTTCGTGGGTGAGGTCGCCTCCGACACCGCCCCCGAGCTGGTGGTCCGCGACCTGGACATGGACCTGATCACTGTGGTGCGCGACCGCTGGGCCTTCTATCGGGACCGGCGTCCGGATGCCTACGGAAAGCTGGTGGAGCCGTGAGCACGACCTTCATCCACGGCGGAATCGTGGTGTCCGCCACCGGATCCCAGCCCCTCGACGTCCTCATCGACGGCGAGACCATCGCCGCGGTGGTGCAGCCGGGATCCACCGTGCTCGGCGCCGACCTGGCCGCCACCGCCGACACCGTCATCGACGCCACCGGCAAGTACGTGATCCCCGGAGGCGTCGACGGCCACACCCACATGCAGCTGCCCTTCGGCGGCACCGAGGCGTCGGACACCTTCGAGACCGGCACCCGTGCCGCCGCGTGGGGCGGCACCACCACCATCGTCGACTTCGCGGTGCAGAAGCCGGGCGAGCGGGTCCAGGACAGCCTGGCGCTGTGGCACGAGAAGGCGGCCGGAAACTGCGCCGTCGACTACGGGTTCCACCAGATCGTCGGCTCGGTGGACGCCGAATCCCTCAAGGGCATGAGCGAATTGGTGTCCGAGGGCGTCACCAGTTTCAAGCTGTTCATGGCCTACCCGGGCGTCTTCTACTCCGACGACGGCCAGATCCTGCGCGCCATGCAGACCGCGGGCGATCTCGGCGCCCTGCTCATGATGCACGCCGAGAACGGGATCGCCATCGATGTGCTGGTGGAACAGGCGCTTTCGCGGGGCGAGACCGCGCCGTACTACCACGGCGTCACGCGGCCGTGGCAGATGGAGGAGGAGGCCACCCACCGCGCGATCATGCTGGCGCAGTTGACGGGCGCCCCGCTCTACGTCGTCCATGTCTCCGCCAAGCAGGCCCTGGAACAGATCGCGGAGGCACGGGGCAGGGGCCAGAACGTCTTCGGCGAGACGTGCCCGCAGTACCTGTATCTCTCGCTCGAGGAGAACCTGGGCGCACCGGGTTTCGAGGGCGCGAAATGGGTGTGCTCGACGCCGCTGCGCGCCCGCGCCGAAGGTCATCAGGACGAGCTGTGGCGCTACATCCGCACCGGCGATGTCAGCACCGTGGCCACCGACCACTGCCCCTTCTGCATGAAGGACCAGAAGGAGCTCGGCCTCGGCGATTTCAGCAAGATTCCCAACGGGATCGGCGGCATCGAGCACCGCATGGACCTGATGTTCCAGGGCGTCGAGGACGGCCGCATCTCCCTCGAGAAATGGGTGGAGGTGTGCTGCACCGCCCCGGCCCGCATGTTCGGGCTCTACCCGCGCAAGGGCGTCATCAGCCCCGGCGCGGACGCGGACGTGGTGATCTACGACCCCCACGGGCACACCAGCATCGGCCTGGGCAAGACCCACCACATGAACATGGACCATTCGGCCTACGAGGGCTTCGAGATCGACGGGCACGTGGACACCGTGCTCTCGCGCGGCCGGGTGATCGTCGACGCGGGGCAGTACCTGGGCAGCGCCGGCCACGGCCGGTACGTCAAACGCGGCCTGTCCCAGAACCTCATCTGACTAACCCGAGCTACGAGGGGAGAGTGCCGCATGGACATCGGTGTGGTGCTGCAGTGCACGCCGCCCGCGTCACGGGTGGTGGAACTGGCGAGAATCGCGGAGACACACGGGTTCTCGCACGTGTGGACCTTCGATTCGCACCTGCTGTGGCAGGAGCCCTACGTCATCTACAGCCAGATACTCGCCGCGACTCGCAAGGTCGTGGTGGGCCCGATGGTGACCAACCCGTCCACCCGTGACTGGACCGTCACCGCCTCCATCTTCGCCACCCTCAACGACATGTTCGGCAACCGCACCATCTGCGGTATCGGCCGCGGCGATTCGGCCGTCCGCGCCCTGGGCGGGCGGCCCGCCACCCTGGCGACCCTGCGCGAATCCATCGACGTCATCAGGGAATTGGGCAACGGCCGCAGCGCGCACATCGGCGACACCACCGTCCGCTTCCCGTGGGCGCAGGACTCCCGGCTGCCGGTGTGGGTCGCCGGATACGGTCCGCGCGCCCTGGATCTCACCGGCGAGGTGGCCGACGGGTTCATTCTCCAGCTCGCCGACCCGGACATCACCGCCTGGACCATCGCCCGCGTCCGGGCCGCCGCCGAACGCGCGGGCCGCGACCCGGGGGAGGTGACCATCTGCGTGGCAGCACCCGCCTACATCACCGACGGCACCGTCGGATCGCTGAAACACGCACGCGAGCAATGCCGTTGGTTCGGCGGCATGGTCGGCAACCACGTCGCGGACATCGTCGCCCGGTACGGCTCCGACTCCGAGGTGCCCAAGGCGCTGACCGACTACATCGCCGGGCGGCGCGGGTACGACTACAACGTGCACGGCCGGGCGGGAAACGTGCACGCCGAGTTCGTTCCCGACGAGATCGTGGACCGCTTCTGCATTCTCGGCACCCCGGACGAGCACCTGACCCGGCTGCGCGAGCTCGAGGCCCTGGGCGTCGACCAGTTCGCGGTCTACCTGCAACACGACGCCAAGACCTCCACCCTCGAGGCCTACGGCGAATCCGTGCTGCCACGCCTGGCACATCCGATCGAGGCGACGGTGACCGGATCGTGAGCGTGACGACCACCGACCCACCGTCCCCGACCAGTACCGAGCCGCAGGAATTCTCGTTCACCCGCACCGCCCTCGCAGGGCGCGGGCGCGGATGGCGGCTGCTGTATCCGATCGTGGCCTTCGCCCTGCTCATCGCGATCTGGGAGCTGGTGAAGGCGCTGGTTCCGGCCAATGGCGTGAGCATCGGGAACCAGCGCGTCCTGCCCCGCACCTCCGACGGCGCGCTGCCGCATTCCTGGGCGGTGCTGACCGTGCTGGGCGAACGGGACGGGAAGACCACCGTCGGCGCGACCCTGCTGCGCACGGCGGGCTTCACGCTCGAACTCGCGCTGCTGGCGCTGGTACTGGGCACGATGGTCGGTGTCGCACTGGCGGTGCTCATGCAGCGGTTCTCGTGGGTCGAGCGCGGCCTGCTGCCGTATGTGATCGTCTCGCAGACCGTGCCGCTGATCGCGCTGGCCCCGCTGGTGGCGGGGTGGGGCGGCAAGATCGTCATCGCGGGCCGGCCGTGGCAGCCGTGGATGAGCATCGTGGTGATCGCGTCCTACCTGGTGTTCTTCCCGGTCGCCATCGGCACGCTGCGCGGATTGCAGTCTCCGGCACGGGCTTCGGTGGAGCTGCTGCACAGCTGCGCGGCGGGATGGTGGGCCACCCTGATACATCTGCGGTTGCCCGCGGCGGTGCCGCACCTCCTGCCCGCCCTGCGGCTGGGCGCCGCCGCCGCGGTGATCGGCTGTGTGGTGGCCGAGATCTCGACCGGCACCGCGGGCGGGATCGGCCGCCAGATCATCGTCTTCTCCCAGCAGTCGACCGGCAATGCGGCGCGGTTGTACGCCGCGGTGATCGCGGCGGCCCTGCTCGGTGTGGTGCTCACCGGATTGGTCTCGCTCGCCGAGGTGCTGCTGCGCCGCTATGCCCGGCCCGGCCACACCGCGGGAGCGGCCCGGTGACCATCGCTCTGCCCGTTCGTTCGTTCGGAGGTACCCCGTGACCGTCGAGACATCCGCGGCCGCACCGGAACCGGCGATGGCCGCGGCCATATCCGCCGTCGAGTTGCGTGGCGTCGGCAAGATATTCGCCGCCGGCGCGGTGACCGCGCTCGAGGACGTGAGCCTGCGCGTCGCGGCGGGTGAATTCGTCTCCCTGATCGGCCCGTCCGGGTGCGGCAAGTCGACGCTGCTGCGCATCGTGGCCGATTTGGAGCAGCCGAGCTCGGGAACCGTTGTGGTGCACGGGAAGACCGCCAGGCAGGCCCGGCTCGATCAGGAGTACGGCATCGCCTTCCAGCAGGCCGGACTGCTGGATTGGCGGACCGTGCAGGAGAACATCGAACTGCCGTTGCAGCTGCACGGGGTGCGCAAGGCCGAAAGGCGCGCCCGCAGTGCCGAACTGCTCGAGATCACCGGCCTGACCGAATTCGCGCGGCGCTTCCCGGCCGAACTGTCCGGCGGCATGCAGCAGCGCGTCGCCATCGCCCGCGCGCTGGCCCGCAAACCACCGCTGCTGCTCATGGACGAGCCGTTCGGCGCGCTCGACGAGATGACCCGCGAGCGCATGCAGGGCGAACTGCTGCGCATCGCCGAAGAGACCGGCGCCGCAGTGGTTTTCGTCACGCACTCGATCCCGGAGGCGGTCTTCCTCTCCGACCGCGTGGTGGTCATGACCCCGCGTCCCGGGCGCATCACCGAGGTGCTGGCCACCGGCGGCCGGGACCGCCACAGCGACGACGAGGTCCGGTCCAGCGAGGAATTCTTCACCGCTGTGGCCGCGGTCCGCGCCGCCCTGCATGAGGGGCACGGCGGCGCAGGCACGCCGAAAAGCGCCGCCGGACGGGACATGCGATGACCCGCGTGCTCCGATCCTGGTTGCCGCCAGTGCTTTTCGGCGTCGCCCTGCTGGTGCTGTGGCAGGTGCTGACCGTCGCGGCGGGCGTCCCGTCGTTCCTGCTGCCCGCGCCCAGCGCCATCGGACAGGCCTTCGCCGACAATCACCACGCCATCCTGGAGGCCGCCCTGGCCACCGGGAAGAACGCACTGGCCGGCCTGCTCGCCGGTGCGGTGCTCGGCATGGCCGCCGCCACGGTGGCCGTGCGCTTCCGGGTGGTCGACGGGGTGCTCGGCGCGCTGGCGGCCGGCGCGGCGGCGGTGCCCATCGTGGCGCTGGCTCCGCTGTTGAACTCCATGTACTCCACCACCACCGACCTGCCGCGCCGGCTGGTGGCCACCATCGTCGTGTTCTTCCCCGTCTTCGTCAGCACCACCCGGGGATTGCGTCAGGTCCCGCGGGTGCACGAAGACCTCATGACCGCCTACGCCGCCACCGGCTGGCAGATCACCCGCACCGTGCGCCTGCCCGCCGCGCTGCCGTACCTGTTCACCGGTCTGCGCATCGCGGCGCCCGGTGCGGTGATCGCGGCGATCATCGCCGAATACTTCGGCGGTCTCCAGCACGGTCTGGGCAGCCGCATCACCTCCGCGGCGGCCAATACCGCCTATCCGCGCGCCTGGGCCTACGTGGTCGCCGCCATGATCCTCGGCCTGGTGTTCCTGGCCGCCGTGCTGCTGCTCGAACAGCTCACCCGCAGACCCCGCACCATCCCTGGGAGATCGAAATGAGAAGTGCCACCCGCAGATTCCGCATCCGGGCCGTGCTGGCCGCCGCCACCCTGGCGGTGGCGGCACTGTCCGGATGCAGCACCACCGACAATTCCTCGACCACCGCCGACGGGCTCACCAAGGTCAAGCTGCAACTGCAATGGTTCAAGCAGGGCCAGTTCGCGGGCTACCTGGCCGCGCAGGCCCAGGGCTACTACAAGGAGCAGGGCCTCGACGTCCAGATCCTCGACGGCGGCACCGATATCGTGCCCCAGACGGTCCTGGCCCAGGGACAGGCCGACTACGCGATCGCCTGGGTGCCCAAGGCCCTGGCCTCCCGGGAGGCCGGTGCGGGCATCACCGATGTCGCCCAGATCTTCCAGCGCTCCGGCACCAAGCAGGTGTCGTTCAAGAGCGCGGGCATCAACGGCCCCGCCGACCTGAAGGGCAAGAAGGTCGGAAACTGGGGCTACGGCAACGAATTCGAACTCTTCGCCGGCATGACCAAGGCGGGTCTGGACCCCGCCAAGGACGTCACCCTGGTCCAGCAGCAGTTCGACATGAACGCCTTCCTCGCCCACGACATCGACGCCGCCCAGGCCATGTCCTACAACGAGTACGCGCAACTGCTCGAGGTGAAGAACCCCGCTACCGGAAAGCTGTACACGGCAGCTGATTTCGCCACCATCGACTGGAACGATCAGGGTGTGGCCATGCTCCAGGACGCCATCTGGGCCAACACCGACAAGCTGAAGGACGCCAAGTACGCCGATCAGACGGTGAAGTTCATCGCCGCCTCGCTGAAGGGCTGGGCCTTCTGCCGCGACAATGTGGACAGGTGCCGCGATCTGACCGTGGCCGCCGGGTCGACCCTGGGCGCGAGTCATCAGCAGTGGCAGATCACCGAGGTGAACAAGCTGATCTGGCCGTCTCCGAGCGGAATCGGGATGATCGACCAGGCGGCGTGGGACCGCACCGTCTCGATCGCGAAGACCACCCGCAACCAGGAGGGCAAGACCGTCCTCACCAAGGATCCCGACGCCGCCGCGTACAGCGTCGAGTACGTCACCAAGGCCCTGGACCAGTTGAAGTCCCAGGGCGTCGATGTCACCGGGAGTTCCTACGTCGCACAGCCGGTCACCCTCGCCGAGGGCGGGAAGTAGCGCGTTCCGGCCATTATGTGACGTAAGTCACAATTTTATCAAACCGATATAAACCCTGGTGGAACGCGTTCTACCGTGTACCTCTCGTCGGGTTCGGAAAATGTTTCCCCGGGAAATGGCTTCCCCTCGAATGTGAACCGTGCATGATTCACATGCCCGACATGTCATTTGAAAGATGAGGAGTACCCCGTGTCCGGATCCGCTTCGGATTTCCTGGCTTCGGTTCTGATCAAGACCATCCAGGGTCTGTTCAGCGGCAGTGGCGGCACCACGCCGACCGCCTGAAACCGCAGTAGCACGTCGGCCCATCGAATCGCGCGGGATTCGGTGGGCCGTCGGCGTTCGTGGGCTCAGCGCAGCAGGTCCGGGATGAGCACCCGGGTGTCGGGCACGAACGGCCACGCCGGGTTCTCCAGATGCGACCGCAGCTCCTCGTCGGACCACCACCAGCCGTCCGCGATCTCCTCCGGCTGATGCCGGATCGGCCCGTCGTAGCGCAGCTCGTAGGCGAACAGGTGGCAGCGCATCGGCCGCCCCGCCCACTCGCCGTCCCAGGACGCGCTCGCCAGTGGCAGCGGCCGATCGTCGTGCGGGCCCAGTTCTATGCCCAGTTCCTCGCCCAGCTCCCGCACCGCCGCCGCGGCCGGTTCCTCGCCCGGATCCAGCACCCCGCCCGCCAGGCAGTCGTGCATGCCGGCGAAAACGGCCTTGGTATCGGTCCGTTTGTGCACGTATACCTTCGACCCGTCGCCCGAGCGGACCAGCACGCCCGCACTGGCGTGCCACAGGCCCCGGGCGTACACCACCGCGCGCTCCTGCGCGCCGATCTCACGACCGGCGGCGTCGTACACCGCGATCATCTCCGGCATGGACCGGGCTCTCCTTCCTGCCGCGCCGCGTGACCCGGCGCCCTGCTGTGCACAGTAGCGATGCCGCGCGGGCTCCCGACTCCCGGCGTAGCCTCAGGGGCGCAACCGTTTTCGTCAGGGAGGACGAGATCATGCCGCTGCCGCAGGTACTCGCGAGGATCAATCGGCGGGTCAGCAACCCGGTACTGGGGGTCGGGGCCCGGGTGGCGCCGTTCTTCGGGATCGTGATCCACCGCGGTCGTCGGTCCGGGCGTGTCTACCGGTCCCCGGTCATGGTCTTCGAGCGCGACGGCGGCTATCGCATCGCCCTGACCTATGGGCGGGACGTGGACTGGCTGAAGAACATTCGGGCGGCGGGGACCTTCGAGTTCGAGACCCGCGGGCACACGGTGACCCTCACCGATCCGGTGGTCGGCCACGACGCCTCCGCCTCGTGGGCCCCGCCGCTGGTGCGTCAGGTGCTGGTGGGCCTGAACGCCGAGGACTACGTCCAGGCCCGGCGCGCCGACTGACGCCCGGTGGGCGGCTCAGTGCACAGTGAGTCGGAGGATCAGCGCACGGTGAGCCGGATGATCACACAGCCCTGCTGCCAGCTCTGGTAGGCATCGGCCAGGTTGGGATTGCCCGCCGCGTCGACGCCCATGCCGTTGAACTTGGCCCACTGCTCGTTGTCGCGGGCGATGGCCTCCGACAGACGCACCACCGATTCGGCATCGGTGATCACCTCGGCGTCGGCGGTGTGCCTGGGCCCGCCGAAGGACACCTCGATGGGCACGCCCTTGCGGATATTGCTGACCCACGGATGCTTGGCGGTGCCGACCAGGATGTCGCCGTCGTGGCGGGTGTAGGCGACGGGCACGTCGTAGTGCCTGCCCGATTTGCGGCCCACCACGTGCAGCACGCACAGTCGCTTACCGACCCGGTCGGACAGCACCGGCACCCGCAGCAGGCCGCGAATGAAGGCATTGAGCAGGTTCTGATAGGACCGGATCGACTCCGGCCCGGTGGTGGTCGGGGTCCCGTAGGGATTGGTCTCGGGGGTTTGGTCGGTCATGCCGTCCTCCTTCGCTGAAACGCGTTGTGCGGCAGTCACACCGGCATCGAGTATAGATCTCGTGTCGCCGTGTCCGGAATTTGCTGGAAATAAGCTGTAGATTCCGGAGTGTTCGCAGCATGACCCGCCGGCGAGGAGTGCGCGTTGACCGATGTGATGAATCGCCCAGCTCGGCCGCTCGGTGCCGGACGGCACGCCAAGGCCGAGGAACGCCCGCCCATGGCGTGGTGGACCGTCGCGGCGGTCGCGGTGCCGGCGGCAGTGGTGCTGCTGTTGTCGGCGAGCCGGTACGGGTATTTCGGGGACGAGCTGTACTTCCTGGCCGCGGGCCGACGGCCGGGGTTCGGGTACGCCGATCAGGGGCCGGTGCTGCCGCTGCTGGCGTGGCTGATGGACAGCCTCACGCCCGGATCGTTCTTCGTGCTGCGGCTGCCGTCGGTCGCATTGACGGTGACCGCGATCGTGCTCTGTGCCATGCTCGCGCGGGAATTCGACGGCGGCCGGTGGGCGCAGCTGCTCGCCGCGGTGGGGTACGCCGGCTCGCCGTTCCTGCTGTTGCAGGGGACCATGCTCACCACCAATGCCGTCGACACCGCGCTGTGGGTGATCATCACCTCGCTGGTGGTGCGCTGGGTGCGGACCCGCGACGACCGGCTGCTGCTGGCCGCCGCCCTGGTCACCGCGCTGGATATGCAGGTGAAGTGGCTGATCCCGTTCTTCTGGATCGCGGTCGCGGCGAGCAGCCTGCTGTGCGGGCCGCGCGAGCTGGTGCGGCGGCCGCTGCTGTGGGTGGGCGGGGCGATCGTGGTGGCGGCCACGGTGCCCGAACTGATCTGGCAGGCCCGGCACTCCTGGCCGCAGCTGAAAATGGGCGGGGTGATCGGATCCGAGCAGGGGATCCTGGGCGGGCGGCTGCTGTTCGTGCCGATGTCGGTGAGCCTGGCGGGATATCTGGGCGCCTTGCTGCTGTTGTGGGGACTGTGGGTGCTGCTGCGCTGGGATGTGCTGCGGCCCTTCCGGTTTCTGGGTGTCACCCCGCTGCTGTTGTACGCGGCGTTCCTGGTCACCGGCGGGCGGATCTACTACGCGGCGGGCATGTACGCGGTGCTGATCGCGGCGGGTGCGGTCGGCGTGGTCGGCACGGCCGAGCGGATCGGCTCGATGTGGCGCCGGGCGCTCACCGGCTGTGTGGCCGTATTGGCGCTGGGCGCAACGGTTTTCACGCTCTACTCGACCCCGTGGCGGCCCGCCGATCAGGTGCAGCCGCCCCGTGACGACGCCGAGGCCGCCATCAGTATCGGCGTGTACGGCTCCTTCGGGTGGCACGAGCTCACCGACGAGGTGACCCGGGCCTACCGGGCGCTCACCCCGGTCGAGCGCGCGCACGCGGTCATCATCACCGACACCTACTGGCAGGCGAGCGCGCTCGACGAGCTCGGCCGCGACCGGCTACCGCCGCTGTACAGCCCCGGTCGCGGCTTCGGCTACTTCGGCGCCCCGCCCGACGATGCCACCGCGGTGCTGGCCGTCGGCGGCTCCGAGGCGGTGCTGCGCAGCCAGTTCGACCACGTCGAACCCGTCGGCAAGGTGGACACCCGGCTGGGCTTCAAGGGCAATACCCAGGACGTCACCATCTGGAAGTGCTCGGGCCCGAAGCAGCCGTGGTCACGGGTGTGGCCGAACTGGATGCACCTGTAGCGGCGCGCAGCGCGACGACCGTGGGCGCGGGCCCCTCGCCGAGCTGGAAGCGCTCCACCGTCCGGTTCAGTGCGTGAACGAGTCCGCCGGTCCGAGTGGAACCACCAGCGCCGACGGATACACCGCGTTCTTCTGGATCTGCTGCGAGGTGCCCAGCAGCCGGCCCAGATCCGCCGGATTGGGGATCGTCGAGGGGAACGTACCGCTGCTGATGCGTAGCCGCAGCGCGTGGCCGGGCTCGAGGCGGTGGAAGGCGGGCCGGATCTTGACCTCCATTTTCACCACGTCGCCCGGCGTGAGCAGCTGCTCGTTCTCCTTCAGTACGGTGTGCTCGGGCGCATAGACGGTGCCGTCGGCGGTCGTCCAGGTCTTGCCGTCGTCGAGGCTGCGCTGGCTGGCCAATTGCGAACCGCCCGTAATGTTCACGGCCGTGCCGTCCGGCGCGACATCGTCGAGCCGCACCTGGAACGCGGCATCGGTGCCGGTGGAGGAGGCGTACAGGGTGACGCTCGACGGCCCGGCCAGCACGGTCGGCTCGGTCACCGGGTCCATGGTGTAGCGCAGGCCCGCCGTCGGATCCTGCACCCATTCGGTGCACGGGTTGGAGACGGTGAAGATCCGGAACACGAAATCGAGCAGGCCCGCCGTGTACTGGCCCAGCGACTCGCGATTGCAGATGTTGTCGATGCCGGTGTAATCCAGGCGATCGGAGGCGTCGGCAGCCGTCGGCTGGTCCGCGACGAGACGGTCACCGTCGAAATAGCGCTGCTGGATGGCCGCCTGCTCGAACGGATAGCGCGCGGTGTCGGCGGCATTGTCGCCGGCGTCGATGACGTGCAGCGGGGTGCCGGTCTCGTCGACGCCATTGTGAATGTCCGCGAGCCACCGGTCGAACCAGGCCAGGGTGATCCGATCGGTGTCCATGCGCGAGCCCGGCCCGAGCCCCAGGCCGACGTGATACCAAGGGCCGATGAGCAATTGGTAGCGCCCGTCGGCCTGCTGGCCGGGAGCCATGGGCGCGAACTGGTCGCGGCCGGCCGCCAGGTTCTGCAGTTGCGCGTAATTGCGCACCGCGCCTTCCTGATACAGATCCCACCAGCCGTCCACCTGGTACATGGCGATGCCATTGTCGACCAGGTTGTGCAGGCCGGTCTCGAAACGCCGGTCCTGCCACCAGGAGTTGTCGTAGGCGGTGGAGCCGCCGGTGTAGGCGTCGAATAGCAGCTTCACGGTGCTGGTGTCCGGGCCGAGCAGCGCCAGCAGGTGATCGCCGAGGGACTTCAGGAACAGCTGGGGTGAGACCGCGGCGGTCAGGAACGGTCCGATCAGGCTGAGGTAGGGGACCATCAGCGAGATGACCGTGAGCAGCAGCGGGCTCATCATGCCGTCGTGGTTGAGCACCTCGTCGAAGATGTTGTTGGGCACCGCGAACGGCACGATCGCCTTCAATGGCGAACCGGGGCCGACGGTTTCGGCGGTCCGCATGGCCGACAGGCCCGGGAACGAATAGCCGTACATGCCGACCTTGCCATTGGAGCCGGGCAGCCGCGCGGCCCAGTCCACCAGTTCCGCGCCGTCCTTGCCGTCCTGCTCGGAAGCCGGACTCCACGCGCCCGTCGAACCGCCGGTGCCGCGCACGTCCGCGGTCACCTCGATATAGCCGTGCCGCACCAGCATGTCCTGCATGGAGGTGGCCTGATCGATGATGCGGCGGGCGTCCTTCAGCTGATCGGGGAGCTGGATGTGCAGGTCGTCGATGACGCCGGTGATGGCGGCGGTGAGCGCGCTGGTCACCGCCCCGTAGGTGGTGAAGTTGACGATGACCGGGAACTCGCCCGCGGCCCGCTGTCCGGTCGCCGGATCGGTCGGGTAGCGCACCTCGGCCTGCAGCTGGGTGCCGTCGGAGAGCGGAACGACCTGTCCCAGTTGATAACCCACCCCGTACCGCTCCGGCGTCGGCTGATAGCCGGACGGGAGCCCGAAGTTCACGGGCGCGTCGGGCACCGGACCGAACACCGGCGCGGCCCCGGCGGGGGTGGTGGACGTGACGGTCATGGCCAGCACGGAGAAACCGGCCACGGCCCACGGGGCCAGACGGCAGCGGCGCGGCCGGAAGGAGCTACTCAACGATCTACCTCTGCGGATGGTCGGGAGGCCGCGGTCGGGTCCGCCGGATCACCGGCACCCCGCACGACCTCATCGTCGGAGTTCAGCAGACCGCACAGCGCCCGCGCGCCGCTACCGGCAATCGCCAAGACTGTGGCCCAGGCCATTGTGCATATGTCCAAGCGGCGGGGGCCGGTGAATCATGAAGGCCCGCAACGAGGATGCGTCACGGGCCGGTTCGGGGACGGATTACGGTGCGAAGCAGGCGATTTCGAGCCGCCGGGCGATGCGGGCGGCCGACAGCGTCATGGCGTCGGTCGGGCGGTGCGGATCCAGGCCCGTCAGTTCGTGCACCCGGGCCAGCCGGTAGGTGACGGTATTGCGGTGGATGGTGAGCAGCCGGGCGGTGGCCAGCTGATTGAAGCCGGTGTCCACGAAGACCTCCAGGGTCTCTGCCAGCAGCGGCTGGGAATCCAGCGGCGCGAGCACGGCCGCCAGCCCCGCGCGGGCGGAACCACCTGCGGCGACGGTGTATTCGAACATGAGGTCCGGGCGGCGGCAGACCGGCTGCGGGCGGTCCAGGCAGCGGCCGAGCTCGGCCAGCAGGCGGGCCTCGGCGAAGACCGCGGGGACCTCCGCGTGCGACGCGGCGGTGGCGACGCCCACCCAGAACGGTGCGGGCGGGCCCATCCGCGACAGCGGTGCCTCGGGCTGGGGCGCGGGTCGCGCGGGACCGGGCAGGCGGCTGGTCAGTGCGGTCAGTGTGGCGGTGCCGTCGTCGCCGGGTTGCAGCGGCAGCAGCGCGGTCCAGCCGCCGCTGTCCAGCCGCAGGAACACACCCGGAATGGACTCGATGCGATGCCGCAGCTCGCCGGTGTCGGCGCTGCGGGTCGTGCCCAGCCGGAACGCCGCGACCAGGAACGCGTCCGGCACCGTGATGGCCGGTTCGTCCGCCCACTCGATCGGGTCGCGGCCGGCGAGCAGCGCGTCGGCGATGGCGCGGCGGCGTTCCAGCAACTCCCAGCGCGGATCGTGCGCGCGCTGCACGCACGCGGTGGCGATGCGGGTGGTCAGCAGCGTGATGTACCGCAGCAGCGACACCGCGGCGTCCTCGAGCAGTTCCCGCTCCGGCTCGGTGGCGGTGTCCTTCAGGCGAGACCACAGGTATTCCGCGCCCATGCTGTAGCGGCCCAGCACGTCTTCGAGGGATTCGCCGTCGCGAACCCGGCTCAGCGCGATCTGCACGACCTCCTGGGTGTCTTTTGGCGAGGGCACGCGGCCGGAGCGCACGAACTCGAAGAACAGGTCCACATTCAGGGTGATGCCGCGTTCGAAACCGCCGGCCACCAGGGGTTCGGGCAGGGTGCGGTAGCGCGGCATCGAGGCCGGTACCTCCGCGCGCGCCACGACCGCGCGCCGGTACAGCTCGTCGAGCGTTCGGTCCCGCAATCGCGCCTGCATCACCCTCCTACTACCCGTACAGCGAGTCGATAGTAGCGGCGTACGTGGTAGCTATCGGTTTGCGTCTGAGTTTCCCGGTGGCCGTGAGGTGATCACTGCCAGGGGCCCACACCTCGGGCAGCACCGCGAACTTCTTGATCTGCTCGACTCGCGAGAGCTTGCTGTTCGCCGCGTCGACGCCCTCTTGCAGGGATTTCAGCACCCGCGGGTGCGCGGCCAGGGCCGGCAGGCTCCGATCGGTCAGCTGATGGCGTTCGGCGAAGGCGGCGGCCAGCTCGGGGTCCAGGCAGATGAGCGCGGTGTTGTAGGCACGGCCCTCGCCGATGGCCACCACCGTGCCCGCCAGCGGGGTGTTCTCGGTGACCGTGTTCTCGATATTGGTCGGCGACATGTTCTTGCCGGCCGCGTTGATGATGAGTTCCTTCTTACGGTCGACGATCCGGAGGAAGCCCTCGGCGTCGAGCTCGCCGATGTCGCCGGTGTGCAGCCACCCGTCGGCGTCGATGGTCTCGGCGGTCTTGTCCGCGGCATTGCGGTAGCCGCGCATGACCATCCGGCCGCGCACCAGGACCTCCCCGTCCGCGGCGATCCGGACCTCCGCGCCCGGCAGCGGCCGGCCCACCGTGCCGATCTTGATGCGTTCGGGGCGGTCCACCGTCGCGCCCGCGGTGCACTCGGTCATGCCGTACCCCTCGCACAACGGCAGGCCCAGACCCCGGAAGAACTCGTGGGTGTCGCGCGGGATGGGCGCGGAACCGGTGACGGCGATCCGGATACGGTCCATGCCCAGCTCTACGCGAATCCTGGACAGCACCAGGCGATCCGCGAGCCGGAACCGCACGGTGTCGAGCACGCTCCGCGCGCGGCCGTCCGACGCCGCCCGCGCCCGCCCGGTGCGGATCGCCCAGCCGATGAGCAGCCGCTGCATCGAGCCGGTCTCGGCGACGACCCGTTCCTCCAGTGCCGCTTTGACTTTCACCCAGATCCGGGGCACGCCCAGGAACACCGTCGGGCGCACCTCGGTGAGTGCGCCCGCCACCTGCCGCAGGTCCGGGCAGGTGGTGATCTCGCCGCCGGTCAGCATGCACAGGTAGTGCGCGAACCAGCGATTGGCAGCGTGCGCGTCGGGCAGATAGGAGACCACCTTGTCGGCGGGCGAGCCGCCGCCGAATTCGTCCACCACGCGGGCGTTCTCGAGGAAATTGGTGTGGGTGAGCTCCACCCCCTTGGGCGGGCCGGTGGTGCCGGAGGTGTAGACGATGGTCAGCAGATCCTCCGGATCCACCGCCCGCCAGGCGGATTCGAAGTCGAACCCGCCGTCCCCGGCGGCCTCGATCTCCGCCAGCGACACGCACCCCTCGCGCGCGTCGTCGACACAGATCACGTGCTCGACCGCGATGCCCTGCGCGGCCGCCTTCGCCACCGCCTCGAGGACCTGCGGCGCGAACTGCGCCTCACAGACGACCGCGCGGTTGCTCGCGTTCCCGAACTGGTAGACCAGCAGATCCACCGGATTGGTGTTGTAGACCGAGAACGGTGTCGCGCCGGTGTGCAGGATCGCGGTGTCGCACAGGTGGAATTCGGGCCGGTTGGTCAGCATCAGTGCCACCGTGTCGCCGCGGCCGATACCGCGCGCCGCCAGCCCGGCGGCGATGGCGCGGACCCGATCACCGTATTCGCGCCAGGTGAGGACGACCGTGCCGCCGAGCGTGCGCAGCGCGATCTCCTCCGGGTGCCGGGCCACATTGGCCTGGAACGCCTCGACCATGGTGCGCGGGGCCGTCCCCGCACGCGGTACTGAACTCACGACCTACCTCTGGATCGACCATCGTCGGGGCGGCCACGGCCCCGGGCTGTTCCAGCAGACCGCACAGCGGTCCAGGCGGACCAGTGGCAATGGCGAAGATCTGCGGGGGCGGATTTGTGCACAGTGACAAAGATGCTTGTAGATCGGGACGCAACAATACGGGGAGGCGGTAGTGCTCTTGTAACACAGTTTCATTCGCGTCCATCCCCGGATGTCTGCGACGTATCGTGTTAGCACGAGCAGGACCGCCGGACCCCGACCGGGCCGTCCGATCGGGTAGGCGTGCGCGGCCACGAGGAGCGAGCGGTGATCACCCCTACCATCAACGGAGTACAGAGCTACATCGACGTCGAGGAAGTCGAATACGTCGACATCCGATTCTGCGACGTCCCCGGCATTCAGCAGCATTTCTCGATCCCGGCGAGCATGTTCGGCGCGGATCTGGTCGAGAACGGCATCGCCTTCGACGGTTCGTCGGTGCGCGGCTTCCAGGCCATCCACGAGTCCGACATGCTGCTCCTACCGGATCTGCGCACCGCGCAACTGGATTCGTTCCGCGCCGCCAAGACCCTCAATATCAGCTGCTTCGTCCACGACCCGCACACCCGTGCCGCCTACAGCCGCGATCCCCGCAATGTGGCCCGCAAGGCCGAGGAATACCTGCGCTCCACCGGTATTGCCGACACCGCCTACTTCGGGCCCGAGGCCGAGTTCTACATCTTCGATTCGGTGCGCTACGACACCGCCATGAACGGGGCCTTCTACGAGGTGGATTCGTCGTCGGCCGACTGGAACACCGGCCGGCGCACGAATCCCGACGGCACCCCCAACCGTGGCTACAAGGTCCGGCCCAAGGGCGGCTATTTCCCGGTCGCTCCGTATGACGCGGACGTGGACCTGCGCGACCGCATGTGCACCCATCTGCAGCGCGCCGGATTCGAATTGGAGAAGGGGCATCACGAGGTCGGCACCGCCGGGCAGGCGGAGATCAACTACCGGTTCAACACCCTGCTCGCCGCCGCCGACGACCTGATGCTCTACAAGTACATCGTCAAGAACACCGCCTGGGAGTCCGGCAAGACCGTCACCTTCATGCCCAAACCGCTGTTCGGCGACAACGGATCCGGCATGCACGTGCACCAATCCCTGTGGAAGGACGGCTCACCGCTGTTCTACGACGAGGCCGGCTACGCGGGCCTGTCCGATCTGGCCCGCCACTACATCGGCGGCCTGCTGCACCACGCGCCGTCCCTGCTGGCCTTCACCAACCCGACGGTGAACTCCTACAAGCGCCTGGTGCCCGGATTCGAGGCGCCGGTGAATCTGGTCTACAGCCAGCGCAATCGCTCCGCCGCCGTGCGCATTCCGGTGACCGGCACCAGTGCCAGCGCCAAGCGCCTCGAATTCCGCTGCCCCGACTCCTCCGGCAACCCGTACCTGTCCTTCGCCGCCATGATGATGGCCGGGCTCGACGGCATCACCAACAAGATCGAGCCCGCCCTGCCGGTCGACAAGGACCTCTACGAGCTCACCCCGGAGGAGAGCGCCGAGGTCACCCAGACCCCCGGCAGCCTCGAACAGGTCATCGACCGGCTCGAGGCCGACCACGACTACCTCACACAGGGCGGGGTTTTCACCGACGACCTGATCGACACCTGGATCCGCCTCAAGCGCGACTCCGAGATCGCCGAGATCAACGTCCGCCCCCACCCGTACGAGTTCGCGCTCTACTTCGACGTGTAAACCTGAACTGCACGAACACAACTGATTCCCGGGTTCGGTCCGCAGTCGGTACGCAGAGGTCGGAAAACGAAGCGGCGGGGGGCCAAAAGGAATTTATTGCCACCCCCCGGTTTTTGTTGGGGAAAAAAAACGTTTGGGGAAACCGCGTGTTGGCATTGC
>NZ_JBHZAF010000009.1:344894-411198 GCF_042754085.1 Nocardia sp. NPDC059236
GGGGGGCGGTGCGCCGCCATGTGGCGGGGGGGGTTTGGGGCTTTGGCCTGGGGGTTTACTTGTTGGCGGGGTTCCGCGGGGGTGGGGCGGGGGGGGGCCCCCGGGGGGCCTAAAACCCCGGGGGGGGGGCCCACCTGTTCTGGGGGCCCCCCGCCGCTGTATGTGTCCTGCATATCTCGCGTTCGGCTACCGCGCTTGTCGCCTTGCCTGGCAGTAGGGAGACAGCCGTAACTGCGCATGATGGGCGGGAGACGCCGGTAAGGATGCAAGCCCGCAAACACCCCCTGTCCGTCATGTTCAGGAGGGTTCGGGCTGTGGGTGCGGGGCGGCCGGGGCGACGAGGTAGTGGCGGCCCGGGATTATCTGGGGCCGATACCGTACGGCCGGGTCGCAGACGACGGGACGGTCAGCTGGGCCGGCGATGATGGTGATAGGGCTTGATTTCGGGGTCTGCATGCATTTCTCCGTGGGCAGGTTATTCGCCGAGGTGGGTGATGGGGCCGAATTGGCGTTCGTAGTTGCTCATGCTGTCGTTGAGGGTTTGCATGAGCCGGAAGATCAGCGCGGGTGGGAACTTCACCCGGGAGGTGACCTGCACCGGTTGTCGCATCATGGGTTGTCCCGCCGGGTTGACAGCGCCCGGTTCGGTGGGCAGGTAGACAAGGCAATCGAGGGTGAAGTCGGTGCGGTTGTACCAGCAGGTGAACCCGTTGGCGTACACCCCGGCACTGATGGTCTCCGGCACGATGACCTCGACGTCGACATCGGATTCGTCCGCGGGCGGCGGAACTGGTCCGCTCACCGCGCACCTCCTCGGTAGCAGGGCCGGCGAACCGGCCACACCGGATGCCCGGTGTGGCCGGCCGCCAGAACTTTGGTCACTGCGTCATCCTCGCCGGGTCAGCGGCCCTGCTGGAGGCGGGCTTGCTGGCGGATTTGCTGCAGCTGTATCTCCCACTGACCGGCGCGGTCCTGTGCCCGGTTGGCCTGGTCCTCGGCCTGCTGCGCCATCTGGGTGGCCTGGTCGGCCTGGTCTTGGGCGGTGCTGGCCCGTTGCTGGGATTGATTGGCCTCGCCCTGGGCCTGCTGGGCCTGGCTTTGTGCCCGGTCGGCCTCGCTCTGGGCCTGCTGGGCCTGGTTGGTGGCCAGCATCGCCTGCTGGCGGGCCTGCTGCGCCTGCTGGTTGGCCTGGTTGGCGTCCTGCTGCGCATGCTGGGCCTGATGCTGCACCTGCCGGGCCTGCGCCTGCGCCTGGCGCGCGAGACCCGAGGCCTGCATCGCGTACTGGCGGGCGTTCTGTGCCTCTTGCCGGGCTTCGTCCATTCGCAGCCGCAGCAATTCCACTTCCGCCTGCACGTCGATGTCCCCGCGTCGAGCTTCCGCCGTCGCAGTACCGCTGGTTTCCTGTGCCATGTTCGAGCTCCCTTTCAACGATGTGTGGATTGAGACACTGAGGTTGTTGCGGGAAGAACTCGTGTGACCGGTGCCATTCTGCCCAATACATCGCCGCCCGGCAGTAACTTTTCGGCAACCAGTACGCAAAGCCGACGAAACACACCCAAACCTGGCTCGGGGAGATGCGGATCAGCGGGAACAGCAATACGCGATGGCAGCCACCCGCGGGGGGCGTGACAGTACCCCGAACAGCCGAACCGGCCGGCCCGGTCGCCGTCCTCGGCAGCCGGGTTGACATCCTCGGCAACCGGTTCGGCCAATCGGTGGGCCGCTATTGGGCGAACGGCTGCTGGCAGTAGCTGACAATGAATCCAGATGTCTTGCGCGAGTACGGATTTCGCGCAAGCAGGCCCTCATGCAAGTCGGCGTGGCGGCATCGCTGCAGCGACCGTCGTCAAACGTACGGTTGACGCTTCTGCATCAAGCAGTTTCGGGAACTCAGTGGCGGGTGGTTTGCGTGCGGTGGGAAAAGTGTGCTTTCTCGGCCTGTTCCATCAGACGCATGAACTGGTCGGTCTGCAGGTGGACGAGCGTCTCGTGATCACCGGCCTCGAAGTAGATATCCGGCTGCGTGGTGAGACTCTCGTCCATCAGCGTCGTCATGCCGTAGGCGGTGCACATGGGTGGGATTGCGCCGACCTCGCAGTCTGTGAAGGTTTCGCGGAAGTCCGATTCCTTGGCGAGCACCAGCCGCCGACCCGTTTGCGACCAGAGCTTCGCGAGTCGTAGGTGGTGGGTGGATGGCAGCACGGCGGCGACGTAGCCTTGCGCGTCTTCCAGGAGGACTGTCTTTGCGAGGCGGTCGCCAGGGATATGGGCGGTTTCGGCGGTTTCTGAGCTGTTGTGGCTGTGCGGATGCGGTACGAGTTCATACTCGGCGCCCGCATCCGTCAGGCACTGCTGCACGGTTAGCGATATGGACATGACGGACCTCCAATGACTGGTTGGTACCACCATTAACCCCAGCGGACCTGGGCTTTCAGCATAGGTCATCGTGGATTTCCAGCGCCGGGACGAGGGCCTCGTCCTCCTCAACGGTTCCGGTAGCGGCGAGGGTTCGAACAGATCGGCCGCGGGCTGTCCGGCCGAGGCTCGGGTGCCGCGTGGCCGGTCTCCTCCTCGTAGACCCGCAAACCCTCTTCGATCTTGCCCGCCGCATTCTCCAGCTGCTCGGGCGTGAGGAACCGACCGCGGGAGGCCGCAGCGAGCAGCTGGGCACGCACCTGATCGAGATTCATGCGTGCCCATTCCAGGCGAGGCAGTTCCGGCATGATCACAAGGCTACCTCGAGTCGAACAAACTTTCGATAGTAGGCGAGTGGCCCGACAGGTTCCGGACCCAGCACAACGGATACCGCCATCTACCAACTGCCGCAAACGCCCAGCATGTAGTCCGAGCTCTACTTCGACGTGTAGAGGCCGGCGAGGGCCGGTGGGAGCGGGCCCTCGTGCAGGACGCCCAGGCGCTGGGTGGCGCGGGTGAGGGCGACGTAGAGTTCGGCCGCGCCGCGCGGGCCGTCGGCGAGGATGTGCTCGGGCTCGACCACCAGGACCGCGTCGAATTCGAGGCCCTTGGTTTCGGAGGCGGGGACCGTGCCCGGCATGCCGGGCGGGCCGATCACGATGCTGGTGCCCTCGCGGCCCGCCTCGTCGCGGGTGAATTCCTCGATGGCGGAGGGCATCTCGCCGAGGGTGAGCTGTCGCGCCCACGGCTGCACGCCGCAGGAGCGCACCGACTCGGGCGGCGTCACCTCGGGTGCGAAGCCGGTCAGGACGGCGGCGGCCACGGCCATGATCTCCGCCGGGGTGCGGTAGTTCACCGTGAGCGAGCGGTAGGCCCAGCGGCCGGGGACGTACGGTTCCAGCATGGCGTCCCAGGAGGTCGCGCCCGCCCCGGACCGGCGCTGCGCGAGATCGCCCACCACGGTGAAGGAATGGCTCGGGCACCGGCGCATCAGCACCCGCCAGTCCATCGCCGACAGCTCCTGCGCCTCGTCGACCACGATGTGCCGGTAGGTCCAATCCCGGTCCGCGGCAGCACGTTCGGCGAGTTCCCGGGCGTCGCGTTCCAGGAAGCGCTCGGCCAGGTCGTCGCCGTAGAGCAGGTCGGTGGCGAACAGGTGATCCTCGTCGTCCATGTGGTCGGCGCGGCCGACCAGCAGGTCGAGCACGCCTTCGGCGTACGCGGCCTGGGCCTTCCGTTCCCGCTCGGCCGCCGCCTCCTCGGCGGTGGTGTCACGGCCCAGCAGATCGACCAGTTCATCGAGCAGCGGGACATCGGACACCGTCCATGCCGCACCGTCCGCGCGCCACAGCGTCCCGTCGGCGCCCGCCGCGTGCAGCCGCTCGGTGGACGAAAGTAGCTCCGCCAGTAGCGTTTCCGGTGTCAGCGTGGGCCACAGCTCGTCCATCAGCGCCGTGAAGCCCTCGTGCTCGGCGAGTTCGGTGCGCAGATCGGTGCGCATGTTCTCCCAGGCCTCACGGTCGTCGCGGGTCAGCCAGCCCTCGCCGATCCGCTTGATGGCCCGCTCGGTGAGCGCCCAGGTGAGCACCTCGAGGAAGGTCGCGCGAGCCTGGTTGTGCGGCAACCCGCTACCGCGCGCCTCCTCCCGCGCCCAGCCGGCGATATCCGCGCCGATGCGCACCGTCACATCCGACAGTTCGATCGACACCGGCTCCTGCGGCACCCGCTGACGGTCGGCGATCGCGGCCTTCAGCACGTCGAGGATCCGCAGGGAACCCTTGAGCCGCACCGCTTCCGGTCCGTCCTCGGCCGTGATGCTCAACCCGGGCACGAGATCGCCGGTGGTGGTGAACACCACGTTCGTCTCGCCCAGCGACGGCAGCACCCGCCCGATGTGCCTGAGGAAGGCCGTGTTCGGGCCCACCACCAGCACACCGTTGCGTTCCATCTGCGCCCGCTGGGTGTACAGCAGATACGCGACCCGGTGCAGCGCCACCACGGTCTTGCCGGTGCCCGGCCCGCCCTCGATCACCAGCACGCCCGGGTGATCGAGCCGGATGATCCGGTCCTGCTCGGCCTGAATGGTGGCGACAATGTCGCGCATGCCCTCGCCGCGCGGCGCGTTCACCGCCGCCAGCAGGGCCGCGTCACCGCGCTCGCCGTCACCGGGATGGCCGAACACCTCGTCGGTGAAATCGGCCACCAGCCGTCCGCGCGTGCGGAATTGGCGACGCCGCCGCATGTTCTCCGGGCTCGCGGCGGTCGCGATATAGAACGCCTGCGACGCCGGCGCCCGCCAATCCAGCAGCAGCGGTTCGAATTCGTTGGCCTCGTCGAAGATCCCGAGGCGCCCGATATACGAGTGCTCACCGGTCACACTGTCCAGCCGCCCGAAACACAGCCCGTTGTCGGCCACCTCGAGGCGCTTGACCTCCTTGCCCAGCGCCCGCACCTCCGCATCCCGCTCCACCAGGGTGGTGCCGCGCGAGCGCAGCGTCTCGCCGTAGCGGCCCTTCACCCGGGCCCGCTCGGCGTCCAGCCGCGCGTACAGCCCGGTCACATACTCCTGCTCCGCGAGCAGTTCCTTCTCGTACCCCTGGTCCGACACCAGCACCACACCTTCCCGCCTAGCAGTTCCCCGCTGCCCGCCTGCGCGCCCATTCGCGCAGGTTGCAGCCCTCGGCCAGCGATTGTGCGCCAATACCGGGGCCTTGCCGCAAGTCCCCCACTGTGTTATATGGTTGAAGGGGAAAGGACGACGATCCTTTTCATTCCTTCCTCTTTCTCCTTCCGAATTCCCTACGCCGCATCCGGCTTTCCTAGGCCGCGGCAGGGCGTTGTCCGCCCGAAGCCAGGGTCAGGATGTCCTTGTTGCCGTCGGCCCACTGGGCTGTCATCACCATCGAATCCACCTTCCACTGGCCCCCGACCAGGTGCAGGCCGATGCGGTAGGTGCCGCCCAGCGTCCACCGCGGCGAACCGAATCGATTGGCCAGGATATGACCGCCTGGAAGACCGCGGTCAGTTCCGCGCGGTCGCCGTCCACGGCGACCAGGTGATTGCCGAGCAGATGCTGGGTGGCATCGAAGCCGCCGATCAGTTTCTCCCAGTCGGCGCGGATCTGCACCGGGGTGACGGTCGCGGGCTCGCCGCCCCAGATGCTCGAGTAATCGAGGGTGACCTGGTCGGCGAAGACACCGGGGAAGGCGTCCCAGTCACGAATGTCGATGAACCAGAACAGGCGGGTGGCGGCGTCGATGATGTCGGCGCGCTGCTGAGCGGTGACGGTCATGGCAGATCTCCTACTGGGCAATCGAATCGGTGGTGACGGGGAGCAGATCGCGGCCGGCGAGCACGCCGCGGGCAACGCTCATGGCGGAGAGCACACGCGGAAAACCCGCGTAGGGGAGGGCCTGCAGGATCGCCTCGACAATCTCGCCCGGCGCCACACCGGCATTCAGCGCGGAACCGAGGTGCGCCTCCAGCTGCGGGCGGGTGTCCCCGAGCGCGATGAGCGCACCCAGGATCACCAGCTCGCGCCGCCCGGCATCCAGGCCCGGCCTGGAATGGATGTCGCCATAGGCGAATTCGACGGCGAACCGGTGCAGATCCGGTGCGATATCGGCCAGCTCGTCATAGACCCGGCCGCGCACCCCTCCGCTCCCGCCGAGCTCGGTGTGGCGGGCCGCTCCCCGCCGGAATCTCTCGTTCACGAGACCGAGCCTGCTCGCCGCGGCAGGACGTAACCAGTGCACGCCGTGCCTCGTACTCCCGGGGCCACGCACGGCCGTCCTGTGCCAGACTGCCGGCATGGCAGTGCGCGCGGACCTGGCGGAGTTCCTGAAGTCCCGGCGGGCGCGGGTTGATCCGCACGAGTCGGGCCTGCCGCCGTCCGGTCTGCGCCGGGTGCCCGGCCTGCGCCGCTCCGAACTCGCGCACCTCGCGGGCATCAGCGCCGAGTACTACCAGCGCCTCGAACAGCGCCGCGCCGCCAACCCGTCGCCCGAGGTGCTCGACTCCCTCGCTTCCGCGCTGCGGCTCAATCCCGTCGAGACCGAGCACCTGCACACCCTGGCCCGCCCGCCCCGCACGGCCGAAATCGCCGCTCCCGCACCGCGTCCCGAACTGCTGCGCATGCTCGACCTGATCGACAAGGCGCCCGCCCTGGTCATCACCGACCTGTTCGATGTGCTCGCCGCGAACCCGCTGGCGCACTACGTGTTCGGCCGCAAGGCCGACGAGAACATGGCCCGCGCGCTGTTCTCCGACCCCGCAGCCCGGGACTTCTACCGCGACTGGGACGATGTCGCCGCCGCGACCGTCGCCCAGCTGCGCCGCGTCGCGGGCCTCTACCCCGCCGACCCCGCCACCATCGCCCTTGTCGACGAACTCTCCACCGGCAGTACGGAATTCGCCACCCTCTGGCGCGACGGCGATGTCGAGCGGCGCAGCCACGGCGGCAAACTCGTCCGTCACCCCCACTCCGGCGACCTCGGCTTCTCCTACGAGAACCTCGAACTCCCCGGCGACCCCCGCCAGCGCATCATCACCTTCACCCCCGACCCGGGCACCACCCTCCCCGTCCTGTAGGCCGAGGAAAGGTCTTGGGCATCACCGCCGCCACGCCTCGGACGCCGTAACCGGGCCGACATTTCCTACTTTGATTGATAAACTGAGGTCATGGCTCAGCCTGTCTATGAAATCGGCGAAGGACCCGCGACGCGGGTGAGTCTGTCACTACCCGAGGGGACGGCCGAGGCGATTCGCCGACGGGTCGGGAAACGTGAGTTCTCGGCGTTCGTCACCTCCGCCGTCGAGCGCGAACTGCGAGGGTTGTTGCTGGACGAGTACCTGGCCGACTACGAGCGTCGCCACGGCGAGTTGCCGGAGGCCGCCCGGCGGCACGCCTTCGATCAGTTCGAGCGGGCGCTCGCGAGTGAGGATCCATGGCCGGACGAAGGGTGAAGGCAGCGCGGTCGCAGCGTTCGCTGCAGGGCACGGTTGTGCTCGACTGCGAGGGGTTGTCGGGCCTGCTGTCCGACGATCCGGCGATTGTCGCCCTGATCGCAGAGGCGCGTGGGCGTCGGATGGAGATAGTGATCAGCGCCCTGACGATCATCGAAGCTACGCATCGAAAGACTGACCGGTCGCGTTTGTCCTGGTTGCTGTCCATCATTCGCGTAGAGGCGGTCGACGACGCCTGCGCTCGCGCGGCATCCGAGTTGTTGCTCGCGGCGGGGCTGCATGGTCACAAATACGCCATCGACGCCGCCGTGGCCGAAATGGCAATGCGGCAGCCGCCGCCCGTGATCGTAATGACCTCGGATCCGCAGGATATGCACACTCTGTGCGGTGATGCGGCGCGAATCATCTCCCTGTGAGGTGAGCTCCGACGCGCCGAGCGTGGTTGCGGGGCGGGTTGGCGTGTTGTCGTTAGATTGTGGGTCAGGACGGATCGGCCGCGACGCGAGAATGGCCCGCAGGGAGGCGGGTTCGCGACGGGGTGCGGGAATATCGTTGTGACACAACGTGCCACGCGAATGACAACGCGTGGTCATGTGGGGTGGAGTCGAACTATGACCTTGACCTCACTGGCCACGGACTGTGGTGGCACGGTCATACGATCCGGGGCTGACATATGCGGGAAGGCGAGTAGGCCATGGATCGAAATGCGTTCGTCGAGGTGATGAACGAGGCGAGCGGCATGCTGGACAGCGGCCGGGCCGACGAGGCGCTGGCCCGTTTGTCGGCGTTCGACGACGGGCTCGACGCGGCGCCCGATCCCAAGGAGTACGGCTGGATCGTCTCCTACCGCTTCCGATCGGCCTTCGCCGCGGGCGATTACACGCAGGCCCTGCACCTGGCCGAACACGGACCGGCCCGCTACCCGGCCGACATCCCGCCCGCCACGCTGGCCACCATGTACTCGATGGCCGTCGAGGCCGCCACCCAGCAGGGCCTGCCCGACAGCGCCGTCATCATGGCCGACCGTTGCATCGACCTGCGGCGCGCCCACGGCGAACACGCCGAGGTGCTGATGGCCGCCATGACCGCGTGCACGCTGCTCGGCGATATCGAAAGACACGATCTGGCAAGCAGATATGCGCAGCTGCTGATCACCGAGGGCGTCGGCCACGACGACTACCGCGGCTACGGCTACTACGCGCTGTGCGCCGCCATCGAACAGGGCGTCGGCGGCCATCTCGTCGACACGCTGCGCGCCGGGCGCGAATGGCTGGAGAGTCAGGACAACGAATTCGCCCGGGTGGCACTGGAATACCTGCAAACCGCGCCCAGCCTGCAGGAACCCCTCGCCGTCAACCTGGATCTGGACGACCCGCTGGGCAACGGCGTGCCGCTGTCGGATCCGATTGCCCTCGACGCCATGCAGACCCAGTTCCTGCGTGTCGGCGACGGCGTGCCGCAGGAGGTCTCCGGCCCGTCCCAGCCGCCGGCCGCGCAGCTCGCCGGCGGCGAGACCGCCGACGCCCTCATGGACGCCAACCGGCCCGGCATCGCCGCGGCCGCCTACCGGGCGCTCATCGACGACGCTCTCTCCAGCGGCAGTCCCGATCCGCTCATCATGGGCAAGTCCACGCTGGGCCTGCTCACCGCGCTCATCTTCGACAACCGGGTCGGCGAGGCGCACTCGGTGTGGATCGACGAGCAGGGGCCGACCTACCTGGGCATCTGGTCGCTCGAGAACGGTCAGACCTCGGTCCACGACGCCATCGCCTACAACCTGGTCGCGGCCTTCCTGCACTCGCTGAGCAGCGGCGACCCCAATGCCGCCAACCATGCCGTGGACAGTCTCATGATGCGAAACGTGGAGTGGGCCTACGAGAACGACCAGCAGGCCGTCCCCGCCATGATCAACACCTGGCGGCGTCACCTCTACGAGATCCACGGCGGCGAGCCCGCTCCCGAATACCGCTGGCAGCTCACCCAGGCCGAACAGCGCTGGGGCGCGCCCGTTCCCGAGGGCGGCCTGTACTGGATGCGCCCCTACCGCTGGGTCGTCGACTGGGTCTGATGTGCCGGTGAGCGGTGGCCCGGTCGCCGCCGCCTAGGCTGAACCCATGGCAGCGACCGAAATCTGGCACAACCCGAAGTGCTCCAAGAGCCGTACCGCCAAGGCGGTGCTCGACGACACCGGCACCGACTATGTCGAGCGCCGCTACCTCGACAACCCGCCCTCGGCCACCGAGATCGGTGCCGCCCTGACCAAACTCGGCCTCGAACCGTGGGACATCACCCGCACCGCTGAACCCGAGGCCAAGGAACTGGGCGTCTCCGCGTGGGGCCGGACCCCCGCCGACCGCGACCGCTGGATCGAGGCCCTGGCCACGCATCCGCGACTGATCCAGCGCCCCATCGTCTTCACCGCCGACGGCCGCGCCTATCTGGCCCGCGACGAGGAAACCCTCGACGAACTCCGCTGACCCTCAGGCCAGCGCGAAAACAGGGAAACCCGGGGCGATGTCGGCCAATTCGGCGTCGGTGGCGTGCTTGGTGACGCCCTCGAAGAAGCGGCCGACCTCCCAGCCCCAGCGGTCGAGGTAGGCGCGCAGCACCGGGATCTTGTCGGCGTCGGGGAGTTCGGTGGCGGTGAAGGTCTGGACCTTGCGGCCCAGGCGCAGTTCGCCGGATCCCGCGACGCGCAGGTTACGGACCCACTGGGTGTGCCCGCGCGGGGCGACCAGGTAGCGGGCGCCGTCGTCGGTGGTGAGGACATTGACCAGGGTGGTGCGCCACTCGCCGGACTTGCGGCCGCGCACGGCCAGCAGCCGGGAGCCGGCGATGCTGATGCCGAGCTTGGGCAGCAGGTTGAAGAAGCGGTTCATGTAGGTGTCCAGGCCCTTCGGGCCGAGGTAGCGGGTGGCGGCGGTGTGGGCGTCCATGAGGCACTTCCTTCGACTTGTGAGAGCGGTGCTCTCTGATGTGATCAGTGTGCGCGCATGGCGCTCGGGCTGTCAAGAGCAGTGCTCTCGAAACTTGTCGGTGATCCGATTCGTGGCACACTGTCGGAATGAGCGTGCCCCGTACCGCCCGTGCCCGCGCCCGCGCCGAGATCACCCGCGAGATCACCGACGCCGCGCGCCGGCAGCTCGCCGAATCCGGCGCACCCGCGCTCTCACTGCGGGCCATCGCCCGTGAACTGGGCATGGTGTCCTCGGCGCTGTACCGGTATTTCCCCAGTCGCGACGAGCTGCTGACCACGCTGATCATCGAGGCCTACAACGCCCTCGGCGATGCCGTCGAGCGCGCGGTCGCGACCGAGACCGCCCCCCGCGCCCAGTGGCGGGCCCTGTCGAATGCCGTGCGGGACTGGGCGATCGCGCACCCCCACGAGTACGCGCTGGTGTACGGATCACCGGTGCCGGGCTATCGCGCCCCGGAGACCACCGTCGCACCCGCGTCGCGCGGACCCCTCGCCGCCCTCGGCATCGTGCACCGGGCCTGGCAGTCCGGCACCCTGGCCACGCCGGCGGAAACCCTCACCCCCGAACTCGAGACCCAATCCGCCTTGATCGCGGCATTCCTGAACTCCGGTATGCCCGAACCGGCGGTGGCGCGCGCCATGGTGGGCCTGACCCAGCTGTTCGGCGTGGTCACCTTCGAGCTGTTCGGGCAGCTGGACAACACGATGGACCCGGCCGGGCCGTTCTTCGCCTACTCGGTCGAGACCATGGCCGACCTCGTCGGGCTCACCGAGTAGCACTCGTACCTCGGTGCGCTACAGCGGGAACGGTGGCGCGCCGATCCCGGCGATCCGCAGATTCCCCCACGGGTCCCGCTCCTGGAGCACACCGGGGGCGGGCGCACTACCCGGCACGGTCAGGAACACCTGCCCGCGGCCGGGATCGGGCAGTTGGCTCCCATCGGCCGCGGAAATCCGCCCGTGCCAGTGGAATTGGCCGTCGATCGGATCGAGATGCCCGGTCAATGCCACGCGCACCGCCACCTCGGTACCGGGGGCGTCCAGCAGTGCGGGCCCCGAATAGTCCGGCGCCGCTTCGGGTTCGGTGAATCCGGCGTGCGGGTCGGCCGGTGCGGGGGAGTCGCGCCGGGCCCGCCGGAACCTCACAGCAGCCCTCGCCGCCGCCAGAGACGCTTGCCGATCGGCCCCATCAGCCCCTGTGCGTCCAGGAACGCACCGAGATTCGCGGCGCCCAGCCCGAGCGCCCGCCGGGAATGCGGGTTGGCGCGGGCCACCTTCCGGGCCGCCCGCCCGTTCTCGATGCCCGCGCGGACGTACATGTGCCAGTTCGTCATCAGGTAGACGAACAGGGGAGCGGCGACCGCGACACACAGTCGCGTGTACTGCACTTCGGCCTTCGACATGGTCGGCGCCCGGTCTGCCAGGGCCGCGCGCGCGAACCCGATGTGCCGCGCCTCCTCGGTGACGTGAATCCGCATGGTCCGCGCCACCAGCGGCTGCAGCTGTGGATCGTCGAGGGTGCGGCGCTGCAGCGCGTCGAAGATCTCCTCGCCCACCAGCGCGCCCACCCATACCATCGAGCCCCGCAGGAAGAGCTGTAGGGCGCTGATCGTCCAGCGCTCGAGCCGGTTCGGCCAGTAGGGCCGCGTGCCGATCCGCTCGATGAGCTTGCCGAACATCATCATGTGCCGGCATTCGTCGCCCATCTCGGTGAGCGTGTAGTGCGCATGCCGGGAGGTCGGATCGCCTGCCATGAGCTCGCGCAGCAGCAGCCGGTTGAGCAGGTTCTCGAACCAGATGCCGACCGACAGCACATTGGCGAGCTCCTCGCGGGAGAGGTCGCGGCGCTGCGCGGGCGTCATGCTCTCCCACAGCGGGGTGCCGTAGAGCGAGACGACCTCGGGCGGCAGGAAGAGTTTGTCCGTGTCCAGCGGGGCGTCCCAGTCCAGGTCGACGACCGGGTCGTAGGACTTCTTGACCGATCCGGTCAGCAAGCGCTGAGCGAAGGACTCACGCCCGGACAGTGCGGCGGCCGTGGGGGCGGAGACAGCGTTGTCGCCCATGACAGCTCCTGATTCGTTACTGATACAGGCAGTTACACTCAGATTAGTGCTACATACTGTCTCGGTCAACGGTGAGGTGAGTATCGTGAGGCCCGTGACCGGCACCCGACGCAGACCCGCGCAACCCTCCCTCCGGGACCGAGAGCGGGCGGCCGACGGTCGCAGCACCCGCTGGAACGGCCACAAGGCCCAGCGTCGTGCCGACATGCTCGACGCCGCGCTCGCCGTCATCGAGGAGAACGGCACCGAGATCTCGGTCCAGCAGATCGCCGACCGCCTGCAGGTCCCGCGCCCGGTCGTCTACCGGCACTTCGACGGCCGCGCCGACCTCGACGACGCCATCCGCCGCCACATCCTGGAATCCCTGACCGCCGAACTGCTGCCGCGCCTGCACCCCGACGGCACCGTCCGCGACCTGGTGCGCGGCGCGGTCGGCAGCTACGTCGGCTGGATCGAACGCCACCCGGAACTGCACCGCTTCCTGGCCGCCGGCGACCCGCACGGCGAGGCCTCGACCGCCCTGGCCGGCGCTCGCGACCGCATCGGCGGCCGGCTCGCCGACCTGTTCGCCGACGCCCTCGAGCGCTTCGGCATCGACCGGAATCGCGCCCGCCCCATGGCCTTCGGCACCGTCGGCTTCGTCGACGGCGTGGTCAACAGCTGGCGCGCCGCCCCCACCCTGTCCTCCGAGCAAGTCGAGGGCATCCTCACCGAATCGCTCCTGGCGCTGCTCGAGGGCAACGCTCGCAGCCTGGACGTCCCGCTCACCCGCGACACCGTGGTGAGTGAACTGCAGTCCCGCGCGGAGGCCGCGCGGGTGGTGTAACCGCTGAGTGATCAGCGGCTCCCGTGCCCGGTGAGCGCGCGGTAGCTGCGGTTCCACAGCCACTCGACCGGCCCGCGGTCGAAGCGGCGCAGCCAGACGTGGGCGAGCACCAGCATGAGCGCGCAGACCAGCACATAGATCCCGGCGGTGAACGGCACCCGCGCATTCGCCGATACCAGGCTCGCCAGCCCCAGACCCCAGCCGTAGCACAGGAATCCCGATACCAGGTTCTGAACGATATAGCAGCTCAATGCCATTCGGCCCACCTCGGCGAAGCGGCGCGCGACGAACCCGGGGTCCGGGCGGTGCGCGTAGCACTCGGCGACCAGGGCCAGGATGCCGAGCGAGACCAGCGGCGCGGTGCCGTAGCGGGTCACCAGGATCAGGTCGCCGCCGGTCAGACCCAGGATCAGATCGATCGGTGCGGCGACCGCGAACCCGATCACCATGAGGCGCTTGCGGATTCGCGCGCCCTCGGGCCGGAACACCCCGGCCCGGAACAGCCGCGCGCCCACCAGGAACAGCGCGATCGACATCGGGAAGATGAAGATCGGCTCCAGGCGGAACAGCAGCACATGATCCCAGCGGAAGGCCACCAGATCCCAGAACGACCCGTCCGCATACGGATTCGGGTCCAGCGGCCGGTGCCCGCCGCCCCCGCCCCCGGGGCCCAGCACGATCGCCACGGCGATCAGCGACAGCATCGTCAGGTGGATGCCCGCCGCCACCATCAGCCAGCGCCGCTGCGCCTTCGGGCTCGTCGCCAGGATGAACGCCACCACCAGCCCGGTGAGCGCGTACCCCATCAGCACGTCGAACTCGGCGACGAAGAAGAAGTTGACCAGCCCGTCGAGCAGCAGCAGCCCGGCCCGCACCGGATATCCACCCGGCCAGGCCCGGCCGCCGCGCACCGCCGATCGCTGCTGGATAGCCAGCCCGATGCCGAACATGATGGTCAGCAAGCCCAGGAACTTCCCCTGGGTCAGCTGCTGCAGCAGCCGCTCGGTCCACAACCAGGCCCCGTGCGGTTCGTCACTGCGCGAGATATAGCCGAGCAGCCCTTCGGCATTGGTGAAGATCCAGATATTGGTGCCCAGCGTCCCCAGGATGGCGATGCCGCGCAGCACGTCCAGTGCCGCCAGCCGCCCCGAACGCGGCTGCGCGGAAACGGGATTCGGGTCCTCGGCCGGGGTGGGCGCGAGCGCCGGGCGCGGGGCGGAAGCCGATTCGACCATGGCGGTCATTGTGCCGTCGCCGCAGTTCGGCGCGGATCGCCCGGGAGAACGACCCCGGCTACGACCAGGGAATGACCCCAACCCGGACAGTCCACCCGCGTCCGGGCGTGCCTTTCGCCTAGGCTCGATCGCATGCAGCGCATCATCGGAATCGAGGTCGAGTACGGCATTTCGACGCCTACCGAGCCGTCGGCCAACCCGATTCTCACATCCACCCAGGCGGTGCTCGCCTACGCCGCGGCCGAGGGCGTGCCGCGCGCCAAGCGCACACGCTGGGACTATGAGGTGGAATCGCCGTTGCGCGACGCGCGCGGTTTCGATCTCGGCCGGCTCAACGGGCCCGCGCCGGTGATCGACGCCGACGAGGTCGGCGCGGCCAATATGATCCTCACCAACGGAGCCCGCCTCTACGTCGACCACGCCCATCCGGAGTACTCCGCCCCCGAGGTCACCGACCCGCTGGACGCGGTCATCTGGGACAAGGCCGGTGAGCGCGTCATGGAGGCCGCCGCCCGCTTCGCCTCCAGCGTCCCCGGCGCCCCGCGCATGCAGCTGTACAAGAACAACGTCGACGGCAAGGGTGCCTCCTACGGCACCCACGAGAACTACCTCATGAGCCGCGAGACCCCGTTCAACCAGATCATCCTGGGCCTGACCCCGTTCTTCGCGTCCCGCCAGGTGATCTGCGGCTCCGGCCGGGTTGGTATCGGCCAGTCCGGTGACCAGCCCGGTTTCCAGCTGTCGCAGCGCGCGGACTACATCGAGGTCGAGGTCGGCCTGGAGACCACCCTCAAGCGCGGCATCATCAACACCCGCGACGAGCCGCACGCCGACGCCGACAAGTACCGCCGCCTGCACGTCATCATCGGCGACGCCAACCTCGCCGAATGGTCCACCTACCTCAAGGTCGGCACCACCGCCCTGGTGCTGGACCTGATCGAGGCCGGCGAGGACCTCTCGGATCTGCAGCTGGCCCGCCCGGTCACCGCCGTGCACACCATCAGCCACGACCCGACTCTGCGTGCCACCGTTGCGCTTTCGGACGGCCGCGAACTGACCGGCCTTGCGCTGCAACGCATCTACCTCGACCGGGTCGAGAAGTTCATGGACCGCACCGGAAACGACGACGAGCGCACCAAGGACGTCATCGAGAAGTGGGCCCACGTGCTGGACCTGCTCGAGCGTGACCCCCTCGAAACCGCAGACCTGCTCGACTGGACCGCCAAACTGCGCCTGCTCGAGGGCATGCGCAACCGTGAGGGCCTGTCCTGGGCCGCCCCCAAGCTGCACCTGGTCGACCTGCAGTACTCGGATGTGCGCCTGGACAAGGGCCTCTACAACCGCCTCGTGGCGCGCGGCTCCATGCAGCGCCTGGTGAGCGAGCAGGATGTCACCGACGCCATGACCAACCCGCCCACCGACACCCGCGCCTACTTCCGCGGCGAGTGCCTGCGTCGCTTCGGCGCGGATATCGCGGCCGCGAGCTGGGATTCGGTCATCTTCGACCTGGGCGGCGACTCCCTGGTCCGCATCCCCACCCTGGAGCCCCGTCGCGGCACCAAGTCCCACGTGGGCAAACTCCTGGACGGCGTGCACACCGCCTCGGAACTGGTCCAGCAGCTGACCCACTAGGCCCTGCGGAAGGGGTACGGGAACTGAATCCCGTACCCCTTTTTCGTGTCCGCGACATGGCGGCGGGGAGATCGCGGCAACAGCACAATGACGCTTAATCCGGCATGTTGTCCCCGCTGGTGGGTAGTGTTGGGGGACGAGCATCGGATCTTCTCCGGTGCTCGCCGATGATCACAGAGGAGGTCGGCTGCTATGGCACAAGAGCAGACCAAGCGCGCCGGTGGCGGCGACGAGGACGAGGGCCCGGTCGGCGACGGCGGGGCGGGACAGGAGCGCCGCGAGAAGCTGGCGGAGGAAACCGACGACCTGCTCGACGAGATCGACGACGTGCTCGAGGAGAACGCGGAGGACTTCGTCCGCGCATACGTGCAGAAGGGCGGCCAGTGACCCAAGGTGACCCCCTGCGGCTCCAGTTGGGGTTCGCCCAATCCTCTTTCTCCGAGTACCTGCGTTTGCACGTTCCGGAAATGTTGCCCGGCAACGGAATCCGACCCGACGGCACGCACCCCAATCCGGGCGTGCCGTCGGACATAGCGCCACACGGCACCACCATCGTCGCGGTCAGCTACCGCGGCGGTGTGCTGATCGCGGGCGATCGCCGCGCCACCCAGGGCAACCTGCTGGCCAGCCGTGACATCGAGAAGGTGTACATCACCGACACCTACTCCGCGGCCGGCATCGCCGGCACCGCGGGCATGGCGATCGAGATGATCCGCCTGTTCGCGGTGGAACTCGAGTACTACGAGAAGATCGAGGGCGTGCCCCTCACCTTCGACGGCAAGTCCAACAAGCTGTCGAAGATGGTGCGCGACAACCTCCCCGCGGCCCTGCAGGGTCTCGCGGTGGTGCCGCTGCTGGTCGGCTTCGACCCGGACGCGCCGGACCCGGACAAGTCCGGGCGCATCGTGTCCTACGACGTGGTCGGCGGCCGCAGCGAAGAGCGCTTCGGGTACACCGCGGTGGGGTCGGGTTCACTGTTCGCCAAGTCGTCGCTGAAGAAGACCTACGCGCGCGGGATCGATCAGGACCGGGCGCTGCGGATCGCGATCGAATCGCTCTTCGACGCCGCTGACGACGACACCGCCACCGGCGGGCCCGACACGATGCGGAACATCTACCCGACCGCGATCGTGATCGACGCCCAGGGCTCCGAGGAAGTGACCGAGGAGCGCCTGAAGGAGATCACGCGGGCGATGGTGGAGGAGCGGGCCGCGCTGGCGGCAGAGGGGATCGGCGAAGCATGACACTGCCGTATTACGCGTCGGCCGAACAGATCATGCGCGACAAGACCGAACTTGCGCGCAAGGGCATCGCACGGGGCCGCAGTGTCGTGGTGCTGGTGTACGACAAGGGTGTGGTGTTCGTGGCCGAGAACCCCTCGGCCACCCTCCACAAGATCAGTGAGCTCTACGACCGGGTCGGGTTCGCCGCGGTCGGCAAGTACAACGAGTTCGAGGCGCTGCGCCGCGGGGGCATCCTGCAGGCGGATCTGCGCGGCTACCAGTTCGACCGGCGCGATGTCACCGGCCGCTTCCTGGCCAACCTCTACGCGCAGAGCCTCGGCACCATCTTCACCGACCAGCTCAAGCCCTACGAGGTGGAGATCTGCGTCGCGGAGGTGGGCTACCCGGAGCAGTCCTCGAACTCGGTGCTCTACCGCATCAACTTCGACGGATCCATCGTCGATGAGCGGGAATTCGTGGTGATGGGCGGCAACACCGAGCCGATCACCACCGCCCTCAAGAATTCCTACCAGCCGGGCATGGACCTGCATTCGGCCATCGCGACGGCGGTGGCCGCGCTGCAGAAGGCTATCCCCGAGGGCGACAAGGACAAGCAGCGCTCCATGGGTTCCGGCTCGCTCGAGGTGGCAACCCTGGAGCAGTCCCGGCCGCGGCGGGCGTTCCGCCGCATCCAGGGCGCGGCGCTGCAGGAGTTGGTGACCGGCAAGGCGCCGACCGCGAACGCGGCGGCCGAGGCCGAGAAGCCGTCGAGCGGGGACCCGTCATAGGGCCCGCGCCGGCGTAGGCAAATCCCGCTATTCGGGATAAGGCTCCTTTGCACTCTCAATAGCAGAGTGCAAAGGAGCCTTGCTTTTTCGCAGGGTAGAGCGCGTGCCACGTTGCATCCCGTGCTAAATCGTTGTGAATACGTTTGCATCAGCTGTCCGACAAGCCCGTTACCGGCGACAACTCCGCTGTAATGTCGATAGGGTGCAGCGACGAATCATGGGGATCGAGACCGAATTCGGGGTGACGTGCACGTTCCACGGTCACCGTCGGTTGAGTCCTGACGAGGTGGCCCGGTATCTCTTCCGCCGGGTAGTTTCCTGGGGCCGTAGCTCGAACGTGTTCCTTCGTAATGGTGCCCGGCTCTACCTCGATGTCGGTTCCCATCCGGAGTACGCCACGGCCGAATGTGACAGCCTGGTGCAGTTGGTCACCCACGACCGCGCCGGCGAGCGGGTCCTGGAGGATCTGCTCATAGACGCCGAGCAGCGGCTCGCGGAGGAGGGTATCGGCGGCGATATCTACCTGTTCAAGAACAACACCGACTCGGCGGGCAACTCCTACGGCTGCCACGAGAACTTCCTCGTGGTCCGCGCCGGCGAGTTCTCCCGGATCTCCGATGTGCTGCTGCCGTTCCTGGTAACCCGCCAGCTGATCTGCGGTGCGGGCAAGGTGCTCCAGACGCCGAAGGCGGCCACCTTCTGCCTGTCGCAGCGGGCCGAGCACATCTGGGAGGGCGTCTCCTCGGCGACCACCCGTTCCCGGCCGATCATCAACACCCGCGACGAGCCGCACGCCGATGCCGAGAAGTACCGGCGCCTGCACGTGATCGTGGGCGACTCGAACATGGCCGAGACCACCACCATGCTCAAGGTGGGCACGGCCTCGCTGGTGCTCGAGATGATCGAGGCGGGTGTCGCGTTCCGAGACTTCGCTCTGGACAACCCGATTCGCGCCATCCGCGAGGTGTCGCACGATCTGACCGGCCGTCGTCCGGTGCGGCTGGCCGGTGGCCGGCAGGCCTCGGCGCTCGACATCCAGCGTGAGTACTACGCCCGCGCCGTCGAGCATCTGCGCAACCGCGACCGCGACCCGCAGGTCGACGCCGTGGTGGATCTGTGGGGCCGCACCCTGGATGCCGTCGAGGCGCAGGACTTCGCCAAGGTGGACACCGAGATCGACTGGATCATCAAGCGCAAGCTGTTCCAGCGCTACCAGGACCGCTACAACATGGAGCTGTCCGATCCCAAGATCGCCCAGCTGGATCTGGCCTACCACGACATCAAGCGGGGCCGCGGCGTCTTCGACCTGCTCGCCCGCAAGGGTCTGGCCAAGCGGATCACCGAGGACGAGGCGGTCGACGCGGCGGTGACCACGCCGCCGCAGACCACCCGCGCCAAGCTGCGCGGCGATTTCATCACCGCCGCTCAGGAGGCGGGCCGCGACTTCACCGTCGACTGGGTCCACCTCAAGCTCAACGATCAGGCCCAGCGCACGGTGCTCTGCAAGGACCCGTTCCGCTCGGTCGACGAGCGCGTGGATCGCCTCATCGCCTCGATGTGAGCTGTTTTGCCTGATCACGGGCCGCGAACACTCGGATTCTCCGATTTCGGAGGACGCCCGAAGGTTCGCGGCCCGTCTCGTGCTGGACCGAGTGGAGCGGGGGAGCGAAGCGGAAAAGCGGAGGGAGGGAAGAACGAGACCCCCACGGCTCCGCCTCCCCGCGCCTGCCCGCGAACCCTGCCGGAGCGCAGCGGAGGCAAATCGAACACAGTCCATTACTCTCTACGGGGTGGCGATATCCAAGGTCGAGCGGTTGATGAATCTTGTTATCGCGCTGCTGTCCACTCGGCAGTTTCTGACCGCGGAGCGCATCCGGGAGTCGGTCGCCGGGTACGAGGAGTCCGCGAGCGACGAGGCGTTCAGCCGGATGTTCGAGCGCGACAAGAACGAGCTGCGCGATCTGGGCATACCCCTGGAGATCGGTCCGGTGAGCCGGTATTCGGGTGTCGAGGGCTACCGCATCAACCGGGACGCGTACGAACTGCCCGATATCGATCTGACCAGCGAGGAGTCCGCCGCGGTCGCGGTGGCGGTGCAGCTGTGGGAGTCCCCGGAGCTGGCCGCGGCCGCCGAGGGTGGTCTGCTCAAGCTGCGCGCGGCCGGTATTCACGTGGAGCCCGACGCCGGGGTGTCGGCGGTGCCCGCGGTCCCGGCCCGCACCCGCGGCTCGGAACCGGTGCTCGGCAAACTGCTCGCGGCCATCGACGCCGGACGGGCGGTGACGTTCAAACACCGGCAGTCCCACGGGGATCCGGTGGAACGGGACGTGCAGCCCTGGGGTGTGGTCACCCACCACGGCCGCTGGTATCTGGTCGGGCACGACAATGTCCGTGACGCGCAGCGCGTGTTCCGCATCTCCCGCATCGACGAGGACGTCACCGAGTACGGCCCGGCCAATGCGGTGCACAAGCCCGAGGACCTGGACCTGCGGGCCGTGGTCGCCGAGGTCACCGCGCAGACGCCGATCAGTGGATCGGCCACGGTGTGGGTGGCCGAGGGCCGCGGGCAGGAGATCCGCCGGCTCGGACCGGTCATGGAGGAGCGTGCGCTCGGCGGACGTTCCGGCTCGATCGTGGAGGTGCCCATCCGATCCCGGGACTGGCTGGCCCGGCTCATCACCGGACTCGGCGCGGACGCCCTGGTGCTCGCCCCGGAACACCTGCGCGAGAATGTGATCGCGCGCCTGAAGTCGGTGCTGGAGCGGACGGAGGTGTCGGCATGAGCGAGGCTGCGTCGCGGAAACGCCGGGGAGACAATGTGATCGACGCCGGCGGCGCGCGCCGGGGTGGAACCGGTGACGGCGCACGGGCTTCCGATGGTGCGAAGGACCGGCGGGGGAGCGCGGCGGCCAGCACCAGCCGGCTCTCGACCCGGCTGGCTCGGCTGCTCAACATGATTCCGTACTTCCAGGCCAATCCGGGCATCAGTGCGGCGGAGGCGGCGGCCGAGCTCGGCGTGTCCTCCAAGCAGCTGATGACCGACCTCAACCAGCTGTGGATGTGCGGCCTGCCCGGATACGGTCCCGGCGATCTCATCGACCTGTCGTTCTCCGAGGAGAGCATCGAGGTCACCTTCTCCGCGGGCATCGACCGACCGCTGCGGCTCACCTCCCTGGAGGCGACCGCGCTGCTGGTGGCACTGCGCTCCATCGCGGACCTGCCGGGCATGGTGGATCCGAGCGCGGCGCACGCCGCCATCGCGAAGATCGAATCCGCCATCACCGGGCGGGAATTCGCCGGACCGCCGCTCCCCGTGCCGGTCGAGGCCCCCGCCGTGGCGACCGTCCGGTCCGCGCTGGAGCACGATCACGCGCTATGCCTGGTCTATTACTCGGCGAGCCGCGACGTGGTCTCCGAGCGCATCGTGGACCCGATCCGAATCGTGCTGGTGGACAACAACAGCTACCTGCAGGCGTGGTGCCGGCAGGCCGAGGGCGTGCGCCTGTTCCGCCTCGACCGCATCGAGGAGGCCACCGAGCTCGACGAGCCGGCCCGCCCGCCCGCCGAGGCCGCCGCGGACGAGACCGCCGCCCTGGACCTGTTCGTCGACGATCCCGCGGTCCCACTGGCGCGCTTGCTGATTCGCCCCGACTACGCCTGGGTGCTCGAGCAGTACCCGATGCACCGGGTCACCGTCCACGCCGACGGCAGCGTCGAGGCCACCATGCGCTTCGCCACCCTGGACTGGATGGCGCGGCTGCTGCTCGGCTTCGGCGCCGGCGTCACCGTGCTCGGCCCGGCCGAACTGGTGACCGCGGTGCGCGAGCGGTCCAGCTCGGCGCTGGCCGCCTACGCCGGGCTCGAGGGGGTCGGTCCCGCTTGAGTTTCCGTGTGACGGTGCTGGGGGCGGGCAGCATCGGCTGCTACGTCGGCGGCCGGCTCGCCGCGGCCGGGGCCGAGGTCACCTTCGTCGGACGGCCGCGCGTGGTGGAGGAACTGCGCACCTTCGGGCTGCGGCTCACCGATCTGGACGGCAATGACGCGCGCGTCGAACCGGACGCCTTCCGCGCGGTCACCGAGCCCGCCGGTGACGCCGATCTGGTGCTGATCACCGTGAAATCCGCGGCCACCGCCACCGCCGCCGCCGAACTGGCCGGCCTGCTGCGGCCCGGCACGGTGGTGATCAGCCTGCAGAACGGCATCGGCAACGACGCGGTCATCCGCGAGCTCCTGCCCACCTGTGTGGTGCTGGCCGGGATGGTCATGTTCAATGTCGTTCATCACGGTCAGGGCCGCTTCCACCGCGGCACCGCGGGCACGGTCGACGTCGCCGACGACCCGGTGCTCAACCGGTTCGCCCCGGTCTTCGCCAAGTCCGGTCTGGGCTTCGAACGGTATGCCGATCTGCTGCCCATCCAGTGGGCGAAGCTGCTGCTGAATCTGAACAACCCCATCAACGCGCTGTCGGGCCGCCCGCTGCGCGAGGAGCTCGGTGCCCGCGACTACCGCCGCTGCCTGGCGCTGGCCCAGCGCGAGGCCCTGGACGTGATGGCGGCGGCCCGCATCCGCCCGGCCCGGCTCACGCCGCTGCCGCCGGAGATCATGGCCCGGCTGCTGACCGTGCCCGATGGCGTCTTCCGCCGGGTTGCCGGAAAGGTGCTGGCAGTCGATCCGGTGGCCCGCTCGTCCATGGCCGACGACCTGGCCGCCGGGCGCAGAACCGAAATCCCTTGGCTGTGCGGTGAAATCGTGAGTCTCGGGGCCATGGTAGGAATACCCACGCCGGTGAACCAGAAGCTGATCGAACTCGTGTCAGCTGCGGAGAACGGCGACCGGCGCACCTGGTCGGGCCCGGAATTGCTGGAACAGCTCACCGACGCCGCGCGTGACGGCGCGGCGAACAAGGGTTGACAACAAGCTTCGCGATATGCGGGTCCGGTAGCATCGGACTCACCAGAGTCTTTGGAGGTAATGGAATGACAGGCGCCATCAGCCCGTGGCACTTGCTGATCGTCGTGCTGATCTTCTTGCTGTTCTTCGGTTCGAAGCGCATGCCCGACGCGGCCCGTAGCCTGGGTCGCTCGATGCGCATCTTCAAGACCGAGGTCAGCCAGATGCAGAACGAGGGCAAGACGGGCGAGGCCGCTCCCGAGGCCCAGGCCCAGCCGGTGCAGCCGCCGGCCCAGCTGCCGCCCGCCCAGCCGGTGCAGCCCACGCCGCAGCCGAACGACCAGCAGAAGGCCTGAGGCCACGACCAGCCGGGATGAGCGCCGCTCATCCCGGATGAGGCGTTGTCCGGGTCCGGTTTCTCCGGATCTTCAGGGGCGTGCAGTCGCGCCCGCGTCTTCTTTGGCCGCAAGGCGGAGGCAGTCACACACACATGCGCATCCCGTTCGATCCCCGGCGCAGCAAGCGCCGCACGAACCCCGACGGCACCATGTCCTTGGTGGAGCACCTCTCGGAGCTCCGCAGGCGCTTGCTCATCGCGCTGGCGTGGGTCGCGATCGGCACCCTGTTCGGGTTCTTCTGGTACTCGCATTCGATCTTCGGGATCGAGAGTCTCGGTGAGATCCTGCGCGGTCCCTACTGTGATCTGCCCGCCTCCTCGCGGGCCAATCTGAGCACCGACGGCGCCTGCCGATTGCTGGCGACCGCGCCCTTCGAGCAGTTCACGCTGCGCCTGAAGGTCGGCACCACCGCGGGTGTGGTGGTGGCCAGCCCGTTCTGGCTGTATCAGCTGTGGGCGTTCATCACGCCCGGTCTGTACGCCAAGGAACGCAAGTACGCGATCTCGTTCGTGGCGGCGGGCGCGGCGCTGTTCGTCACCGGTGCGGTGCTGGCGTACTGGGTGGTCGCCCACGCGCTCAGCTTCCTGATGACCATCGGCAACAACGTGCAGATCACCGCGCTCAGCGGTGCGCAGTACTTCAGCTTCATCATCAAGCTGCTGGTCATCTTCGGCGTCAGCTTCGAAACCCCTTTGCTCATCGTGGGTTTGAACTTCCTCGGGGTGCTGACCTATCAGCGGCTCACCAAGTGGCGGCGCGGACTGATCTTCGGCCTGTTCGTGTTCGCGGCCATCGTGACCCCGCAGGACCCGATCTCCATGCTGTCGCTGGCGCTCGCGCTGACGCTGCTGTTCGAGATCGCGGTGCAGTTCGCGCGCCTCAACGACAAGCGCCGGGCCCGCAATGCGGAGGCCTGGGACAAGCTGGCCGACGACGAGGCGTCCCCGCTGGACACCGCGCCCGGCGGTGTCGACGCACCGACTCCGGTGCCGACCGCGGAACCGGTGGTTGCCGCACCGCTCGAGAAAACAACGCGAGGCGTGTCGGATTACTCCGATACTCTCTGAAAAGTGACATCAAGGTCGCTTACTGGCGAACTGGCGGCATTCGCCGCCGAACTGAAATTCGAGCTCGATCCGTTCCAGCGGCAGTCGTGTGAGGCGCTCGAGGGCGGGCACAGTGTGCTCGTCTGCGCGCCCACCGGCGCCGGCAAAACCGTGGTCGGCGAGTTCGCGGTGCATCTGGCACTGGCCGCGGGCGGGAAGTGTTTCTACACCACGCCCATCAAGGCGCTCTCGAACCAGAAGTTCGCCGATCTCACCGAACGTTATGGTCGTGACGAGGTCGGCTTGCTGACCGGTGACCAGTCCATCAACCCCAATGCTTCGGTGGTGGTGATGACCACCGAGGTGCTGCGCAACATGCTGTACGCGAGTTCCGATGCGCTGCGCGGGCTTTCGTACGTCGTCATGGACGAGGTGCACTACCTGGCCGATCGCTTCCGCGGCGCGGTGTGGGAGGAGGTCATCCTGCACCTGCCGCCGGAGGTGCGCCTGGTCAGCCTGTCCGCGACGGTCTCCAATGCCGAGGAGTTCGGCGCGTGGATGGAGACCGTGCGCGGTGACACCGCGGTGATCGTGGACGAGACCCGGCCGGTGCCGCTGTGGCAGCACGTCATGGTCGGCAGGCGCATGTTCGACCTGTTCGACCCGAAGTCCAGCGACGCCAAGGTGATCGTGGACGGGGACCTGCAGCGCTACATCAAGCACCGCGAAGCCGTTGACCGGATGGACAATTGGGCGGTGCCGGGGCGGGGTCGCGGCGGGCCGCGGCGCTCGTTCCGGCCCATGCCGCGGCCGGAGGTGATCGCCCGGCTCGACGACGAGGGGCTGCTGCCGGCGATCACGTTCATCTTCAGCCGCGCCGGATGCGATGGGGCACTGGCACAGTGCGTGCGCTCGCGGCTGGATCTCTCGCGTGAGGACGATCGCGAGGAGATCGACGCCATCATCGAGAAGCACACCGGTGACCTGCCGCGCAGTGACCTCGAGGTGCTCGGGTACTGGGAGTGGCGCGAGGCGCTGCACCGCGGTTTCGCCGCGCACCACGCGGGCATGCTGCCTGCCTTCCGGCACACGGTCGAGGAACTGTTCGTGCACGGGCTGGTGCGGGCCGTGTTCGCCACGGAGACACTGGCTCTCGGCATCAATATGCCGGCGCGGACCGTGGTGCTCGAGCGGCTGGTGAAGTTCAACGGCGAGAGCCACGCCGAGCTGACGCCGGGGGAGTACACGCAGCTCACCGGGCGTGCCGGGCGGCGCGGGATCGATGTCGAGGGCCATGCGGTGGTGCTGTGGCAGCCGGAGGTGGACACCAGTGCGGTGGCGGGTCTGGCCTCGACGCGGACCTATCCGCTGCGGTCGTCGTTCCGGCCGGGCTACAACATGTCGATCAATCTGGTCGATCGCATGGGCGCGGTGGAGTCGCGGGCGCTGCTGGAGCGGTCCTTCGCCCAGTTCCAGGCCGACCGGTCGGTCGTGGGCCTGGTGCGGGGCATCGAACGCAACGAGGCCCAGCTCCGCAAGCTGCGCTCGCAGCTCGGTGACGAGAGCTTCTTCGAATACGTCCAGCTGCGCGACCGCATCCGGGACCGGGAGCGGCACCTGGAACGGCAGGGCCGCACCGACCGGCGGCAGGCCGCGGTGTCGGCGCTCACCGCGCTGCGGCGCGGGGACGTGGTGGTGATTCCGTCCGGACGCCGCCAGGGTCTGGCCGTGATCCTGGAACCCGATGCGACACCGGGTGATCCGCGTCCGCTGGTACTCACCGAGGACAAGTGGGCGGGCCGGGTCTCGGCCGCCGACTTCCCGACCCCGGCCGAATCGCTGGGCCGGCTGCGGCTGCCCAAGCATGTCGACCACCGCACCGCGCGGGTGCGCCGTGACCTGGCGTCCGCGCTGCGCAGCACCGGCATCACCGCGCCCCGGCGCGGGGGGCAGGGCGGCGGCAAGTCCAAGGCCGCCGACGACCGCGAGCTGCAGACGCTGCGGCGGGCATTGCGCAATCATCCGGCGCACTCGCGGCCGGACCGGGAACAGCTGGCGCGTATCGGCGAACGCTACAACCGGGTCGAGCGCGAGACCGAGCACCTGCGCCAGCAGGTGGCGGCCACCACCAACTCCCTGGCACGCACCTTCGACCGCATCCTCGGGCTGCTCGAGGAGCGCGGCTACGTCGAGCACGGCGAGGTCACCCAGGACGGCCGCCGCCTGGCCCGCATCTATGCCGAGGCGGATCTGGTTGTGGCGGAAAGCCTTCGGCAGGGGCTGTGGCGCGGGCTCGGCCCGGCCGAGCTGGCCGCGGTGGTGTCCATCCTGGTGTACGAATCCCGGCAGGAGGGCGGTTACCTGGGCGCTTCGGGCCCGACCGCGCCGATTCGCCGGGCCGTGGACGCCACCATCGGGGTGTGGTCGGAGTTGCGCGCCGACGAGTCCCGGCACCGGGTGCAGCCCACCCGGGAACCCGACCTCGGTTTCGTCACGGGTGTCTACACCTGGGCTCGCGGCGACGATCTCGCCGATGCGCTGCTCGCCAGCGGTGATCGCGGAAACCCGCTCTCCGCGGGCGATTTCGTACGCTGGTGCCGCCAGGTCATCGATCTGCTGGACCAGATTCACAGCACCGCCGACGACCTTGAGGTGGCGGCCACCGCGAGCAAGGCGGTGCGGGCCATCCGCCGGGGTGTCGTAGCCGTGGACGCGGCGTAGTAGATACGACTGTGCTTTGATTCTTGGATGTACCGACCGCAGTGGGAACACGAGCGTGTTCCCGCTCGGGGGGCTAGCGTGAGTACAACGGATTGCTATTGGAGGCAAGCAGATGAGCGGCCCGTACGGACCGAATGACGCCCCTGGTCAAGGGGGAGGCAACGATCCGACGCAGCAGTGGGGCGGCCAGCAGCCCGCGCCCGGCGCCGGACCGACTCAGCAGTGGGGTGGCCAGCAGCCCGCGCAGCCGACCACGCAGTGGGGCGACCCGTCGCAACAGCAGCAGCCGGCCCAGCAGTGGGGGCAGGGCCAGCCGCAGCAGCCGTGGGGGCAGTCGCAGCCGCAGCAGCCGGTGCAGCAGCCGTGGGGGCAGAGCCAGCCGCAGTGGCAGCAGCCGCAGGGCGAGCAGCAGTGGGGGCAGTCGCAGCCGCAGTGGCCGCAGCAGGGTCAGCCCGGACAGCCTGGTCAGCAGGACTGGAACCAGCAGGCGGGCCAGCAGTGGCCGCAGCCGCAGCAGCCGCCCGCGGGCAAGAAGAAGACCGGTCTGATCATCGGGATCGTGGCCGCCGTCGTGGTGGTGCTGGCCGCGGCCGGTGGTGGTCTGGCCTGGTTGCTGAGCAAGGACCAGCTGGACAACAAGGCCGTGCAGTCCGGGGTGCAGAAGGTGCTCAAGGACTCCTACGGCATCGACGACGTCCAGGACGTGAGCTGCCCGTCGGGTCAGAAGGTCGAGGTCGACAAGACCTTCGACTGCACCCTCAAGGTGGGTGGCGAGAGCAAGAAGGTGACCATCAAGATCACCAAGGATGACGGCACCTACGAGGTCGGCCGCCCCAGCTGATTTTTTCCGGGCGGGGGAAACTGGGCAATTGTGTTGGGCCCGGGCGTGATCGGACGATCGCGGCCGGGCTCTCGCGTTTGCCAGGGGTTGGCTAATCGTCGCTGACGAGTACAGTGGGCCGAAATCTTCTCGTTGATCGTGATCGGGGGGCAAGATGAATTCGACTGTTCGTATCGTGGGCTGGACCGCGACCGTGGTGGCCGTGGCGAGCGCCGGGCTGGCGTCCGCGCCGTTCGCGGGCGCCAAGGCAACCGGTCCCGTGGTCAACGACTGCATTACCAACAAGGCCGATGTGCAGCCGGCCGCCATGGTGCTGGCGTGTGGCGACGGCGGGCTCAGCGTCCGCGACATCACCTGGAGCAGTTGGGGTCCCGGCACCGCCGAGGGCGACGGCACCGAGTACCGGCGCGTGTGTCAGCCGAGCTGCGCCGCTGGGAACACCGCCACCGGTACCACCCACATCACCCTGCGCAATCTGCAGGACGGCTATTTCACCGAGGCCGCCATCACCGATCTCGACGGCAAGCCCGAGACCTGGCCCGTGGGCCCGCTACGACACTGATCAGCGCTTGGCCATGGCGGTGATGAGCCGCTTGACCGGGTTCTCGGCGTTGTAGGCGGTGGCCAGTTCCGCGAGCCGATCCGGGTCCGCCGGAGTGACGGGCAGCAGGTCCGGGCCCGAGTGTGCGACGTCGGCATCCCGGACGACCCGGACGACGGGGGCCGCGGCCTTCAGATAGTCGTCGGCGGCAACGAGTTTCGCGCGCACACCCTTGGCGAGATCGGAGTCCGGGTCGGCGGCCGCGGCGCGCAGGGCCTCCACCGAGCCGAAACGGGAGATGAGCTGGGCGGCGGACTTGTCGCCGATGCCCGCGACGCCGGGCAGGCCGTCGGAGGCGTCGCCGCGCAGGGTGGCCATATCGGCGTAGGCGGGGCCCGCATTCTCTTCCGGCACACCGTATTTGGCGGAGACCTCGGCCGGACCCCAGAGCTCCGCCTTGGCCAGGCCGCGGCCGACGTAGAAGACGCGCACCGGGGGTGCCGGGGTGTCGCGGACCAGCTGCAGCAGGTCTCGATCGCCGCTGACGACGATCACCTCGTCGGTGCCCTCCCGGGTGGCCAGGGTGCCGATCACGTCATCGGCCTCCAGGCCCTCGGCCCCGGCGGTCGCGATGCCGGCGGCCTCGAGCACCTCCATGATCATGTCGACCTGCGGGGTGAGGGTGTCCGGCACTTCCTCGGCCACGACTCCGGCGACCGGCTCGCCGGCATCCTCGGCCACCCGATGGGCCTTGTACGACGGCAGCAGGTCCACCCGGAAACGCGGCCGCCAGTCCAGGTCCAGGCACACCACCAACCGGCTCGGCGCATGCTGCTTGACCAGCGCGGCGACCATGTCGGTGAACCCGCGCAGCGCATTGACCGGCCGCCCGTCGGGTGCGGTGATCTTCTCCGGGATCGCATAGAACGCCCGGAACCACAGACTGGCCCCATCGAGCAGCAGCAGCGGACCGGCGGCAGGGGTGCTCATAGCGGTCGACCCTACCGGGACCGGCCGACAGGTCCGCGCAGCGCGGCGAAGGAGTCGGGGCAGTGGAATTCATGCCCCGCCCCAGCCGGTGGATTGCTCATCGGAATCGGCGTGGTGGCGTGCTGGTGCGGCCGGAACACCATGGCATTCGCGGGAGGATCGAAACGTACTGGGCCGCAGCGGTGTCGGGGTGCGTTCCGGTGGTGGGACAGAGTGGTGGGGTGCGAAGTTCGTCGGTGGCTGGAGGGTGGCGGGGGTTGGGGAGTAGCGTCGATGGGCATGAGCTCTCATGACGAGTCACGGTTCGCGGCGGAGGTCTACGGGACGCGGTTGGAGCGGGCGGCGCGGTTGGCGCGCAATGCGCATCTGGACGCGCTGCTCGTCACACCGGGTCCGGACCTGCGGTTCCTGATGGGTTCGCGGGCGCAGTCCTTCGAGCGGCTGACGTGCCTGGTGATCCCGGCCAGCGGGGAGACGCCCTCGGTGGTGATCCCGAAGCTGGAGCTGGCCTCGCTGAAGGGATCGGCGGCCGGTGAGCTGGGGTTGCAGATCGTGGACTGGGTGGACGGGGTGGACCCGTATCGCATTGTGCGGAACGTGCTCAATGCCGGTGCGCGGGTGGCGGTCACCGATGTCATGCCCGCCCTGCACCTGCTGCCCATTGCCGATCGGCTTGGCTCGCTACCGGTTTCGGCCACCCCGCTGCTGCGGGAGCTGCGAATGGTGAAGGACCCCAGTGAGATCGAGGCCCTGCGCCGGGCCGGCGCGGCCATCGACCGGGTGCACGCCCGCATGGCCGAGTTCCTGCGTCCCGGCCGCACCGAGGCCGAGGTGGGCGCGGATATCGCGGCCGCCATTGTCGAGGAGGGCCACACCGAGGCCGATTTCGTCATCGTGGGCAGCGGCCCGCACGGCGCGGACCCGCACCACCTGGTGTCGGACCGGGTGATCGACCCGGGTGACGTGGTGGTGATCGATATCGGCGGTCCGGTCGAGCCCGGCTACTTCTCGGATTCCACCCGCACCTACGTGCTGGGCGAGCCGAGCGAGGAGGTGGCCGCGCAGTTCGCCGAACTGGAACGCGCCCAGGCCGCCGCGGTCGCCGCCGTGCGCCCGGGCGTCACCGCCGAATCCATCGACGCCGCCGCCCGCGATGTGCTCGCCGCTGCCGGGCTGGCCGACTACTTCGTGCACCGCACCGGCCACGGCATCGGACTGTCGGTGCACGAGGAGCCCTACATCGTGGCCGGCAACGATCTGGTCATGGCACCGGGCATGGCCTTCAGCATCGAGCCGGGTATCTACTTCCCGGGGGCCTGGGGCGCGCGCATCGAGGACATCGTGATCGTCACCGAGGACGGCTGCGAGTCGATGAACAACCGCCCCCACGGACTGACCCGCCTATAACCCCACCCGATTCCGGGTCAGTGGGCAGCGTCGGCGTCGAAAGTGGCGGCGTAGCGCCAGAAGTCGCGCATGGTCGTATCTGGGGTCGGGCTGTCGACGCCGACCTGGGTCAGGAGGATGGTGACGGTGCCGCTGGCCGGGATGATGTGGGCGCAGGTGCCGGTGCCGCCGACCCAGCCGTAGCGGCCCGGCACGTTCCACGGTTCCAGCCGGGCGATGTCGACCGTGCCGCCGCAGCCCCAGCCCTGGCCCTCCAGGAACAGATCGCCGTGGGCGCGCTGGGCCGGGGTGGTGTGGTCGGTGGTCATGAGGCGAACCGCATTGGCGGACAGCAGTTTCCGGCCCTCCGGGGTGACGCCGTCGGCGAGCAGCAGGCGCGCGAAGCGGAGCCAGTCGCCGGCGGTGCCCGCGAGGCCGCCGTGACCGAGCGGGAAGGACTGTGGCGTGCTCCACTGGCCATCGGGGGCGTCGGCCAGTTCGAGGCCGGTGTCGCCGCGGCGGTAGTAGCTGGTGAAGCGGTCGCGGTGGGCGGCGGGGACGGTGAAACCGGTGTCCCGCATGCCGAGTGGTTCGAACAGCCGCTCGGCGAGGAAGTCGGGGAAGGTTCGGCCGGAGGCGCGGGCGACGAGTGCGCCCTGCAGGACCGAGCAGGTGTCGTAGAGCCATGCGGTGCCCGGTTGGGCCAGCATGGGCAGTGCGGCCAGCTCGGCCAGCCACTCGTCCATGGACGGGTAGCTCTGCGGTTCCCGGCCGTCTCGCTGTACAGGGAACAGCGCCTGGACCGCGGGCAGCTCGAAATCGGAGGCCCAGCCGTAGCCGGCTCGGGAGGTGAGCAGGTCGAAGACGGTGATCGGGCGATGGGCGGGCACCACCTCGTCGAGGGGACTGCCGGGGGTGCGGACCACGCGCGGGTGGGTGAGTTCGGGCAGCCACGGGGCGATGGGGTCGTGCAGCCCGATCACCCCGTCCTCGACGAGCATCAGCACGGCCGCTGCGGTCAGCGGTTTGGTGATCGACGCCCAGCGGAACAGCGAATCCGCGGTCATCGGGACGGTGCCGCCCGCGTGGGCCAGGCCGACGGCGGCGGTCTCCACCCGGTCGCCCCGCGCGATCAGGCCGACCGCGCCGGGCACACCGCCGTCGTCGACGTGTGCCTGCAACACTTCGCGGAGCGTGGACATGGCTCTCCCTCTCTGGTGCGCACTCGAGAGATTGGACGTGCCGTGCGCCGCAAAGTAATCGGTCGCGCACCAGCCGGGATCGGTGTCAGTGCCCGGCGGCGTCGCCCTTGAAGACGCTGCTGGCCATCACGCGCTGCACATCGATGGCGATCACGACGCGGGTCGGGTTCACCCGTGGCTGCCGGTAGCGCCCGGCGTAGCGCTCGACCGCGTCGGCCACCGAATCCGCGTCGTCGAGCACGGTGGCGGGACCCTCGAGGGTGATCCAGCGCGGGCCGTCGACCTGGCTCACCACCGCGTAGCCCGAGCGCCGCACATTGTTGACCTTGACCGACCCGTCATTGGTGATGATGCGCGCGATGCCGGCCTCCGGATCCCAGGTGAACCCGACCGCGACCACATGCGGGGTGCCGTTGGCGCGCAGCGTGGAGAGGGTGGCGAGGTGGCGTTCGGCGACGAAGTCGGCGGCGGCGGGCGACAGTTCGGGGCGTGCGGCGGTGCTGGTCATGATCCGACGCTAGCAATCCGGCCTCGGGAGCACCGGACAGTGGTCCCCGGGTGGCAAACTGTGGGCCATGGGTTTCGGATCGCGGGACGTCGACAAGGGCGTCGTGCTGGTGCTCGGCGGGCGCAGTGAGATCGGGCTGGAGGTGGCGCGACGGCTGTCGCCCGGCCGGGTGGTCATTCTGGCGGCGCGCCGCAGTGACCAGCTACAGGAACAGACGAAGGAATTGCTGATCGCCGAGGCGGCGGCGGTGCACTGCGTCGAGTTCGACGCCGACGACATGGCGTCGCACCAGCCGCTGCTGGAGAAGATCATCGCCGAGCACGGGCGCATCGGCGTGGCGGTGGTGGCATTCGGGATTCTCGGGGATCAGGCTCGGGCCGAGGAGGATCCGGCGCACGCGGTCGAGATCGTGCTGACCGATTTCGTCGCCCAGGTGAGCGTGCTCACCAGTCTGGCGAATCTGCTGCGGGAGCAGGGCGACGGTCAGATCGTGGTGTTCAGTTCCATCGCGGGTGTGCGGGTGCGGCGCGGGAACTACGTGTACGGCTCGGCGAAGACCGGCCTGGACGGCTTCGCGTCCGGGTTGCAGATGGCGTTGCACGGCAGCGGAGTTCACCTGCTCATGGTGCGATCCGGATTCGTCATCGGGCGGATGACGGCCGGGATGGAGCCCGCGCCGCTGTCGAGCACACCCGATCAGGTGGCCGACGCGGTGGTGGCGGGGCTGTATCGGCGGGTGCGGGATGTGGCGGTGCCGCGGCGGATTCGGCTGTTGTTCGTGGCCATGCGCTATGTGCCGCACTCGGTGTGGCGGCGGATGCCGCGATGACCGGAACCTCACGCCCGTTGATGCCGATTCCGGTGATCGGGATCGGTGCTGACGGCTGGGACGGTCTGGGCGGCGCGGCGCGGCGCGAGATCGCCGCATGTGAGGTATTGCTGGGCTCCGCTCGGCAATTGGTGCTGATCTCCGCGGATGCGGCGCGGGCGGAGCGGGTGCCGTGGCCTTCGCCGCTGGTGCCCGCGCTGCCGGGGCTGCTGGACCGGTACGCGGGGCGGCGGCTCGGTGTGCTGGCCAGCGGCGACCCCATGTTCTTCGGTATCGGCGTGACCTTGACGAAACTGCTTGGGGCGCAGGCCCTGCGGGTGCTGCCGTCGCCGTCGTCGGCGTCGCTGGCATGTGCACGGCTGGGCTGGGCACTCAACGAGACGCCGGTGGTGAGCGCGGTCGGGCGGCCTGTGGAGACGGTGCTCCCGGAGTTGTCCGGCGGGCGCCGGGTGCTGGTGCTGAGCTCCGACCAGCACACTCCGGCGCAGGTCGCGGAGCTGCTGGCGCGCAATGGCTTCGGCGGGTCGGCGCTCACGGTGCTGGAACAGCTCGGCGGGCCGGACGAGCGGATCGTGCGCGGCACCGCAGCGCGGTGGGACCACCCGGCCGGAGATGCGCTGAACATCGTGGCCATCGACGGTGTCGCCGACCGGGTTTCGTTGCGCCTGACGCGGATGCCGGGCCTGCCCGACGAGGTGTACGGCGGGGACGGCCAGCTCACCAAGGCCGAGGTGCGGGTGCTCACGCTCGCGGCGCTGGCGCCTGCGCCGGGCGAGCTGCTGTGGGATGTCGGGGGTGGTTCGGGCACCATCGCCATCGAGTGGTGCCGCACGAACCCGGCCTGCCGCGCCGTCGCCTTCGAGCGAATGGAGAGCCGCCGCAAGCAGATTGCGGCCAATGCCACGGCCCTGGGTGTTCCAGGTGTCGAGGTGCGTGGCGCGGCCCCGGAGTCGTTCGCGGACCTGCCCGCGCCGGACGCGCTGTTCATCGGCGGCGGGCTCACCCAGGACGACATGTTCGACGCCTGCTGGGAGCGGCTGCGCCCGGGGGGCCGCCTGGTCGCGAGCGCGGTGACCGCCGAATCCGATGTGCTGCTACTGAGCCTGGCCGAGCGGCACGGCGGTGCGTTGCGTCGTTTCCAGGTGTATCGGGCCGAGCCGCTGGGCGGCTTCACCGCCTGGCGGCCACAGCTGCCGGTGACCCAGTGGTCGGTCGTGAAACCCCGTGCGGCAGCGGGCTAGTCGACCGGGGGCAGGGCGATCGGGCCGGGTTCGAACACGGTCACCAGCACGATGAGGTTGCCGTAGGGCGCGTTCCCGTTGGCGAGACGGTGCGCGGCCCGGGCGAGGGCGGTGCGCCACCCGTACTTGGCCTCGATCTCGGCCTGCACCCGGGGCACGAAGGTGCCCGTGCTCAGCAGGCGGGCCGTGCCCTGGAGCTGGCGGGAACCGAGTTTGGGATTGCCGCGCCAGTCGCCGGGCTGCACCAGCACCCGGCCGTCCTCGGCGAGTTGCTCGGCCTCGGTGGAGAACGACGAGGTCCGGAAGGCGAGACCGTTGTCACCGATGGGGACCACCAGCCGCGGCACGGTGACCAGCCGGCGCGGGCCGGTGGTCCGGGTCACCAGCACCGTTTTCGCCTGCTGCCAGACGGCGGCCGGGCCGGAGATTTCGCCGCGCGCCGGTATCGGTGCGGGCGCCGCCGCCCCGGGGCGGGCGAACTGGGTACGCGCGGCCGCCGGGTCGATCGTCATGTCGGTCATCGCCTTCGATCCTTCCGTGCCGAATTCCATTGCCGGGCTCGGTGCCGGGCACAGAGCGAGGCGGTGCAACGGCACCACACAGCGATTGCCATGTATTCGCTCATTCGGCGGCGACCATCTCGCTGTGGGCCGGTCCGGCACAGTGGCACAAGAGCGACACACGGGCCAGCCCATTGAGTTTCACCACATGGCACTCGTGGGCCACCCTGCCCCAACACTTCTCGACCACGTCGAGCCCGTCCCTTCGATAGTCCAGGCGTTCCGCAGATCTGGCAACAACACAGGTCAGACGTCGTGAATCTGTAGCGGGGAGATCGCTCGGGGCGGAAGATCCGCCGCAGCAGGGCCCGAAGGATCCCTGCAAAGCCGCCGGGCCACGAGTTCGGCGAAGGTGAGCCCCAGGGGAGTGCGCGCCTCCCAGCGGCGCACCGTCCACCCGACCGTGGGACAGCGGGTGATACCGGTTGTCCTTCTCGAACCAGGTGAGGTCGTCGCGACCCGGCAGGTGTGGAACATGGTTGCTCGACCTGCGGGGGCCGGGTTTGGCCTAGGCTGCTCGGCGTGAGTGCCGCTGGGTCGCGAACGATTGCTTTGCCGCAGTGCCGGGTGAGCTGTGCCGAGTACGGTGCGGGAGAGGGAATGCCGGTTCTGTACTGCCACGGCGTACCTGGAACACATTTGGAGGGTGAGGCTTTCGATGCGGCCGGGGTGGCGGCGGGAATTCGCGTCATCGCGGTCGATCGGCCCGGAATGGCGGAATCGTCGCTGCCGGCGGGGGCGCGGGTGGCGGACTGGGTCGGCACGGTGGCCGCGCTGGCGGATCGGCTGGGGCTGGGGCGATTCGGGGTCATCGGGGTGAGCGGCGGCGGGCCCTTTGCGCTGGCGGTCGCGGCTGGGCTGCCCGGCCGGGTAACGGGTGTGGCGCTCATTTCCGCGCCCGCGCCGCTCGGTGAACAGGCCGACGCCGCGGACCTCGATCCGGTGGCGCGCCGGCGTCGGCGGGGGCTGAATGTCCTGCGGCGGGCCCCTTTTCTGGTGTATCCGATGGCGATGGAGATGTCGCTGGTGATCCGCCGGCGGAAGGGGGTCGCGGGATTGGTCGCGCAGATGGCGGACGTGGATCGCAAGCGGGTCGAGGGCGATCCCGAGCTGGCCGACAAGCTGGAGGCCAATCTGCGGCGCAGTTTCGAGCAGGGCAGCCGTGGTTTCGCTTCCGACATTCGCCTGGTCTTCACCCGCGAATGGGGATTCCGGCTGTCCGACGTGACCGTGCCGGTGCAGGTCTGGCACGGGGAGGCCGACGGCAATGTCCCCGCCGACGATGCCCGCCGGCTCGCCGCGGCGCTCCCGGACGCCCGGCTGCACCTCGTGCCCGGCGCGGGCCACCTGCTGTTCGTCGACCGTGCGGCCGACATCCTCGCCTCCCTCGAAATCGGCAACACGCCGTGACCGGCGGGCGTCGGGCAACGGTGCAGCCGAGGTCAGAGGCCGACGAGTTCGGCAGGGGTGGACATGTCCTGCTACGCCCTGTGTCGATCGAGATGCGTTGCCGCGCTACCCCAGTGCGTGGGCGGTGGTGTATCCGAGCAGCGCCGCGCCGAGCCCCGCGATGATGCTGACGGCGACATTGAGCGTGGCGTACAGATACGAGCGCTGCTCGGCGAGACGGATGGTCTCGTAGCCGAACGTGCTGTACGTGGTCAGTGCGCCACAGAATCCGGTGCCGACGAGCGCGTAGGTGGGAGACGAGACCGCGGCGCCGGTGAGCGAGCCCAGGATCAGGCAGCCGGTGAGGTTGACCGTCAGTGTGCCCCAGGGGAAGACGCTGTCGTGGCGGGTCTGGATGGCGCGGTCGGTGAGATACCGCGCCGGGGCGCCGACCATCGCGCCGAGAATGACGAGCAGCGCGGTCATGCGGTGGCCTCCCGGCGTCGGGCGATCTGGTGGGTGCCGGCCGCGCGGGTGAGACGGACCGCGACCAGGGTCGCCAGCAGCGCGCACACCAGGGTGGCGGCCATGTAGGTGAATGCCGTTGCGACCGTGCCCGGTTGCAGCAGTCCGCGGGTTTCGTTGGCGTAGGTGGAGAAGGTGGTGAATCCGCCGAGGATGCCGACGCCGAGGAACGGGCGCACCAGCGGATGGGCGGTGATGGTCTCGGTGACGATCACCATCAGCACGCCGATGAGGAAGCAGCCGGCCACATTGGTGAGGAAGGTGGCCCACGGGAAGCCGGCGACCGGGGTGGGCCACTCCAGCGCGAGCCCGTATCGGGCCAGCGCACCGAGCGCCCCGCCGATCGAGATCACGGTCAGGATCGCACCGTGCGATCGCGACAGTTCCTGTGGTTGCCCGGGTTGATGCAGATCGACATCGGGGTCGATCGGTTCGAAGATCTCGACCTTACGGGTCGAATCCAGCTCACTGCTCACACACGTCTCCTACTCCAGCGCACCCCGAGGGTGTCATTGTGGGGTAGGGACTGTTGGCGGCTGGTGGCCGCGGTTGTTCCGTGAGTTCGGAGCGGCGAGCCCCACCGCCGCATCTCGAACAGGATAACGAGCCTACGCGGGTCTCCGCTGACGATGTGGGTCAGATCACCCCCCATCCGTCGCCGCTTCCGGGTGCGGACGCTGCATCCGGGGTCGCGGGGTCGCCGGTGGGTAGCCGTGCCAGCGCTGGAAGACGCGGCGGAAGGAACGGGGGTCCTGGCCGAGTTTCGTTGAGATGGAACGGATCCGATGGCTTCGCGGGGAGGCTGGCCCAGCTTCGGGTGGTGAAATCGACGACTTCGAGCGCCGAGTGATTTGACTCGGTCGCGTAGCCGGGTTCAGTATGGGTCGGTCAGCACCTCGCTAGGCGAGGCTCCTGTACGAACACAGGCCACTGATCCGACGACGTCGAGAGACGCCCAGGGTTAGGACAGATCTCCCCGGATTAAGGGGTGATCCGAAGTGGCTTCCCGCGAAGGGATACGTCGTGCAGTGCCGAAGCTCTGACGAGAGGGGTGCCCGCAATGTCACTGGTCGTGGCATTGTTTCCCCTCCGCCCGGTGCGACACCCGTAGATGTGGTCGACGCGCGTGCGTCCCGGCGGCAAGGAGGTGAGGGGCGAATGAGTTCCGGCTTTAGTCCGTATCCCAGTCCGGTTCGAAAACCATTGTCGTTCCCGGCTTGCCGCGCACTGAGCGCTTTCTGAAGCATTCGGAATTCCGTGGCGGGCCGATCCTCCGAAGGAGTTCTCTCATGGCCGTCATCGCATTTCCGCGTACCCGTACCCCGCTGACCGTCCTGTCGGTGCTCGGCGACTCGGCGCGGCGGGTTCGCGCGCGCCACCACCTGACCGAATCCGAGCGCGCCAACCTGCGCATCGCCCGGTCCCGGGTCGCGGTCTACACCGCCTCGCTGGGCGGTCACCCCTACCACGCGTAGGCCCTCGGGGCCGCGGGCCGACGCCCGCGGCCGCGGCGGGAGGGTGGTCTTCACAGCGGTTTCTCAGCGGCCGGACGGCACAGTGTTCGCGTGACAAACCATGTGACACTTCCTGATTCGGCCCGGTCCGGGCTGCCCGTCAAGGTTCCGCAGATCACCGCGCTGTTCTGGTTGATCAAGGTGCTCTCCACCGGAATGGGAGAGACCTTCTCCGACTTCCTCGTCAAGCACCTGCCGCCGCTGCTGGCGGTCGGTGGTGCCCTGGTGCTCTTCACCGTGAGCCTGGCCGCCCAGATCCGCGCACCCCGCTACCGCGTCTGGACCTATTGGATCGCCGTGGTCATGGTGGCCATCTTCGGCACCATGGTCGCCGACATCGTGGATTTCGTGGTCGGCATTCCGCTGGGGATCTCGACCGTGCTGTTCCTGGCCCTGCTCGCGGGCGTGCTGCTGCTCTGGTACCGCGTCGAGGGCACCCTGGACGTGCACAGTATCGATACCCGCCGGCGCGAAGGCTTCTACTGGACCACGGTCGTGGTGACCTTCGCGCTCGGCACCGTCGCCGGCGACTTCACCGCCGCGACACTGCATTTGGGCTACCTGGTGTCGTCACTGCTGTTCGCCGTCGCGATCGCGGTGCCGGCGGTGGCCTGGCGCTGGGGCGGGATCGATCCGGTGCTCGCCTTCTGGGCCGCCTACGTGGTCACCCGCCCGCTGGGCGCCTCGGTGACCGACTGGCTCGCCTCCGACCGCAGCGACGGCCTGAACCTGGGCACCGGCTGGGTCACCCTCGCCGCAGCGGTTCCCATGGTCGTGCTCATCGCGGTGCTCGCGCGCCGTCAGGACCGGGTGCAGGCGGTCGGCGTGCACCCGTGACGTCGAGAAGGGCTGCAGCGCTGGGGGTTCGGGAACCTGCCACGGTGTCGAATCGACGCTCGGCAGGTTTCAGGTCGACGCGCGGCAGGTTTCAGGGCTGTTCGCCGATATTGCCGATGACCTGGTTGAGGTGGGCGCGGCCGTCCTCGAGCTGGTAGGTGACGCCCGCGATGGCGCAGCGGCCGGAGTCGACCGCGTGCGAGATGATCTGCGAGCGCTCCATCAGCACGCGGCTGGTCTCGGCCACGTGCCGGGCCTCGAGCTCGTCGACGGTGCTCAGGCCCTCGCGGCGGCCGAGCAGGATGGACGGCGTGACGCGTTCGACGAGACTGCGGATGAACCCGCCGGGGACCGCCCCGCCGTCGAGCGCGTCGAGGGTGGCCTTCACGGCGCCGCAGCTGTCGTGGCCGAGCACCACGATCAGCGGGACATTGAGCACCTGCACGCCGTATTCGATGGAACCCAGCACCGAGCTGTCGATGACGTGCCCGGCCGTGCGGACCACGAACATGTCGCCGAGGCCCTGGTCGAAGATGATCTCGGCGGCGACCCGGGAATCGCCGCAGCCGAACAGGATGGCGGTGGGGTGCTGGCCGCCGACCAGCTCGGCGCGGTGACCGGCGCCCTGGCTGGGGTGGACCTGGGTGCCCCGCATGAAACGCTCGTTGCCTTCGCGAAGAGATTTCCAGGCGCTGATCGGATTTGAGTGAGGCATATGTCCGATTCTGCACATCGGCGATCGGGTGTGCCGACCCACCCCGTCCGTTCGTGTTCCGGACGCTTGGTCCGATGACGCGCGGGATTCGACGGTCGGACGACCATCATTGCGTCTATTGGTTTGTGCAACAAAGGGATTCGTGACGTGCCGAGATCGGTGTGTCGCCTGGCGTGGCGCGGTGCAGGTTTACCCACCTCCGCGATATCCATTACAATCTCTTTGGTTTCGGTCCCGTTCGGCCCGGCCGGACGCGGTGGAGTTGTTCGACGTTTTCGGCGCGCGGGATTGGAGACTGTGATGACGGTGTCGGCCGTGACCGATTCACCCCTCGACCATGGCGCGATTCGCGTGCGGATCGATGCCGCCCTGCACGAATTCCTCGACCGTAAGGCCGAATCGGCGGCGGCCTGCCGGCTGCCCGCGGACGTGGTGGGCGCGGTCCGCTCCTTCCTGTTCGCCCGCGGGAACCGGATCCGGTCCCTGTTCTGTGTCCTCGGCTGGTACGCGGGCGGCGGGATCGAACTGCCGGACGCGGTGGTGCGGACCGCGGCCGCGGTCGAACTCCTGCACACCGCCACGCTGATCCACGACGACCTCCTCGACGATCGCGACACCCGCGACGGGCGGCCCACCGTGCATCGCATCGCCGCCGACCGCAGCCGGCGGGTCCGGGACGGGCACGCGGCCGAACGGTTCGGCGCGCGCAGCGCCATCGTCCTCGGCGACTGCGGCCTGGGCTGGGCCCAGGAGCTGCTGCACGGCGCCGGACTCTCCCCGGCGCAGAGCGCGGCGGCCGCGGCGGTGCTCGACACTCTGCGCACCGAGGTGAACTACGGCCGCTATCTGGAACTGGTCACCAGCGGCCGCCCGACCTCGGATCTGGATCAGGCGCTGGAGATCCTGCGCTATCGCACCGTGGCATGCATGGTGGAGCGGCCCCTGCACGTCGGCGCGGCGCTCGCCGACGCGGACGCGGACATGATGGGGGCGCTGACCGCCTACGCCTGCCCGCTGGGCGAGGCCGCGCGGCTGCAGGACGAGCTGCGCAACGTCTTCCACGACGTCGAGCCGGTCGGCCACGCCGGCCTGCAGGATCTGCGCGAGGGCAGGCACACCGTCCTGCTCGCCCTGGCCCTGCGCCATGCCACCCCCGAGCGCCGCGACCACCTGACCGGGCTCGTGGGCAATGCGCGCCTGGACGAGTCCGGCGCCGCGCTCTGCCGCGACATCCTTTCCGTCACAGCACGTTTCGAAGTGGAGCGGATGATCGGGCAGCGCCGGATGCTGATCGGGACCGCACTCGACGACACCCGGATCCCCGAATTCGCGGCGGCGGGACTGCGCACTGCCGCCGACATGATCATCGGCTGAGGCGCCGCCGGCGGCCACCTCGCGGCCCGCGCCGAGCGCGAGTTCGGCGTTCTGGCTCGTTGCCGTCGCGTAGGCCGGTTCCTCTGTTACGGTGGCCAAGGCCGGTCCCGGGATCGGCTGGAGCACAAGAGAATTGACTGGTTATGACGCATGGCGGCGTTGCCGATGGGGCACAGGCCGTGGGTGGAGAGTCACGCGTGCCGCTGTACTCGGCCGAGTTCGCGGCGGATCCACATCGTATCTATCGTGAGCTGCGGGCGCGATTCGGATCGCTGGCGCCGGTGGAGCTGGCGCCGGGCGTGCCGGCCACACTGGTGATCGGGTACCGGACCGCACTGCGAATCCTCAATGACCCGGAGCATTTTCCCGCCGATCCGCGCGTATGGCAGCGCACCGCGCCGCCGGACAGCCCGGTCATGCCGATGCTCGAATGGCGGCCCAATGCGCTGCGCAGCAGCGGATCCGATCATCGGCGGTACCGGACGGTCAATGTGGCCGCACTCGATGCGGTGGATCCGCACGCCCTGCACGCGACCGTGGAACGGGTCGCGGTACCGCTGATCAACGCGTTCTGCGCGGACGGGAGCGCGGATCTGGTGTCGCAGTACGCGTTTCCGCTCGCGTTCCACATGATCAACGCACTGCTGGGCTGCCCGCCGGCCATCGGGCAGCGCATCGCGGCCGGTCAGGCGGCGATCTGGGAGGGTGTCGACGCCGAGGCCGGGAACCAGATGATCACCTCGGCCGTGCTGGAGCTGGTCGTGCTCAAACGCGCCCAGCCCGGCGACGACGTCGTGTCAAGGCTGGTCGCGCACCCGGCGGAGCTCACCGACGAGGAGATGATCCACCAGATCGTCACCCTCTACGGCGCGGGCATCGAACCCGAGCAGAACCTCATCGTCAACACCCTGCGGCTCATGCTCACCGACACCCGGTTCGCGGGAAACCTGCTGGGCGGCAGCCTGTCCACCCGCGGCGCCCTGGACGAGGTGCTGTTCACCGACCCGCCCGGCGCCAACTACTGCGTCAGCTATCCGCGGCATCCGATTCTCGTCGACGGCGTGTGGCTGCCCGCGCATCAGCCGGTGGTGGTGAGCATGGCGGCCTGCAACAACGATCCCGCGGTCGGCGCGCGCGAATTCACCGACAACCGCGCGCATCTCGCGTGGAGCGTCGGACCGCACGCGTGCCCGGCCCGGTCACCGGCCTACCTCATCGCCCAGGACGCCATCGACCAGCTGCTCGACGCGCTGCCGGAACTGCGGCTCGCCGTCCCCGATGCCGAATTGATCTGGCGGCCAGGGCCTTTCCATCGCGCGCTGAGCGCACTCCCCGTCGTTTTCCCGCCGGCCCTGCCCATGCACGTGAACTGAGGAGAACACCGATGACCGCCGAACCCATCACCCTCGACCCCACCGGCGTCGACACCCACGGCGAGATCGCCCGGCTCCGCGAGCGCGGGCCCGCCACCCTGGTGGAGCTGCCCGGTGGGGTGCGCGCGTGGTCGGTCACCGATACCCGCCTGCTCGAACTGCTGCTCACCGACGCCCGCGTGTCCAAGGACGCGCGTCAGCACTGGCCCGCGTTCGTCAACGGTGAGGTGCAGTCCGACTGGCCGCTGTTCGCGTGGGTGGCGGTGAACAATATGTTCACCGCCTACGGCGCCGACCACCGGCGACTGCGCAAGCTCGTCGCGCCCTCCTTCACCGCGCGTCGCAGCGCCGCCCTGCAGCCGCAGATCGAGGCCATCACCGCGGAACTGCTCGACACTCTGGCCGCGCTGCCCGCCGGCGAGGTGGTCGACCTGCGCGAGGCGTTCTGCTACCGGCTGCCCATCCGCGTCATCTCCGAATTGATGGGCGTCCCGGACGAGATGCTGCCCGGCCTGCGGGTCTGCGCCGACGGGCTGTTCGACACCACCCTCGGCGCGGAGGAAGCGGCGGCCAACTACTTCGAGCTCTACCGCCTGCTCGGCGAACTCGTCGCCCGCAAGCGGGCCGAGCCCGGCGACGACCTGACCAGCGCGCTCATCGCCGCCCGCGACGACGAGGACGGTTCGCGGCTGACCGAGCAGGAACTGGTCGACACCCTGCTGCTGGTCATCAGCGCGGGCCACGAGACCACCATCAACCTGCTCGACCAGGCCATCACCGCAGCCCTCGGGCACCCCGATCAGCTGAAGGCGCTGCGCGCGGGGGAGGTCGCCTGGCCCGAACTGGTCGAGGAGTCACTGCGTTTCGAGACCGCGGCCGTGCATGCCCCGCTGCGGTTCGCCGTCGAGGACATCGACTACGAGGACGTCCACATCGCCAAGGGCGACCCCATCATCGTCTGCTACGCCGCCCCCGGCCGCGACGTGAAGGTGCACGGCGACACCGCCGCCGAATTCGACCTCACCCGGGAGAACAAGAGCCACATGGCTTTCGGTCACGGCGTCCACCACTGCCTCGGCGCGCCCCTGGCCCGCCTGGAAGCGAACATCGCACTCCCACAGCTCTTCCACCGCTTCCCCGACCTGCGCCTGGCCGTCCCGGTGGACGAACTCCCCGCGCTGCCCAGCTTCATCTCCAACGGCCACGCGTCGCTGCCCGTCCATCTCACCGCCGACCGGTAGCCCGCGCAGGCGGCGGTATCAGGGCACGATGACGGCGCGGCCGCGCATCGTGCCCGCCGCCGGCCGCCGATACGCTGCCTCGTACGGGCTGATGCCGAATCCGACTCGCGCCGCGGACGTTCCGTCGCCGAGGCCGACGAGGGCCACCTCGGAATCCAGCCCCGCCACCGCCCTCGCGATGTCGACGGTCGGCCGATAGCCGACGAAATCCAGCGCCAGGCCCGCCCCGGCGCTGCCGGCCGATCTTGCGAACGTTCTCCGCCGCCCGGACGTCCGACAGCACCGCCTCGTGCGCGCCAACGGATTTCGCGAACCCCTGCATGTCGCCGGATATCACGAAATCATCGGAGTGATACACGCCCGCCGCGGTGACCTTCAACGGCACCTGCCCGGGCGCGGGTTCGTGCGTGGGCCCGGCGACATCTTGCGATGCGCGTTCGGCGATAGCGTGGGCCGATGAGTTTGGGCGAGTGGCGCGGTCAGTAGGGAGGAACAACGAACCGCAGCCGTGCCGCTGTGAGGTGACGGATCGATGGCCGGGCCATCACCGCGCTCTCACCGGCAGGCTGCGCTGAGCCGGGAGGTTATTTCGAGTGTCGAACGCTATTTCTCGTGACGAGTTGTGGGCCATGGCTCACGCCGAACGTGCGGCGCTGGCCGATGATCTCGCCGATCTGACCGATCGGCAGTGGGCGGTGCGGTCGCTGTGCGGAGAGTGGACGGTGGAAGAGGTCGTCGCCCACCTCACCGCGGCGGCGAGTACCGGCCGAATCCGGTGGCTGGTCAGCGCTTTCGGGGCCCGCTTCGACTTCGAGAAACACAATGCCCGGCGGCTGGCCGAGCATCGCGGCGCGACTCCCGCGGAGACGTTGGACCGGTTCCGGGCGATCATCACCAGCACCACCGCGCCGTTCGGCCACACGGCTGCCTGGCTCGGTGAGGTGGTCGTCCACGGCCAGGACATCCGCCGTCCGCTGGGACTGCCGCGTGAGCCGTCGATCGAGGCCGTCACCGAGGTCGCCCGGTTCTTCGCCAGCCGGGACTTCACCGTCCGCAGCCGCAGCGCTATCGAAGATCTGCGGCTGGAAGCGACCGACGGACCCTTCGCCATCGGAACCGGCCCTCTGGTCAGCGGAACGACGATCGCCTTGACCATGGCGATGGCAGGGAGAGCCGCCTACTGCGACGACCTCACCGGACCCGGCGTGGCGACGCTGCGCAGTCGTCTCTGAAACTGTCCCGGACCGGCTCCTCCGCCACGACTAGGGCCTGAGGACGATCTTGCCGTGGGTGTGGCGGCGGTCGAGTTCGGTGTAGGCCTCGCGGACCTGTGCCAGCGGGTAGACGTTCGCGATCGGGACTTCGAGGTGTCCGTCGGCGATCAGGCCGGCCAACTCGGCGAGTATCGCGCCGCCGGGCCCGGCCTCCGCTCCGCCGTCGGTCTTCACCCCGTACTGCGCGGCTGCGGCGTAATCGGCGATGGTGTCGATCCGCTCGGTCGCGACGCCGAGGGCGAGGGCCACCTCGACGTACCCTTTGCCGAAGGTGTCGATGAAGGCGTCGACACCGCCGGGGGCGGCGGCCTTGATCCGGTCCGCGACGTCGTCGCCGTATGGGATCGGGATCACGCCGCGGCTGCGCAGCCACTCGTGGTTGCTCTCGCTCGCCAGGCCGATGACCCGCGACACTTCGGTGCCTGCCGAACCTTTCCGGCTCTAGCGTGATGATCATGTTGGATCTTCCGGTACCGCCGGTTTCGCGCTTCCACCAGCTGCACTATCAGGACGAGCCGCTGCTGCTGCCCAATGTCTGGGATTTCGCCACGGCGGCCGCGCTGGTCGCGGACGGGTACCCGGCGATCGGCACCACCAGCCTCGGCGTGGCCGCGGCGCACGGACTGCCGGACGAGGCCGGGTCGACGCTGCACGAAACCCTCGCGCTGGCAGGCGCACTCGTGCGGCTCCCGGTCCCGGTGACCGTCGACATCGAATCCGGGTTCGGCGCCGACCCGCGCGAAATGGCGGCGCGACTGTGGGACCTGGGCGTCGCCGGGGTGAACGTCGAGGACGCGGCCGGCGATGCCCGCGCACACGCCGACCTGGTCCGTGGACTCAAGGACGGCGCGCCCGGACTGTTCGTCAATGCCCGCGTCGACACCTACTGGCTGGGCCGCGACCACGACACCACCCTCGATCGCGCGCATCGTTACGTCGACGCCGGCGCCGATGGCATCTTCGTCCCCGGCGTCATCCGCGACGACGACATCACCGCTCTGGTCCGATCAATTCCCGTGCCGCTCAACGTCCTTGCCCAACGCCCCCTCGCCGACCTGGCACGCCTCGGCGTCAAACGCGTCAGCACCGGTTCCCTCCTCTACCGCGCCGCTCTCGACGCGGCCGTGACCGCCGCACGCACGGTCCGCGACGGCGGCCGAGTCGAACCGGCGACAACCTATGGAGACATCGCCACCCTGATACCCACTCCGCCGGAAGAGGATCGAACCGCACCCCTCACCTGACGAACGTGGATTCCGGAACCCGATCGGCGACTGTGCCGCGGTGATGACCCGGTCGGAGTGCCGGCCGGGTCACGCAGGCGCCCAGCGATTCGCCGTCAGGGCGTATCCGGGCAGTCCTTCCGTGGACATGGTGGATTCGTAGATGCGTTCGTAGCTGGTTCGTTCGATCCGCCAGACGCCGTCCTCGCAGCGATAGGTGTCGTTGTAGTAGGCGGCGCCTCGAATGATGCTGCTGTGTTCGGGAAAGATCACGGTGTCTTCCAGGCACCAACTGCCGGTGGCGGATTCGCCGTCGACAGTGATCTCCGGATGGTGCGCGACGTGGACCGTGATGATATTGCCGCCCAGCGCACCGCGCATGTACTCCACAATCTGCTCACGGCCCTTGAACTCCGCAGGCATCTCACCGGACGGCGACCCGTACGCGGCGGTGACGTCTTCGCACAGAGTGTCGCCGAATTCGTCCCACAGCTTGAGATCCAGCGTGCGCAGATACCGATATTTGAGTGCCCGAATCGCCTCGAGCTCTGCATTCCTCATGCCGCTCAAACTAAGCCCGCCTTTCACCGAATCAACCACTTCCGCCGTTCGGTTCCGGTGAGTAGGACCGGTCACACCCTCGAGCCTGCCGGGTCGACGCTGCCTTCCTTGGAATAGCGGAAGGGGCGCACACCAACAGGGTGATCTGGGGTTATAGCGTCTGTGGCGGAGTTGGAGATGGGCCGATTGGCTTGGTCTATAGTCGGCGGATGACCCCGGAGCTGCGCCATCTGCGGTATCTGCTCGCCGTGGCCGAGCATGGGAGTTTCACGCGCGCTGCGGAGGATTTGCATGTTTCGCAGCCCACGCTCTCGCAGCAGATTCGGCAGCTCGAGCGGCTGGTGGGTGCGCCGCTGCTGGATCGGACCGGGCGTGCTGTCCGGCTCACCGATGCGGGGGAGGTGTATGCCCGGCATGCTCGGCTCGCGCTGGCCGAACTCGATGCCGCCGATCGGGCGGTGCACGATGTCGAGGATCTGTCGCGCGGGCATCTGCGGCTGGCGTACACCCCGACTTTCGCGGCCTATCTGATCGGGCCGCTCATCGCCGAATTGCGCGCCCGGCATCCCGGGATCACTCTCGATATTCGCGAGACCAATCAGGACGTGATCGAATCCGGGCTGCTGGCCGACGATATCGACGTCGGGATCGGGTTCGCGGGCGGGCACCTGCCGGGCATCGAGGCCGCCACCCTGTTCACCGAGACGCTGAGCCTGGTCGGCGCCGATCGGCGGAGTGCGCGCTCGCGCCTGCAGGCGGCGAAGCTCGCCGAATACGATCTCGCCCTGCTCAATCGGGAATTCGTCACCCGGCTGCACATCGACGCCTATTTTCGCGAGCAGGGTGTGAGCCCGCGAATCCTGGTGGAGGCCAACTCGATTCACGCCGTCATCGAGGCGGTTCAGCTCACCGAACTCGCCACCATCCTGCCCGACGGCATCGCCCGCGACCATCTGCGCCTGACGGCCGTGGCGCTGGATCCGCCGCTGCCGACCCGGATCGCGGTTCTGCTCTGCCGCGAGAACGCCTATCGCACCGCGGCCGCGCGTGCCTTCTTCGGGCTCGCCCGGGACTGGAGCGCCCGCCAGGCCGTGTGAATCCCGCCTGCCGGTCAGACGTTCTGCCGATGGCCGGCATCGGCGTGGTCTATACCCGCCGGTCACGGCAGTGGCGAGGGTGAACGGGACGGGGCGGGCCGATTGACGATCGGTGTTGTGTCAACAGACACTCGGAGGCCAGCCCGTGCTGGAAAACTCCTTCCGCCATGCGAAATCGAGGATCTACCCATGCTGGTTCCCGACGACACCGCGAAGCTCGTATCGCCGGTGGGTGACAGTGCGATCGCGGCGAATCCCCGCCCGGCGGACGCGGCCGGCGTCGCCTTCGCGCCCGGCCTGAGCACCCGCCTCTACAACCGGGATCTGGCTCCCACCCGACGCGCCGGCCGGCGCTGGTCGGGCTACAGCATCTTCACCCTGTGGGCGAATGACGTGCACAGCCTGGGCAATTACGGCTTCGCGCTGGGGCTGTTCGCGCTCGGCCTGGGCGGCTGGCAGATCCTGGTGGCGCTGGGCCTGGGTTCGGCATTGCTGTTCGTGCTGCTCAGCATCACCGGGTTCATGGGCTACCGGACCGGCGTCCCGTTCCCGGTGATGACCCGCATTGCCTTCGGTGTGCGGGGCGCGCAGATTCCGGCGCTGCTGCGCGGTGGTGTCGCCGTGGCGTGGTTCGGCATCCAGACCTACCTGGCCTCGCTGGTGCTGCGCGTGCTGATCATCGCGCTCGCGCCCGGTGCAGCGGATTGGGACCACAACTCGATCCTCGGGCTGTCGACACTGGGCTGGATCGCCTTCGGATCCCTGTGGGCCGTACAGACTTTCCTCGCGCAGCGGGGACTGGAAATGATCCGCAAGTACGAGGCGTTCGCCGGACCGGTCATCCTCGTCACCATGGCCGCGCTCGCGGTGTGGGTCTTCGCCAAGGCGGGCGGCTCGATCGCCTGGTCGGTCGACCACCCGCTGACCGGATTCGCCATGTGGCACGAGATCTTCGCCGGGGCGGCGCTGTGGGTGGCGGTCTACGCGACCTTCGTGCTCAATTTCTGTGACTTCACCCGGGCATCGAAAAGCCCCGGTTCGATTGTGCGGGGCAACTTCTGGGGCATCCCGATCAATGTGCTGTTCTTCGGTGCCATCGTCGTCGTCATGGCCGGCGGCCAGTTCAAGATCGATGGCCGGGTGATCGCGAGCCCCGCCGACATCGTGCACGCCATCCCGAATACCGCTCTGCTGGTGCTCGCGTCGCTGGCGCTGCTGGTCCTGACCGTGGCGGTGAATCTGATGGCGAACTTCGTCGCACCGATCTACGCGCTGACCAACCTGTTTCCCCGGAAGCTGAACTTCGCCCGCGCCGGACTGGTCAGCGGCATCATCGGGCTGGTCATCCTGCCGTGGAATCTGTACAACAGCCCGGCGGTCATCGAGTACTTCCTCGGCGGGCTCGGCGCGCTGCTCGGCCCGCTGTACGGCATCATCATGGCCGACTACTGGCTGCTGCGCCGCGGCCGCATCGACGTCCCCGCGCTCTACAGCGAGGATCCGGCGGGCGCGTATTTCTATCGGGGCGGCGTCAACCCGCGCGCCCTGGGCGCCTTCGTTCCGGCCGCCGCGGTGTCGCTGCTCTTCGCGTTCATTCCCGCGCTCGACGCGGTGTCACCGTTCGCGTGGTTCATCGGCGCCGGATCCGGGGCCCTGATCCATCTCCTGATCGCCGACCGCAAGGCCGCGTTCAACGACGTCTCGGGCGAGCCGATCGCCGTCGAGTGCACCCACTGAACCCACTATCCGGGAGGTAATCCGATATGCGGATTCTCGTCGTCAATGTCAACACGACCGCGTCGATGACCGACGCCATCGCCGCCCAGGCCCGCGCGGTCGCGGCCGAGGGTACCGAGATCGTCGGTCTCACACCGAGATTCGGCGCCGAGTCGGTCGAGGGCAACTTCGAGAGCTACCTCGCGGCGGTCGGCGTGATGGACGCCGTCGTCAACTACCCGGAGCCGTTCGACGCGGTCGTGCAGGCCGGTTACGGCGAGCACGGGCGCGAGGGCCTGCAGGAGCTGCTCGACGTCCCCGTTGTCGACATCACCGAGGCCGCCGCCATGACGGCGATGCTGCTCGGCCACGCCTACTCGGTCGTGACCACCCTCGACCGGGCCGTGCCGATGATCGCCGACCGGCTCAAACTCGCCGGCCTGGACGCACGCTGCGCGTCCGTCCGCGCGAGCGGCCTGCCGGTGCTGGCCCTCGAAGAGGATCCGGCGGCGGCCGTGGTCGCCGTCGTCGACCAGGCCGAGCGTGCGGTCCGCGAGGATGGCGCGGAGGTCATCTGCCTCGGCTGCGGCGGCATGGCGCGCCTGGACCGCCGCATTGCCGAGCGCTGCGGCGTGCCCGTCGTGGATGGTGTGAGCGCTGCAGTCAAGCTCGCGGAATCGCTTGTCGCGCTGGGCCTGTCGACCTCCAAGGTGCGCACCTTCGCGGCGCCGCGCCCGAAGACGGTCACCGGCTGGCCGCTGTCGGGGTCCGCTGCCGAGCTGCTGTCCACCCTTCGCGCCTGACGCTCGCGCGGTATCGTTCCCGGCGATATCGCGGGGAATGCACGCGTCCGTGCGCTGCTCAAATGGGTCATTGGCATGAAAGCGGCTCCGCGCGCGAGGCATTCAGAGTGAAACGTGCGTAACTCACCGGTAGTGTGAATCCCCGTGACCCGATTGTTATCGGGTTCGATTCAGACTATTTGGAGATCGATGACTTCCATGAAGTACACAAAGTTCGTGGCCACCGCATTCATTGCCGCCGCCGCGACCGGTATCGCCGCGGGCACCGGCTACGCCGTCCCCGTCGACCCCGCTCCGGCGGTGGAGCAGTCCCCGTCGACGCTGCACGGCACCCAGCAGGGCGTCGACTACAGCGTGGCGCTCACCGACGCGAACGACATCGTCACCCAGGTGACCGGCGGCCAGTTCAGCCTGGATGCGGCCAGTCAGACCGTGTTCCTGAAGAACCGGGCCGGCGATGTGGTGACCCAGGTGCCGCTGAACGGCACGCTGGCGGGCAAGCAGTACGGCCTCACCGCCGCCATCGACACCGCGGGCACCCAGCTGACCCTGACCCCGGTCTCGGCGCCGGTGTCGACCGCCAAGGACATCGACTCGCAGGCCGACTTCTTCGGTCAGCTGCAGCACGCCGCGCTGGGCGGCATCATCGGCGGCGTCCTGGGCGCCTTCCTGTTCGGGATCGGCGCGATTCCCGGCGCGATCATCGGACTGCTGATCGCCGGCGGCCAGCCGCTGATCGACTCGGGCTCGGCCTATTTCAGCGGGCAGCCCTGAAAACGCTGATTCTCGGCGGCACCCGGGAAGCCCGGGAACTCGCCGATATCGCGTCGGGCGAGCGAGGATTCGACATCGTGTCCTCGCTCGCCGGGCGCGTGCGCGACCCCGTGCTGCCGGTCGGCGAGGTGCGCGTAGGGGGCTTCGGGGGCGCCGCCGGGCTGCGGGAGTGGTTGCGCGGCAATGGAATCGAGGTCGTGGTGGATGCCACGCACCCGTTCGCCGGGGGCATCACCGCCAATGCCGCGGCCGCGGCCGCGAGTCTCGGGATACCGGTGCTGCACGTGCGGCGGCCGGGATGGACCGAGCAGCCCGGGGATCGATGGATGCGCGTTCCGGACCTGGCGCTCGCCGCGGAGGCTGCCGCGGCCCTGGGGAAACGAGTCTTCCTCACCATCGGCCGCCAGGGCGTGGCCGCGTTCGCGCACTCGGACGCGTGGTTCCTGATCCGGGCCATCGACCCGCCCGACGGGGCGATGCCGGTCGATCACGAATTGCTGCTCGCCCGTGGGCCTTTCGGTGTCGCCGACGAGATCGCGCTGCTGACCGAACAGCGCATCGACGTCATGGTGACCAAGGACAGCGGGGGAGCGCTGACCGAGGCCAAACTCACCGCCGCGCGCGAGCTCGGCATACCGGTCGTGATGATCGACCGGCCGCCGCTGCCCGCAGGTGCGGAGCAGGTGGAAACCGTTGCGGCAGCCTGGGATTGGCTGCACGCCCGGCGTGGAACGGGAAGCTAGGCCGGCCGCGGCTCAGGACAGGCGGCTGGTGCGGTCGAGCAGCTCCGGCAGCCGATCGAACCACTCCAGCACCGCGCGCTCGTAGCGGATGCCGAAATCCAGGGTGGCCCGCTCGTAGGGCGACATGCGTTGCTCGTCGTGGCCGGACAGGTAGCCGGACAGGCGCTGCTCGTGGACGGTGCGGCCGGTGGCGACGATGCGTTCGAGCCGCTGGGGGTCGACGAACTCGCCGAAGGAGAGGGTCAGCAGCAGCGGTACCCGGATGGTCTCCGCGCCGGGATCGCGAGCGATCCATTCGGCGAAGGCCTCCCGGCCGTCCTCGGTGATCCGGTAGGGGGTGCGGTCGCGGGCGCCGGCCGCACCCTTGTCCACCAGTCCGTTCTGGTGCATGGTGGCCAGTTCGCGATAGACCTGGCTCTGGGTGATGGTCCAGAAGTCGCCGATGCGGTCCTGGGCCAGCGCCACCAGATCCCACCCGGACAGTTCGCCCTGGTGGAGGAATCCGAGTAGGGACGCGGCCGTCGAGTTGAGCGGGCGTCGAGCATTGTCTTCAGGCACCGGCACTCCTTCCAGCCTACGTTCTACAGTGGAATATTAGTCTCCGTAGCGGCGTGACGTGAACACCCGGGGTCCACCGGCCGCGTCGAACACCGTGGTGGTCGACGCGCCGATGATCAACAGGGTCCGCATGTCCACCTCGGCCGGATCCAGCTCCGCAAGCGTCACCACCCGCACCGACTCGGCCGGGCCACCCACATCGCGTCCGATCACCACCGGCGTCTGCGGCTTGCGATGCTCGAGCACGAGATCGCGCATGGCCGCCACCTGCCAGGTGCGCTGCGACGACGCCGGGTTGTACACGGCAAACGCCATATCCGCCGACGCCACCGCCGAAATCCGTTGCGCCACCGTCTCCCACGGCTTGAGCCGATCCGACAGCGAGATCATGGCGAAATCGTGCCCCAGCGGCGCGCCCATCCGGCTGGCCACCGCACTGGCCGCGGTCACGCCGGGCAGCACCCGCACCGGCACCTCCCGCCATTGCGGATCCGCCGACTCCTCGATCACCGCCGCCGCCATGGCGAACACGCCCGGATCGCCGGAGGAGACGACCACGACCTTCGCGCCCTGCTTGGCCATGTCCAAAGCCATTCCGGCGCGCTCGGATTCGACCCGATTGTCACTGGCGTGCCGCCGCTGCCCCGGACGCACCGGCACCCGGTTCACGTACGTGGTGTACCCGACGATGTCGGTCGCCTCGGCCAGCGCCTGCCGAACCTCCGGCGTGGTCCACGCCTCCGCGCCCGGACCGAGACCCACGACGACGACCTCGCCGATCTGTCCCGATTGCGCCGCGCGGGGTTCGCCATCGGCGACGGCCGCTACGGGGGAGGAGGCGGCCGTCGTCCCCGGCCGGCCGTTTGCCGCGGAGGTGATACCGGAAACCGTAGTGGCACCGGTTGTTTCGGAGGACGTGGGCACGCCGTCGGCCGTGAGCGCGATCCGCGTGGCGGGTTCGGGGCCTGGCACTATCGTGATCGCGAAGTAGGGGACGCTCGCTTCGTCGACCTCCGCGGCGCGCAGCACCCGCTGGCGGGTCGAGCTGGCGCGTTCGACGTAGAAGGCGCCGTCGAGGCGGCCGGAGTCGGAAAGAGCCTGGCGGACACCGGGGTAGGTCCGGCCCAGCTTCATGATGGCGGCCGCGTCGGTGTCGCGCAGGCGGCGGGTCAGTTCCTCGGTGGGCATGGTGCCCGGCAGCACGGTGAGAACCTGGTCGCCTTCCACCAGGGGGGTACCCAGGGCGGCGGAGGCGGCGCTGACCGAGGTGACGCCGGGGATGATCTCGGTGTCGAAGCGGTCGGCCAGCCGGCGGTGCATATGCATGAAGGAGCTGTAGAACAGCGGGTCACCGGCCGCGAGCAGGGCGACGGTGCGGCCCGCGGCGAGATGGCCGGCCAGCACCCCGGCCGCACGCTCGTAGAACTCGTCGATCGCGCCCTGATAGCCGCCCGGGTGGTCGGTGGTCTCGGTGGTCACCGGGTAGACCAGGTGCTCCTCGAGCTGACCCGCACGCATGTAGGGGGCCGCGATGGCGCGGGAGATGCTGCGGCCGTGGCGGGCGCTGTGGAAGGCGATGACATCGGCCTCGCCGATGATCCGCGCGGCCTTGACCGTCACCAGTTCCGGATCGCCGGGTCCGAGCCCGACACCCCAGAGCTTGCTCATTCTTGTTCGCTCGCAATCGCATTGAGGGCGGCGGCGGTGATGGCGCTGCCGCCGCGCCGACCCCGCACGGTCAGGAATTCGACACCGCCGTATTCGGCCAGGGCCTGCTTGGATTCCGCGGCTCCGATGAACCCGACCGGAATGCCGAGCACGGCGGCGGGCCGGGGCGCGCCCGCGTCCAGCATGTCCAGCAGGTGGAACAGCGCGGTCGGCGCATTGCCGACCGCCACCACCGCGCCGTCGAGCCGGTCGCTCCAGAGTTCCAGCGCCGCAGCCGATCTGGTGTTGTCCATGCGGGCCGCCAACTCCGGCACCCGGGGATCGTCGAGCAGACACAGCACGTCGTTGCCGGCGGGCAGCCGCTTGCGGGTCACGCCCGAGGCGACCATCTTGGCGTCGCACAGGATCGGCGCGCCGCCCTGCAGCGCGGCCCGCGCCTTGGCCACCACATCGGTGCTGAACTCGACGTCACCGGCCAGATCCACCTGCCCGCAGGCATGGATCATGCGCACCACCACCTGCGACACATCCGCCGGGAACCGGGCCAGATCGGCCTCGGCCCGGATGGTCGCGAACGAGCGCCGATAGATCTCGGCCCCGTCTTTGAGGTAGCTGGCACGCACGTCGGACATGGAGTCCACCCTAGATTTCGCCGTCGAGGCCGCGCTGAGCGGGTCGTGCGCCGACTCCTGGCGACCGGGTTCGGGCCGCCTCACGACGGGGTTCAGCTGGCACAGTGGACCGTTCACGGCCGGGCCGGATCAGGTGCGGGGCCGTTCGAGCAGCCGGGACATGACGATATTGCTGCGGGTGCGCCCGACCCGCGCGTTCTCGCGAATACGCTCGACGGTCGCCTCGATCTCGGCCATATCGGTGGCCATCACGTGCACCAGGGCATCGGCCTCACCGGCGATCGTCCACACCCCGACCACCTGCGGAATGGGTTCGAGGCTGCGGCGCAGTTCGGCGGGGGAGATGTTGTCGCGGTAGAAGACTTCGACATACGCCTCGGTGCGCCACCCCAGCGCGGCCGGGTTCACCACCGCGGTGAAGCCGGTGATCTGCCCGCCCGCCACCATCTTGTCGACCCGCCGCTTGACCGCGGGCGCGGACAGGCCGATCTCGGAGCCGATGTCCTGGAAGGACGCGCGCGCGTGCTTGAGCAGGTGCGCCAGGATTCGCCGGTCCAGCTCGTCCATGCTCGCCCCTTTCGCAATGATGCGCACGCATGGGTGGCACGCAACGAATCGCCACTGATCCGGAGATCAGCGCAACGATTCGCTATTTCGAGCACAACGGTACGCCACCTACCTTCAGATCAGCCCCGTCCGCGCCGCTTCCGAGGGAGTCTCGTTGACGTCCGTAGCCACGCTGCCCGCCCGTGATCCCGCCGCCCGCCGGCCCGTTTGCCGCCGCTATCTCATGTGCCGCCCGGAACACTTCGACGTCACCTACGCCATCAATCCGTGGATGGACACCTCCGACCCGGTGAACCGCGCCCTGGCCTTGTCCCAGTGGGACGCGCTGCGCGCCGCCTACGAGGCGCACGGGCATCGGGTCGAGGTCATCGAACCGGTTGCCGGACTGCCCGATATGGTGTTCGCCGCCAATGGCGGACTCGTCATCGGGGACCGGGCGCTCTCGGCCCGTTTCGCCAATCCCGAACGCGCACAGGAAGGTCCGGCCTTCCACGCGTGGATGGCGGCCCGCGGATTCGCCACGGTGGCCGCCGCCCGCGAAACCAATGAGGGCGAAGGCGATTTCGCCATCGCCGCCGACCGGATCCTCGCCGGGACCGGATTCCGCAGCGCTCCCGGCGCGCACGAGGAGGTGGCGGAGTTCTTCGGACTACCGGTCGTCTCGCTGGATCTGGTGGATCCGCGGTTCTATCACCTCGACACCGCGCTCATGGTGCTCGGCGACACCATCGCGTACTACCCGGGCGCCTTCAGCGGGCCCAGCGCCCGGCTGCTGGCCGGCCTGTACCCGGACGCCCTCATCGCCGACGAGGAGGACGCGAATGTGCTGGGCCTCAACGGCGTCTGCGACGGCTACCACGTCTTCCTCAGCGAGAAGGCCGTCGGCCTGGCCGAGCAGCTGCGGGCCCGCGGCTACCAGCCGGTCGGGATCGACCTGTCGGAGTTGCTCAAGTCCGGCGGCAGCGTGAAGTGCTGCACGCTCGAATTGCACCGGGTCAGAACGGCAGCCGGGTCCGGAACGGACTGACCGCCGGATCGTTGAGCGGGTGCGCCAGGATGAGGAAGCGCAGCAGCATGATCGCGCCGGTGATCTGCAACAGCGCCAGCGGGATCTCACCGATCACCGCCGTGCCCGCCGACACCCACACATCCCCGGCCTCGGCGGTCACGATGTCGAACCAGGCGTCCACGAGCAGCAGGATCCCGGTGCCGAAGGCCGGGAGCAGCAGCACCACCCGATGCTTCCAACCGAGGTAGGCGGTGGCCGCCATCATCAGCACCAGCGCGATGTCGAACCCGATCCAGGCCAGCGACCAGTTCCGCGCGTGATACTCCGCCGGTAGCGAGAACCCCAGGTACACGATCCACGGGATCAGCGCGAGACAGCCGCCGACCATGAGCGCCAACCGGACCCGCCGATGCATCCGCACCACCTCCGGCCGCGGCAGCAACCGCTCGGGCGGCAGCCGCAAACGCCCGATCAGCTCCCGCCGCTCATCGTCCGACATCGCCGCGATCTCTTCATCGCTGAGCTCAGGCACAGCCATGACCGCCTCCCGTCTCCGATGCTCGCCGCTGCCTTGGACCCACTGTGCACCAGCATGCGCGACAACCCGCGGCGGCATGCCCAGCGGGGACTTCGTGGTGGTGCGGCCTGGGCAGCGTGCCCGCAGGGCGGTGTGAATGGCCTGGCACGGCAGGTGCGCGTTGCCGGGGCGGCAGACGGGGTTGACCGGTGGCGCGGGCGGGACTGGCGAGGGACAGACGCGGGTTCGTACTCGGTAACGACGACCTCGGCTATGGGGACGGGACGATGCGGTAGCCGTCGATCGAGGCGATGATGTCGGTGACCGCGCCCTTGGGGCGGCCGCAGCGGCGGTCGCAGCCCGACCAGTGCTGGCGGCCGGCGGCCACGATGTCATCGGCGTCGAGGCCTTCGCGCGCGAATTGTGGTGCGCCGGTGGGGACTACGCGGCCGGTGTCCACGGCGTCGGTGGCGTCGGCGCGGACGTCGGTGAGCGACTTGGCGCAGCCGGGGCGGCCGGCACAGGCGCTGACCAGCAGCCAGGGGGAGTTGGCGTCGAAGATCAGGCCCATGGGGGCGAGGACGCGGACCACCTGCTCGGCCGTCCATTCGTCGAGATCGGTGAGGACCAGGCTGCGCCACGGGGTGAGGAACACGGGACGCTCGACGGCGGCGATGAACTCGGCGGTGCGGGCGGGCAGCGAGCCGAGGCGCACGCCCGCGCCGAGCGCGACCCGGTCGTCGTCCTGATTCAGCCAGCCGATCGGAATGTCCTGGCGCACCGGCAGTTCGACGGGGTCGCCGGACGCGTCGAGGCCGGGCCGGGCGGTCAGCAGGTGATCGGTCAGTCGGGCGCCGCCGTCCGGGATCTCGTGCAACCGCCACTGGCCGTCGCGCAGCTCCAGGAAACCGTGCGCTGCGGCGAGCATGAGATCCACCGCGTCGGCGGGGGATACGCGGATACCGGAGTCCTTGCCTGCCAACAGGAGTGCGTAGGTGTTCTCGTCGAGTGCGTGCACACCGATATCCCCGCCCAGTCCGCTGACATCACCGCGACCGTCGTCGAGGGTGAACAGCACCCGGCCGGGCAGGTCGGCCAATCGCGGATGCGCCTGCAAACCTTCGTCGAGCGCCGGCACCAGGGGATGCACATCGGTCCACCCGCCGACCCGCCCGGACAGCGGAGAGGCGACGATGTTCCGCACCCGCTCGTGCGTCGCGCTGGGTAACAGGCCCGCGTCGGTCAGCCGCTCGGTGAGCGTGGCCGCATCCCGCACCCGCCGGAACTGCACATTGCCGCGGGAGGTGAGCTCGATATTGCCGTCGCTCAGATCGACGGCCGCGGCGGCCAGGGCCCGCACCTGGCCGGGGGAGAGGTGTCCGCCCGGCACCCGGATGCGAGCGAGGGGACCATCGGCCGCTTGGTGCAGGCGCAGCACGCCCGGGCAGGAATCGGGATCGGTTCGCGTCATGACGCCCCCAGCCTACGGAGGATGCCGAGGTCGGGCACCTACGGGCCGGGAACGGGACGGATCAGCTCCCGTAAATATCCACATCTAGAGATATTGCGATCTGAGCATGTATTGCACGCAGGTCGGTCCGTGACGAACCAGAAGCATGGATCACGGAGCCGCAGTCGGTCTTTCCGGGAGGGGATGAACGCGGTGCGGAGTAATGAACGCGGTGCGGAGTGCGGGCCCGGGACAGAAAGATTCCGGGGCGTGGGCCCCGGAATCGTGGTGGAAGGTCCGGCGGGTCAGCGCATGCGGTGGGGTTCGATGGCCCTGGGGGCGCCGCGGCGGCGGGCGAAGGCGGGGGTGGTTTCCCAGGTGTCGTTGAGGAGGCTCGGGACGTTGTGGTGGTCGACGTGGTCGCGGTGGACGGTGGTGGTCATGACCGTGGTGCCGAACAGGACAGTCGCGGCGCAGACGATGCCGGCGAGCATGGCCCACTCGGTGTGACCGGTGCCGGCGGCCGTGAGGGTCATGGCCAGCGTTGCGAAGGCAACCAATACGCAAAAGTATCCCGACCAGGCAGCAAAGCGGTTCCGCCTGACCCATCCTGGAGTGGTTGGCATACGGGCAGCGTACGTGGCGCCCAGTTGGGCTCGAAGGAGCTCGGAGGAGCCTTTGCCGCACTGTGATCCGGGCGCGATATCGGCCTCGCGGAGTCGGCGCGATAGCATCGGCGAGCTCGTCGAACGGAAGAATCCGGTGCAATTCCGGTGCGGTCGCGCCACTGTGACAGTCAGACCTTCCCGGCGGGCGCCGAACCGTGCTGGGCGCGTCACCCTAGGAAGGCCTGAAACCTGTGATCCTGCTGCTGTCCACCTCCGATACCGACCTGCTGAGCGCGCGTGCGAGCGGCGCCGAGTATCGGCTCGCCAATCCCGCGCGCCTGCTGCCGGCGGACCTGCCCGCCCTGCTCGACGGCGCCGAGCTGGTGATCGTGCGCATCCTCGGCGGCAAACGCGCCTGGGAGCCCGGGCTGGAGACGGTGCGCGCCAGCGGGATTCCGCTGGTCGCCCTCGGCGGTGAGATCGCGCCGGACGCCGAGCTCATGGAGTGCTCCACGGTGCCGGGCGGCGTGGCCGCCGATGCCCACAACTACCTGGCGGCGGGCGGCCCGCGAAACCTGCTGCAGCTGCACAACTTCCTGTCCGACACGGTGCTGCTCACCGGGCACGGCTTCGAGCCGCCGGTGGAGATGCCGAGCTGGGGTGCGCTGGAACGGGATTCGCGCCCGGTCGCGGCGGACGCCCCGACGGTGGCGGTGGTCTACTACCGCGCCCAGCATCTGGCCGGGAACACCGGCTACATCGACGCGCTGTGCTCGGCCATCGAGGACAAGGGCGCGCGGGCGCTGCCGGTGTACTGCGCCTCGCTGCGCACCGCGGAGCCGGAACTGCTGGCCGAACTGCGCACGGCCGACGCGCTCGTGGTGACGGTGCTGGCGGCCGGCGGCACCAAGCCCGCGACCGCGTCGGCGGGCGGCGACGACGAGGCGTGGGATGTGGGCGCGCTCGCGGATCTGGATGTGCCGATCCTGCAGGGCCTGTGCCTGACCAGTGGCCGCGAGCAGTGGGAGGCCAATGACGACGGCCTGTCTCCGCTGGATGTGGCCACGCAGGTGGCGGTGCCGGAGTTCGACGGGCGGATCATCACGGTGCCGTTCTCGTTCAAGGAGTTCGACGCCGACGGCCTGTCGACGTATGTGCCCGATCCCGAGCGCGCGGCACGGGTGGCGGGCATCGCGGTGCGATATGCGCGGCTGCGGCACATTCCGGCGGACCGGAAGAAGGTCGCCCTGGTGCTGTCGGCGTATCCGACCAAGCATGCCCGGATCGGCAATGCGGTCGGCCTGGACACGCCCGCCAGCGCCATCCGGCTGCTCACCGAAATGCGGCTCGCCGGTTACGATCTCGGCGCGGCGGGGGAGATCCCGGGCTTGGAAGAGGCCGATGGTGACGCGCTGATCCACGCGCTCATCGCCGCGGGCGGGCAGGATCCGGACTGGCTGAGCGCCGAACAGCTGGAGGGCAACCCGATTCGCATCGGCGCGGACCTGTACACGCGGTGGTTCGAGACGCTGCCGGAGGATCTGCGCGCGGCCGTGATCGAGGCGTGGGGACCGCCGCCGGGTGAGCTCTATGTCGACCGGTCCGCGGACCCGAAGGGCGAGATCGTCATCGCCGCACTGCGTTTCGGCAATGTGGTGCTCATCGTGCAGCCGCCGCGCGGGTTCGGGGAGAACCCGGTGGCCATCTATCACGACCCGGATCTGCCGCCGAGCCACCACTATCTGGCCGCCTACCGCTGGCTGGCCGCGCCGGAGGGCTTCGCCGCCGACGCCGTGGTGCACCTGGGCAAGCACGGCAATCTGGAGTGGCTGCCGGGCAAGACCCTCGGCATGTCGGCCTCGTGCGGCACCGATGCCGCCCTCGGCGACCTGCCGCTGATCTACCCGTTCCTGGTCAACGACCCGGGCGAGGGCACCCAGGCCAAGCGCCGCGCCCACGCCACCCTGGTCGACCACCTGATCCCGCCCATGGCGCGCGCCGAAACCTATGGCGACATCTCGCGTCTGGAGCAGCTGCTCGACGAGCACGCCAATATCTCCGCGCTCGACCCGGCCAAGCTGCCCGCCATCCGCCAGCAGATCTGGACGCTCATGCGCGCGGCCAAGATGGACCACGATCTGGGTCTGACCGAGCGGCCGGACGAGGAATCCTTCGACGACATGCTGCTGCACGTCGACGGCTGGCTGTGCGAGATCAAGGACGTGCAGATCCGCGACGGCCTGCACATTCTCGGCCAGGCCCCGGCGGGGGAGGCCGAGGTCGACCTGGTGCTGGCCATGCTGCGCGCCCGCCAGCTGTGGGGCGGCGAGGTCAATGTCCCGGGGCTGCGAGAAGCGCTGGGGCTCAGCGAATCCGGGGACGAGGCCCGCGAACGGGTGGACGCGTTCGAGAAGCTGGCGCGCGAACTGGTGCTGACCATGCAGGAGGTCGACTGGGATGTTGACTCCATCGACGCGGTCAGCGAGACCCTGCTGGCCGGCGAGCTCGCCGACGCGGCCGGGATCACCGAGGTCCCGGCCCGCCTGGCCGAGGTGCGCACAGTGCTGGGCTTCGCGGCGACCGAGGTGGTGCCGCGGCTGCGGCAGACCGGCGTCGAGATCTCGCGAATCCTGCACGCGCTCAACGGCGGCTTCATTCCGGCCGGGCCGAGCGGATCCCCGCTGCGCGGTCTGATCAATGTGCTGCCGACCGGCCGGAACTTCTATTCGGTCGACCCCAAGGCGGTGCCGTCGCGGCTGGCGTGGGAAACCGGTCAGGCCATGGCGGATTCGCTGCTCGCACGCTACCTGGCCGACCACGGCGAGTACCCGCGCTCGGTGGGCCTGTCGGTGTGGGGCACCTCGGCCATGCGCACCTCGGGCGACGATATCGCCGAGGTGTTCGCGCTGCTGGGCGTGCGGCCGGTGTGGGACGAGGCCAGCCGCCGCGTCACCCGGCTCGAGGCCGTCTCGCTCGAGGAGCTGGGCCGGCCGCGCATCGACGTGACCGTGCGAATCAGCGGCTTCTTCCGTGACGCCTTCCCGCATGTGCTGGCGCTGCTGGACGACGCGGTGCGATTGGTCGCCGAGCTCGACGAGCCCGCCGAATCCAACTATGTCCGCGCCCACGCCCAGGCCGACCTGGCCGAGCACGGGGACGAACGCCGGGCCACCACAAGGATTTTCGGCTCGAAGCCGGGCACCTACGGTGCGGGTCTGCTGCAGCTCATCGACTCCAAGAGCTGGCGTACCGATGATGATCTGGCGCAGGTGTACACGGCCTGGGGCGGTTTCGCCTACGGCCGCGACCTGGACGGCGCGCCCGCCGCGGACGACATGCGCACCGCATACCGGCGAATCGCGGTGGCGGCCAAGAACACCGACACCCGCGAGCACGACATCGCCGACTCCGACGACTATTTCCAGTACCACGGAGGCATGGTCGCGGCGGTGCGCGCGCTGACCGGCAAGAATCCCGAGGCCTACATCGGCGACAGCACCCGTCCGGACGCGGTGCGCACCCGCACCCTGTCCGAGGAGACCACCCGGGTGTTCCGGGCACGCGTGGTGAATCCGCGCTGGCTCGAGGCCATGCGCCGGCACGGCTACAAGGGCGCGTTCGAAATGGCAGCCACCGTCGACTATCTGTTCGGCTACGACGCCACCACGAATGTGGTCGCCGACTGGATGTACGAAAAGCTCGCGGAATCTTATGTTTTCGACGAGACCAATCGGAAGTTCATGGAGCAGTCGAATCCCTGGGCGCTGCACGGTATTGCGGAGCGCTTGCTGGAGGCCGCGGAGCGGAAACTCTGGGAACAGCCCGAAAGTGACACCCTGGATCGGCTGCGGCAGATCTATCTGGAAACCGAAGGCGAACTGGAGTAATCGAATTCGACCGGTCTGTTCGATCGGTCGCGGCATGCCGGGGTGACGCGCAGGACAAGGGCGGACAACCCCGGCACCTCGGTCTTCCCTGCCCTCCAGCCTGAGGGGATCATGAGAATCGTCCCGGTGTCGCGTTCGGGGCGGACCTCGTACTCGTCACCAGGCACCGGGTCACCCGGTGACGTGCCAAAGGCGTTGCCGGGTCAGATAATTCGATGTGGGAATTTCCCCGATTCGCCGCGCCCTCGCGCATGCGTAATCGCGTTGCAGTGTTCCGGCGTATCCCATGGATGCGTCTGCTCGGCCCTGCGGTGAATCGGCTCTTCGATCGCAGGGAACCATCATGAGAATTGCCAGAATCGCCGCTACCACTTTGCTTTCCGTCGCCGCCCTGTGCGTCGCCACGGTGACCGCGCACGGTGAACCCGCCGTCGCCGCCCCCGGAATCAGCGGCGCCGACCGAGGTGTCGATTACTCCATCGCGCTGGCCCAGGACCGCAGCGCGGTCACCACCACGCTCACCGCGGGCCACTTCGAGCTCACCGACGGCACGGTGAACATCGTCGCGCCCACCGGGGAGACCATCGCCGCACTGCCGCTGGTCTATCGGACCGCCGACCGCACCCTCGACGTCCTACCCGAGGTGAACGCGGCCGGGACCGAATTGACGGTGCGGCCGTCGGATCCGGCCGATATCGCCGCCCCGAACGCGGATGTCGCGGCGCTGCAGAATGTGGCGAGCGCCGGGTCGATCGTGGCCGGGGCGCTCATCGGCTGCGTGGTCGGCGCGGTGATCGGGGTGTGGTTCTTCGTGGTCGGTGCCATTGTCGGCTGCGGTGTCGGCGGACTCCTCGGCGCGATCATCGCCGGGGATCAACCGTAGCTCGAACCGGGGGCGGAAACGCGCACGGCCGCCGGACCGGTCGAGCCGGTCCGGCGGCCGTGCCGTGCGCGAATACCGTTACGCCGGAACGATTTCGATGCCGATGGTGCCCGCGCTGCCCCGACGCACCTTGCTCAGGGTGATGCCCAGCCAGCCCTGAATACCGTAGCGGCGCTTGATGAGATCGCGCACCCGCTCGGTGCCGGCCGCGTCGAGCACGGTCGCGCTGGCCTTCACGATCTCGCCGCGGGTCTTGCCGCGCAGATCGCACGCCTGCACCGTGACCTCGGGATTGCGGCGGACGCGCTTGACCTTCCAGCTGTCGGTGACGGTCCAGACATAGAGGCGGCCATTGTCGAGCGCAGCCCACACCGGCGTGCCGATCGGCGTGCCGTCCTTCTTGTAGGTGACGAGATTGACGTAGTTCGCGGTGCCCACGGGCCCGAACGGGTTGTCCACCTCCGCAGCCTATCCGGAACCGGCGGGCGGTGCGGATCACGCGCCGGGTCATCGGCGGGGACCCCGGCCGGGTCCGTACCGTGGGCCGCGAACTGACCGGCCAGGGCTGACCCGTTCGGCGCCTAGTGCGCGGAGACGGCTTCGCGGGCGGCGTCGCGCGCTGCCGCGAAGTCTGCGACCAGGTCGGCGAACGTCGCGGCATGCGTGAGCGGCAGATAGTGGCCCGCGCGCGGCACGATCAGGAGCCGGCCGTTCGCGCAGACACGCACGAAACGCTGTTCGCCCAGGCGGAAGTGGTCGTGACCGCCATTGATCAGGCGTACCGGGCCCGGGTAGGTCGCCAGCGCGGCAACCGGATCGAAACCGGATACGGCGGCGAGCACATCCGGAATCACCTCGGTGGCGATGCCGCCGCGGGCGATCCCCGCGGCCACCCGGGGCGGCACCGGACGGTCGAAGACCTTCTCGCTGAGGGCCTGTCCGCCGTCGGGCCGCGACGACAGGACGCGATGCATGAGCCGGAACGGGGTCGCCAGCGCGGGCCCCGGGACCAGGGTGGCGCCGGCGAGCATCACGCCCGCTACCTGGTCCGGATGGGCCGCCGCGGCCGCGATGGTGGTGAGGCCGCCCAGGGAATGACCGACGACCAGCGCGGATCCGCCGAGTCGATCGAGACCCGCGCGCACGGCCTCGACCGCGCCCGGCAGCGTGAAGCGCTCACCGCGGCGGGTGCCGTGGCCGGGTAGATCGATCGCCAGGACCGGGCGCTGCAGGGTGAGATGCTCGCCCACCTCCACCCAGCAGGTGCTGCTCAGCCGAATGCCGTGGACCAGCAGGACCGGCGTTCTCGTCATGACTACCTCCCGAATCGAAATGCAACGCTGCGTTGCGTTTCCATGAAAGCAGTGCCGGAAACACAACGCAACGTTGTGTTGTATTTTGGGGGAGTGACGACACCGGGACGGCGATCGGCGGGCAGGCCGCGACAGGCCGAGGCGATCTTCGGGGCGACCCTGGACCTGCTGGCAGCCAAGGGCTATGACGGGCTGACCATGGAGGCGGTGGCCGAGCGGTCGGGGGTGAACAAGACGACGCTGTATCGGTGGTGGCCGGCCAAGGACGCGCTGCTGGCCGCGGCGCTCATCGACTCCGATGTACTGGCGTTCCCGGTGCCGGACACCGGCAGCCTGCGGGGCGATCTGCTGGCGCTCGCGCAGGCGATCGCGGGGCTGCTCACCGCCGAGGCGACCGCACCCATCGCGATCGCCGTGCTGGCGGCCGCCCCCGCGCGCCCGCACCTGGCGGCGGTCGGGGCGTCGTTCTTCGCCGATCGGCTCGGCCGCGAGCAGCCGGTGTTCCAGCGTGCGATGGCCCGGGGTGAACTGGCCGCGACCTGCGATCCGGCGGCGATCATGGACCTGCTCGCCGGCGCGATCTGGTTCCGGCTGCTGCTGCGCGGCGAGCCCCTGACGCCCGAATATCTCAGCGGCGCAGTCGATCTGGTGATGGATGGCCTGCCCGCGGCCGGCCGGGCGGGCTAGACATCCCAGGTCCGTAAGTTGTCAAGCGGCTTGGGTGTTTTGGCGGTGTGCCCAGGCGGTGTGTTCGCTGTAGGGGGTGCGGTGGC